>CAMTXD010000125.1:0-10282 GCA_947085625.1 uncultured Gallionellaceae bacterium | reverse complement strand
TTCGCATTGCGAACGCGACGCTCTCCCAGATGAGGTACGCCCCCGCATTTTTTCCAATAATAGTAATGGTCACCTTTAAACAGAAACCGAGTATTTGGAAAATGTTAACCCGGCGTGGCGATAAAAGTCGTCGAGATCGCTTAAATCCTCGAATACCGCCGCTGCCCCCGAGAAATCCTGGTGGTATGTGTAGTGGTTGGTGGTTATGAAAGTTTTCACGTCGGCAGCCAGGCTGGAACGCAGGCCGTTCTCCGAATCTTCCAGAGCGATACAGTCGGCAGCGTTTAGATGGAGCCGCTCCAGCACCCATTGGTAAATGTCGGGTGCCGGTTTTTTGTGGGGCACGATGTCGCCGCAGCCGATGACATCGAACAGAGCCTCGCCCCCCTGCCCGAATCCTTGCTGCAACAGGGTGGCGACGTTTTCCGGCGAGGTCGTGGTGGCGATGGCGAGTTTCAGCCCCGCCTGCTTGGCTTCGATAATTAGCCGCTTGACGTTGGGCCGCAAGGGAACACGACCCGTGCGCAGCATGGCGGTGTAATGGCTGGTTTTAAGTTGGTGCAGGTGCTTGACGAAAACCTCATAGTCGGCCGGCTTGTGGAAATCAGGCTGGTAGGTTTCAACATAATATTTAATGCGCTCCTTACCCCCCGTTACCTTGAGCAATTTGCCATACAGGGTGACATCCCACTTCCAGGTCAGGTTGCTTTCGGCAAAAGTTTGATTGAATGCAAGGCGGTGCGCCTCCTCGGTATCAGCCAGCGTCCCGTCCACGTCAAAAATAATGGCTTTTATTTTCATGATTTCATTTATACGTCGAGATTCCTCACACCCAGCGCATTTTGTTCGATGAAGGCACGGCGCGGCTCGACTACGTCGCCCATCAATGTGGTAAAAATTTCGTCAGCCGAGATCATGTCTTCAATTTGTACGCGCAGCAGGATACGGTTTTTCACATCCATGGTGGTTTCCCACAATTGCTCCGGGTTCATTTCGCCCAAACCTTTGTAGCGCTGGATGCTGACTCCGCGTTTGGCTTCCACCAACAGCCATTCGATGGCCTGCTTGAAATCGGCCACGGGCATGCGTTGTTCCCCGCGCTTGATGAATGCGCCCTTGCCCAACAAGCCTTCGAGCGCTTGAGCTGTTTGTCGTATTTGCGCAAAATCGCCGCTGAGCAGAAAGGTTTGCTCGATATGGCTGACGGAAAAGTTTCCATGTAAATGCTTTTCCAAGCGTAGCCGATATTCATCATTGGCCGGATTAATTTCCGCCATCACAACCAGTCCCTGGCCACAGACCTGTTGCAAGCGCGTGGCACTTTGCGTTGCTTGCTCTTGATCGTCCAGCCGTATATCCGGTTGCTTAAGCAATGCATGCAGCGCTTCTGCGGCGATAATCCGCGACAATCGGTCTATCACGGCTTCCGCGAGAAAATATTCCTTGGCCAGGTGCTCCAGTGTTTCCGCTTTCAGTGCTGTCGCACCCTGATCCGTATACAGTTCGGCATCTACCAGGGCGGAGCGCAACATATAGCTTTTCATTTCATGGTCGTCTTTCAGATAACGCTCATCCTTACCCTGCTTGACTTTGTACAACGGCGGTTGCGCGATGTAAACGTGACCGCGCTCGATCAGTTCAGGCATCTGGCGGTAAAAGAAGGTTAGCAGCAGGGTGCGGATATGTGAACCGTCAACGTCCGCGTCGGTCATGATGATGATGCGGTGATAGCGCAGCTTATCCGGATTGTATTCGTCTTTGCCGATACTGGTGCCGAGCACGGTAATCAGGGTGGTGATTTCCTGTGAGGAAATAATCTTCTCGAAACGCGCGCGTTCCACATTCAAAATTTTACCCTTGAGCGGCAAGATGGCCTGGAACTTGCGGTCGCGCCCCTGTTTGGCCGACCCTCCGGCAGAGTCACCCTCGACCAGATAAAGCTCGGACTGTGCCGGGTCTTTTTCCTGGCAATCTGCCAGCTTGCCGGGCAGGCCCATGCCATCCAAAACGCCTTTGCGCCTCGTCAATTCGCGGGCCTTGCGTGCGGCTTCTCTGGCGCGAGCGGCATCAACAATTTTTCCAACGATGACTTTGGCATCATTTGGTTTTTCCAGTAGATATGCCATCAGATGCTGGCTCACCACTTCTTCCACAATCGGGCGAATTTCCGAGGAGACCAATTTGTCTTTTGTTTGTGAGGAAAACTTTGGATCCGGGAGCTTGACCGAGAGTACCGCAACCAACCCTTCGCGCATGTCGTCGCCAGTTGTTTCCACCTTGGCTTTTTTTGCCAGATCTTCCTGCTCGATATATTGGTTCAGGGTGCGCGTCATGGCCGTGCGCAACGCCGTCAGGTGAGTACCGCCATCACGCTGCGGAATATTATTAGTAAAACACTGTACAGTTTCCTGATAGGAGTCGTTCCACTGCATGGCGATTTCTGCCGTAACGCCGTCTTTTTCAACGCAGGCATAAAATACATTTGGGTGCAGCACGCTCTTATTTCTGTTCATGTATTCTACGAAACCCTTGACCCCGCCCGTGAACGCGAAGTGTTCCTCTTTGCCGTTTCGTTTATCTATGAGATCAATTTTTACGCCATTGTTCAGAAATGAAAGTTCGCGTAAGCGTTTGGCCAAAATATCGAAGTGGAACTCAACCAAACCAAAAATTTCTTTGCTTGGCAGAAAATGAACCTCGGTCCCGCGCTTGTCAGTATTACCCACCACTTTAAGCGGCGCGACCGGGTCGCCCATACGAAACTCCATGGCGTGCACCTTACCTTCCCGGCGTATGGTCAAGCGTAGCCACTCCGATAACGCGTTCACCACTGAAACTCCTACGCCATGCAACCCGCCTGAAATCTTGTACGAGTTGCCATCGAATTTTCCGCCGGCATGTAACACGGTCATGATTACTTCCGCTGCGGAACGGTTTTCTTCTTTGTGTATATCTGTCGGGATGCCGCGTCCGTTGTCTACCACACTGATTGAATTATCCGGGTGTATGGTAACGGTGATTTCATTACAGTGTCCCGCTAGAGCTTCATCAACCGCGTTGTCCACCGCTTCAAACACCATATGATGCAGTCCACTGCCGTCGTTGGTGTCGCCTATGTACATACCCGGACGTTTTCTGACTGCTTCCAGCCCCTTAAGAACTTTAATGCTACTTGAAGTATATTCGCTCATCGCTTTCCTTATCTTGATCTCATTTTGCGTGCCATTACTGCTGGTTTGGGTAGTTCAAATACGCATGGGCATGACAACATATTTAAATTCTTCATTACCTGGCACCGTTAATAAAATACTACTGTTAGCATCGCCAAAAGAAAAAGTGATGGTTTGTGTCGCAACACTATTTAACCCATCCAGTAAATAATTAACGTTAAATCCGATGTCCAATGCGGTACCGTGATAATCGGTTTCCATATCTTCCTGGGCTTCTTCCTGTTCGGTGTTATTGCTGATAATGCGCAGGTTTTTCTCGGTCAGGATAAAGCGCACACCCCTGAATTTTTCATTGGATAGTATTGCCGCGCGCTGCAATGCCTGGAGAATAGATAATCTGTCCAGGGTGAGGTGGTTGGTATGATTGGGAATTACGCGGTCATAATCCGGAAACTTTCCTTCTATGACTTTGGAAGTCAGCGTTATATTGGAGAATGTTGTCCTAATCTGGTTTTTTGCTAGGTCGAGAACGATTTTTTCTTCTTTATCCTCCAATAGTTTAACCAGTTCGGTAACCGTTTTTCTGGGTATGATTGCTTCGCATTTTGGATATTCCTTGTCCAACTTTGTGCTTATATATGCAAGGCGATGTCCGTCGGTGGCGATGAGTTTAAGAAATGCGCCATCAACAACCAACAGAACGCCGTTAAGGTAATAACGTATGTCCTGTTGCGCCATGGCGTACTGAACCATGGAAAATAATTGTTTAAGTTTTCCCTGTCCCACTTCAATTTTTTCTGCCTCCTTCAGCTGTTCGGAAAGTTTCGGAAAATCTTGAGCAGGCAAGGTTTGCAAACTAAATCTGCTTTTATTTCCCTTCACCTGTAATCGCCCGTCCAGGATTTCAAGGGACACCTTGCTGTCCTCGGGCAATACCTTCAGGATATCCTGCAATTTTTTTGCTGCTACCGTAATTGCCGCATCAGTTCCATTTTGATTGGTGTCACTAAATTGGGTGGCAATTTGAATCTCGAGGTCGGTAGTAACAAAATTTAAACTAGTTCCAGTTTTTTCTATGAATACATTGGAAAGGATGGGCAGTGTCTGTTTGCGTTCCACAATCCCTATAACTGTCTGCAGTGGTTTGAGTAATGCAGATTTGTCGATCTTTTCAATAAACATTCTTATATAACCTTAACAATAATAATAATAGGCATCATATGGGTGGGTAATTTCATTATTACGCTTTACTCTTAAGAAGTTGGCGCTTGTAAAAAGATGTGAATAATAATGGTATAGACAGTAAAACTTTTGCGCATAATTTTGGTATAGTAGGCAAGTGAACAGTTATTAACAAATAGCATACATGTAGCTAACAGGTTTGTCAGCTACGCAACGTTTGATTGAGTAAATTAAAATCCGCGTTAAGTGAGATATCCTGATTGCGTAAGCTTTCTATGGTTTTGCAGGCATACATGACTGTGGTGTGGTCACGCCCGCCGAACGCAGCTCCGATTTCTGGCAAGCTGAATTGTGTCAATTCACGCGCTAGACACATGGCAACCTGTCTCGGTCGAGCAATGATGCGGGTACGTTTCTTAGAAAGTAAATCCGCAACCTTGATTCGGTAAAAATCAGCTACGGTTTTTTGAATATTCTCTATTGAAACTTGTTTATTTTGAGATGCTAGTAGATCCTTAAGCGCTTCTTTGGCCAAATCAATGGTAATTATGCGTTTGTGAAATCTAGAATAAGCCTCTATACGCTTGAGCGCACCTTCCAGTTCGCGGATGTTGGAGCGTACATGTTTGGCGATAAAAAACGCTACGTCTTCACTTATCGGGTTGTTCGACAGGCTGGCTTTTTGCAGTAGGATGGCTACCCGCATCTCCAACCCAGGCGGCTCGACCGCTACCGTCAGTCCCCAACTAAAGCGCGAGGTTAGCCGAGGAGTCATACCAGATATTTCTTTGGGGAAGGTGTCGCAGGTAATGACAACCTGTTTGTGTGCATCAATCAGGGAGTTAAGGGTGTAAAAGAACTCTTGTTGGGTGCCTGGCTTGTCCGCGATGAATTGGATATCATCAATCAATAGCAAGTCTAAAGAGTTGTAGAACTGTTTGAACTCATCGAATTTTTTGGTTTGAAAAGCGCGTACGACATCTGAAATATAATTGGTGGCGTGCACATAGCAGACTTTTGCGTGGCTATTTTCTTGTTTAATATGGTTGCCTATGGCCTGGATTAAATGGGTTTTTCCCAGCCCGACCCCGCCATAAATAAATAGTGGATTGTAAGTTGTGCCGGGGGCTTCGGCGACTTGTATTGCCGCTGCATGTGCCAGCTGGTTGGCTTTGCCGGTAACAAAATTGTCAAAAGATAGTAGCGGATTAAGTTTATTCTGGCTTTTGTGTGTTCTTGGCTCGGGTAATGCAATAGTCGGCAATGTATCGGCTATCGTGGCCGAGGATGTTTGTGTAGTGGGGGCGGTCGATTTTTCCCCTATGCGCAACTCAAAGACGGGTGGGCTGGATAGGAATGATTCAGCCCTTTTGGATATTTCCGGTAAAAAACGCTCTTGTATCACTTTCAAGGTAAAGCTGTTGGGCGCGGTCAGGGTTATCTGATCCCCTTTTATTTCAAAGGCCAGTGGCTTGATCCATGAATTAAATTGTTGGGAGGGTAAGCTGTCTTTAAAAAAGTGTAGACAGGAATCCCACAGGGCGTTGTCCGGCATAATTTCCTGGTTTTAGTGTGGCGGTGGCAAGAGTTAATTCTTCACAGCATTCTACAGGCAAGACGAAGTTATCAACAGAAGATAAATTAAGCTTGACATAAACCCCGTTAAATATTGTAATGCTGGGTTTTCAAGCAAGAATTGTCGCATTAATTACTGGGAGCATCTGAATGAAACGCACATACCAACCTTCCGTCATCAAAAGAAAACGTACCCACGGATTCCTAGTTCGCATGAGAACCAAAGGGGGAAGAGCAGTAATCGCAGCCCGCAGGGCCAAAGGCCGCGCACGTCTTGCTGTCTAGCGATAGCCTAACCTTACCGGCGCACCGCAGGATAAGGCATCATACAGAGTTTGATCAGGCGTTGCGCGCCGATAGCTTGGCTAATCCATGGTTTGTTGTTCATTCGCGTGCAAACAATAACGGTTTTTCCAGGCTAGGGGTCATAGCCAGCAAACGCATCATGCGTAATGCAGTAAGCAGAAATTTCGCCAAACGCATGATCAGGGAAGTATTCAGACAAAATTTCCCGGCTGTTTACCCATTGGATGTGGTTGTGCGGGCTAGGCGGAAATTAAATCCGGAAACTTCAGTCGAAGGACGATCGGCCTTGTTATTATTGTTGCAGGCGGTTCAAAAGTGATTCGGCAATTATTGATCAGGTTGATAAGTTTATATCAATACTTGTTAAGCCCACTCATGCTGCCTACCTGTCGTTTTACTCCAAGTTGTTCCCAATATGCGCGTGAAGTCATCGCCAAACATGGTGCTTGGCGCGGCTCCTGGTTAAGCATCAAACGAGTGGCTCGTTGCAACCCGTGGCATCCGGGTGGTTATGATCCCGCTCCATAGATATAACGTGAAACTCGCGTAGCGAGACTTTGTCCCCCTGTCCCTCGGGGAGAGGGCTGGGGAGAGGGAAACGGGCATGATGTTTCATTATAGGGGGTGATTTACGTCATGCCCGTTACATAGGTAAGACATATGGATTTTAATCGGTTGTTTCTGTTCTTGATTTTTTCTTTTTCTATCCTGTTGCTGTGGGACGCATGGCAACGTTCGGAGCATCCGCCGGTGCAGGTCGCGGCCCAGTCTGCGCCCGTTGTTGCCACGGAAGCAGGTGTGCCGGTTGCAACGATAAGTGCGACCGGTGCAACAGTAAGCGAGGTTGCCGATCAGCAAAAAATCCAGGCTGGGCAGAAAAACCGGGCCGGGCAGGAAACCATAAAAGTTAAAACCGACTTTTTGACCGCGGAGATCAGCACGGCAGGAGGAGACCTGTACCGTCTTGAGTTTGTGCAGCATCGCGATGCGGTGGATAAGAGCAAACCCTTTGTGTTATTGCGTGAACAGGGAGCGCTCACTTATATTGCGCAGACAGGCTTGCTCGGCAGTGGGCTGCCCACCCACAATGCGTTGTTCACGGCACAGGCCTATAGCTATCAGTTAGCCGAAGGAAAGGACACGCTTGAAGTCCGCCTGTTGGCAACGGATGTCAGCGGGGCGGAGGTCAGCAAGGTGTATGTATTTCATCGCGGTAGCTACTTGATAGACGTGGGTTATGAAATCAGAAATACCGGTTCCAGCCCGCTTTCTCCCGCCGCCTATTTTCAGTTGGTACGTGACAAAATCCCGCCCGAGGGAGAGTCAATGTTTGTACCCACCTATACCGGAGTGGCCGTCTATACGGAGCTGGAAAAATTCCTGAAAGTGGATTTTTCTGATATAGATAAAGACAAGGCCAAATACCCAAAAAGTTCAGATAACGGCTGGATAGGCATGCTGCAACATTATTTTGTGGCCGCATGGCTGCCCAAAGACAAGATTCAGCGCGAGTTTTATACTAAGCAACTGGACAACCAATTATATTCGGCCGGGGTGATTTTGCCGGTTGCCGCCATTGCGCCTGGGCAGACTGTCAAAATTAGCGTACCGCTGTATGCCGGACCGGCGCAGACCAAGCTCGACAAAATTGCCCCCGGACTTGGGTTGACCGTGGATTATGGCTGGCTGACCGTCCTCTCCGCGCCATTATTCTGGTTGCTTTCCTGGCTGCATGGCTGGGTGCAAAACTGGGGCGTGGCCATCATCCTGCTGACCGTCTTGATTAAGTTGCTGTTCTTCCCGCTGTCGGCGGCGAGCTATCGCTCGATGGGAAAAATGCGCGTGGTAGCGCCCAAATTGCTGAAAATAAAGGAGCAATACGGCGATGATCGCGAGCGCCTGCACAAGGCCATGATGGAGCTGTACAAGACGGAAAAAATTAACCCGCTCGGCGGCTGCCTGCCAGTGCTGGTTCAGATACCGGTGTTTATTGCGTTGTACTGGGCTATCCTGGCCAGCGTCGAATTGCGCGGTGCCCCGTTCTTTGGCTGGATTAGCGACTTGTCGGCCATTGATCCCTATTACGTATTGCCGCTGATCATGGGTATCAGTATGTTTATTCAGATGAAGCTCAACCCGGTTCCGCTCGATCCCATGCAGGCCAAGCTCATGCAAATCATGCCGATTGCTTTCAGCGTGGTGTTTTTCTTTTTCCCGGCTGGATTGGTGCTGTACTCTATCGTAAACAACATCCTTTCTATCGCGCAACAGTGGTATATCACGCGCGGCTTAGAGACTGAGGCCAAGACCAAGGATGCCGTCAAAGCCTGATAGCATTGCCGCGATTGCCACCGCCCCTGGGCAGGGCGGCATCGGCGTAGTTAGGGTATCCGGCCACAATCTTGCGCCATTGGCGGCTGCGATACTGGGCAAGATGCCGTCGCCACGGCGGGCCAGCCTTGCCTCATTTCTCGATGCGCAGGGACAGGTTATGGAGCTAGGCATCGCCCTGTTCTTTCCCGCGCCGCATTCCTATACCGGCGAAGATGTGCTGGAATTGCAGGGCCATGGCGGCACAGCCGTGCTGAAACTGGTTCTGCAACGCTGCCTCGAATTGGGCGCGCGCTTGGCTCAACCAGGCGAGTTTACCCAGCGCGCTTTCCTCAACGACAAGCTCGATCTGGCGCAGGCGGAAAGCGTGGCCGACCTGATTGCCGCCACCACCAGCCAGGCCGCGCGCAGTGCTATGCGCTCGTTGCAAGGCGAGTTTTCCCAGGCTATCCGCAAGCTGGTGGAGGATTTGATCCGGCTGCGCATGCTGGTCGAAGCCATGCTGGATTTCCCGGAAGAAGAACTCGCCGTGCCAGACATTGCCGGGCGCGATGCGCAACTGCAAGCGCTGCATGATAAATTGCACAAAATCCTCAGGCTGGCGCAACAGGGTAGCCTGTTGCGCGAAGGCGCCCACATCGTGCTGGTGGGACGGCCGAATGTAGGCAAATCCAGCCTGCTGAACCGGTTGAGCGGAGAAGAGGTGGCGCTGGTCAGTGCAACGCCAGGCACCACGCGCGATGTTATCCGCCAAGCTATCCAGATCGGCGGCGTTCCCTTGCACATCATGGACACAGCCGGCTTGCGCGAATCGCGCGATGTGGTGGAGCAGTTGGGTATGGAGCGTACCCGCAGTTCTTTGCAAAAGGCCGATGCCATACTGATTCTACTGGATGCTAGCGTGGGCTTAGTCGCGGATGATCAGAAAATCCTTGACGAACTGCCACCCGACATCCCGCGCTTGCATATCTATAACAAGGTTGACTTGCTTGCCCAGCCCGCGCATGTGGAACAGCAGGGCGGTGAAACCCGTATTTATCTGTCCGCCCAGACCGGCGCCGGGCTTGAGTTGCTGCGTGACCAATTGCTGTCGTTGCTCGGCTGGCACCAGGAGGCGGGGGTGTTCATGGCGCGTGAGCGCCATATTCGAGCGTTGCTGGCGGCAAGCGGCCACCTGCAGGCTGCGGTGGGGGTGGGGCATCAGGCCGAACTCTTGGCCGAAGAGCTGCGTTTGGCTCAGGAAGAGCTTAACTCGATTACCGGAGAATTTACTTCAGACGATCTGCTGGGTGAGATTTTCAGCCGTTTTTGCATAGGCAAGTAAGCGGTCGAAAGATTGTTTCACGTGAAACATTGTCAATCCCCACTGTCATTTCCTGCACGCGTTAGGGAGGCGTAGATTAATTCGAGTTCTGATGAAACTACTAGCCATTCCACTAAGCGCGATAAAACATGCGCTAAGTGGCTGGTTATAAGCAAGACTAGGCGCGAACAAAAAATTTGGACGCGGCATATTGATGATATGTAAGGAAAAATTTTTTGTGAGTAACGACGTATTGCGACACAACGAAGTTGCTGTGTAGGCTAACTGTTCCGTCCCGTGTGATCATATACCCGTTCGCAGTTGGCCTTTGTTCCGAGCCCGAGACTTTCTGCGTGGTGTGATAGAGTCATTCAAACAGGAGAAAATATAGTGAGCCAAGTACACCCCCAAGCCC
>CAMTXD010000124.1:0-12125 GCA_947085625.1 uncultured Gallionellaceae bacterium | reverse complement strand
CATGCATCGGCACCGGCACGAACCGCCGCATTGACCGCGCCGGTTTCACCACGCACCAACACCGTCACATATCCGCCACCAACAAACTGACGGCCAATTAGACGTACTTCAGCTGCCTTGCACATTGCGTCTGAGGCTTCAATCGCCGGTACCAAGCCGCGTGTTTCGATCATGCCCAGTGCTACTCCATTTACTATTGCCATTTTCACTCTCCTTGATTAAATTATAAAACTGTTTACTTGTCGTCGCCGACATCCCATGCATCAATAATTCCCATGATAGTCAGATCCGTTAGCGTGTCGTAGTAACCTGTCGCTAAGCGTGCTGCCGACCCCCCTGAAGTAAACACCCATTTGCCTGGTGGTACGCCGACAGGGTCGCATCCCACACTGAGTTTTCCCTGTAAGTCTTCCAGCACTCTCAGCGATGCATTCTGCAGCCCTGGAATACGTCGCGTCATCACCAGATCAGACACTACGCGCATGATTTCCATGTCAGGTTTCCGTCCAATAATCAATGATGCCGACAATCGTTAAGTCGCTTGGGTAATCCCTACCACCCCCAGCTTCGCGTGCTGCGGATGATCCTACGCACAGCACCCAGTCACCTGGAATACAGCCAATTGCATCTACTGCAACCTGGCGCGGGCCGCCTACTTTTTCCCTTACAACCAACAACGGTTTGTGCCCCAGGATCGGAATACGGTTGGTTGAAACCAGTGTTTTTTCCACCTGATAAATCTTCATAGTTGATCTCTCATGTTACTTATGCCGCAACCGCTGCAATCAGCTCTATCTGACTACCTGGACGTTTGTCCTGCACTGTCATGTTGCACACCAGCAAACCCTTTTGTGCTAGATCTATATAGCGTGATTCGATGGCAGCTTTGATTCGTAAACAGCGTTCTGCGGTACGCTCTCGGCTACCCGGCACCCGGCCGTCAAAACGAAAATGAATCGCGATCGGCACCGGCAAACCATGTTTGACGTTGAGTTTCTTGAAAATATTGATGCCCACATCCATATCTGGCGCGCCTTCTTCTACTGTATGCAGGTGGGCGAAGTAGGCCAGATTGCGCAACTGGAACTCTTCAAATCCGTCACCTACACTGATGAAGCGTTCGGCATGTCCTATGTCGGCATAACGCCCGCCCCAGTTGCTGCAAACATATTCAATCTGCGACAGATTGTTGATCAGCAACGAGGCGATCAATCTGCGCATACCCTCATGCGGCTCACCCTTGCCTGCTCCCCAGCCGGTTGTCGCGCTGGCATCCAAAATTGCGCGGTGTAACTTGAGCCTAGCACTGCTAGCATCGTCATTAACCGTCGCGCGATATAACTCGATGTTGTCCACAAAGCGGTATATGTTCATTTCACCGTCTGCATCGGGCACATGTATCTTGATCGCATCGGTATCTGTGTCTACCCCAATGAGCAGGTTGTCTACCGAAGCACCACAGCAAAAACTGTTTTCTATCGCTAGTCGAAACTCGTTCAGGCGTTTCAAAGCGGCTTCCGCCGCAGCGATAACATTGCTACCATGTGCTGCACATCCCCCGTGCGTCGGGTCTGAGCTGCTCCAGTGATACACCGCCACTTTCAGATAACGCGTACCCGCATCTGCCGTTACCGGACGCCCTTCACGGAAGCGCATCAATTCCGTGCCCACCCAGCGCTTGACGTTGGCATCCACATCAAACATGGCCCCGGCGTAAGCTTTTCGACTACGGACAGCGCCATCAGGCAAGCGCAATATGTAGCGCAACAACCCTTTCAAACGACCATCCGAACAGGGCGAGATGTCGACAGCGTGGTATCCACTATCCAGAAAGAAGACGACAGCTTCGTCTGTATCCTGCAGATCCCGTGGATCCTGCTGCGGACTCTTCAGCCGCGTCTGCTCCGCCATAAGTCGCACCATACGCATGACGCATTCACCATACAGTGCTGACATGTCCAGATCAGCTACCCAAGCATCTGCTAGTATCTGCGCCGGCAATTCAAAACCCAACTGCTCAAGTGCTATCGTCTGCGCCTTTTGTTCAAAGTCAGCTTCGTGCTGCAATCCTGCGATACGCTTAAGTACCTGCACAATCTTGTCAAAATTACCCTTCAGCATCAGCTCGTGAGCTAGCAGACGTTGATTCTCCAACTCATTGGTGAGCGGATGACGACAAGGACGCCCAGTATCAGTAGCGCAGGCCAGATTGGGCATCACATCCCGATTCAGTGCCAGATTCAGTGAAAGCCCTTGCGGCGAGAACACCGGCGAACTCACACGCCCCTGCAACACCCTAGCAGAAGTGCCCAAGCCATAAGGCTGGCGGCTTGCTGCAAGTTGCTGTCTAGTGGGTAGCCCCGGGCGGTTTCTCGTATTCATCTTCTGATCTTATATATCCTATATCCGTGATTACACAATCATGCTCAGCATTACCTTAACCGCGTGCGCCGCCAGAATACGTAATGGAAGAACCCTTCATATCGGTACCACTGCTACCGGTAACTTTGCTGATAAGCAACTCGGGACGCTCGACCTCCTTCATTTGCGCAGCGCCAGGCATTGCGCTGCGCTGGGCGCCGCGTATGGTCGGATTGCGATGTGTCGAGTTACCTTCGGTACCCGTCACATGTTCATTGTGTCTCCATGCTGCGCCCGTGATGGCTCTACCACCTTCACGACCATCGCCACTCACGCGATTTCTGGCCGACTCAGCTTGCGGCTCGGCAGCTCTGGCCGGAACCATTGTCGCTGCAGCGCTATCCTGATGCCGAAACTCTGGCGTGCCCGAAACCAAACCTACTCCCAGGT
Organism: uncultured Gallionellaceae bacterium; assembly: GCA_947085625.1. Lineage (GTDB taxonomy): Bacteria > Pseudomonadota > Gammaproteobacteria > Burkholderiales > Gallionellaceae > Nitrotoga. The sequence goes on along the minus strand of CAMTXD010000124.1, from coordinate 9,314 downwards.
TGACCGGACCAGTAACACGCGAGGTTGATCCGTAGGCCGTGCCTGTGATTCCACTGGCATTGCCTTGTTGCGCCGAACGTCCCGAACGTGCCGGTGCAACGACACTGAAAGATCCTTGTTGCGTTGGCATTAGCTGCACAACAGCAGACTCGCGCAGGATATTTGCTGGGACACGGGTGAGCGGATGCGGATTAGTATTCGCACCTCTCTCCGACACGCGCTGACTGGTCGACGAGTACGGCGTGCCGCTCAATACCATGTCCGCGCCTTTTGCTGCTCCGGTTATCTTGCCTTTGGTCATCTGGCCTATCCCACTCACAGCGCGTGCGCCACGGCTGAGCAGCAAAGCACGTGATGCCGCTTGTTGCGTCGCATCGCAGAATGAATCGAACTGTTCGGAACCCGAGTATTGGATGCCTGAAATAGCTAAACAGCTGCCGTGCTCATCGCCCGTGACTTTGATACTGCGTCCAACTTCAGTACCACTGACGTTCATTCCAGCGCGAGTGGCGGAAATGCCAACTTTCGCGGGCGCATGCCACGGCTGCCCTGCTGATTCGAGTTTGTCCACACTCAAGTATTCGTTTCCGGTCACCGCCTTATTGGCAGCCACCTTAGTTCCAGTAACATGGTCGTGTGTAGCATCCACGCCGCTGACACGCTGGCCGCGACTGGTAGCGCCAACAGAAACCTTGTGTACCACCGCAGCTTGTTGCGTTGCATCGCAAAATGATTCGAACTGCTCGGAACTAGTGTATTGGTTGCCTGTAATAGACAGACAACTACCCTGCTCATCACCCGTCACCTGGCTACTGCGCCCAACTTCAGTGCCGCTTACACTCCTTCCAGAGCGCGTGGTGGAGATGCCAACTTTGACGGGTGCAGGCCTAGCTTTAGCTGCTGATTCAAATTTATCATCGCTCAAGTATTCGTTGCCGGTCACTACCTTGTTGGCATCCATTTCAGTTCCGGTAACCTGGTCGCGCGCAGCATACACACCGCTGACACGCTGGCCGCGACTGGTAGCGCCAACCGCAACCTTGACCAAACCCACAGCAGGAGTTGATGCACACCAAGCGGCATACTGCTCGGCACCGATATATTCAGTTCCCGTAATAGGGCGGCAGGTACTCGATTCAGTGCCGGTAACCTTGCTGGTACGCTCCACCTGGTTGCCACTCACCGTATTGCCGCTCAAGGTGGTGCCGAACTCAACCTTTTGGAAAGCAGTTTCCGTCCGAACACGGCCTGAAGGACGGCAAGCCGGATCATCGCCGCGACCGTTTTCACACAGCGCCGCGCGGCGTGTGCGGGCTGCGGCACGGCCACTCAAACCTGAACCCAGTGCCGGGGTCATCATCCTGAAGGATTTGACCGCTGTTTTTCCCTGGCTAGAAAGTGCGCGACGCCGCTGCTGGCAAAGTTGGCGTACCGCAGAACCAACCTGTCCTATGAACGCGTCTGGCTCATTAGCCACAATCGAGCATATTTCTTCAATCGCATTGCTGCGCTCAGTTTGGTCAACACTATCTTTGCCTGTGCAGCCAGAAGCTGACTCGGGCAATTCAGCTGCCGCGATATGCGCTGATGCCGGCATGGATACCGAAGCCGCCGGACGGATTCTTGCCTGCGATTGGGCAATGGAAGCTGTTTTGACTTGCCCCAACCCTGCTTTTCCGCCACTTGACATGGCCGCGCGTCTAGCCCTTGAAAGTGCCTTGCCAGACAAGCCGTCCAATGCCGAACCAGCTGAAGTTGTTTTATTGTTTGCCATTACGTCGCTCATGCTCTCAACCTTCCGTATTCATTTGTTCGATGCGCCGGACTCTATTACCGTCCTGCAAAAAAATCATGTACTGGACAACACTATGCATTTACTGCGCGCTGCTCAAACTTGCATTAACAAGCGAACCTGGTTTTGTTTTTTGCTTCTTTGCCGCACCAGCATCCGCTTGCTACTGCAAGCTAAAATTACCGTTTAACGCCCGCGATACACCACAAATGATGTTCCCAGACTTTGCGAATAGTTGTCATATCCAAGCAGACGTACGTGGTTGTTTGGATGTGCGCGATGACAAGCCTCAAGTTCTTTCACAATCACGTCTACTGATTGCTCACCAAACATGGGCAGTTTCCACATAAACCAATAACGTACACCTGCACGTGCAGGTTCTACGTGTTCAATTCCGGGATTCCATCCTTGAGCAATTATGTATGCGATCTGCTTACGCATTTCTTCCGGTGTCAGCGGAGGCAAATATGAAAAAGTTTCAAATTTTGGTGTGGAAACGTAGTCTTGTATGTCAGCCATTTCAAATTCCTTTCTTGTTGTGCGACAGCTGCTTTCAGCCACTACCGCAAAGTTTAATTTCTGCTTACTAACTTTTAGCGGTTAACAATATCCAGCTTGTCCACAGTGTCGAATTCAAACTTGATTTCTTTCCATGTTTCCATCGCAATTTTCAGCTCTGGGCTGTGCTTGGCTGCATTAGTCAGAATTTCTTTACCTTCTTTTTCGACGTCCTTGCCTTCGTTGCGCGCTTTAACACAAGCCTCAAGTGCTACGCGGTTTGCGCAAGCACCAGCCGCATTACCCCATGGATGCCCCAAGGTTCCGCCACCAAACTGCAGGCAGGAATCGTCACCGAAGATGGCTACCAGCGCTGGCATATGCCATACGTGGATACCACCGGAAGCAACCGGCATTACGCCTGGCATTGAACCCCAGTCCTGGTCAAAGAAGATGCCGCGTGAACGATCTTCCGGGATAAATGATTCGCGCATCAAATCGATCCAGCCCAGTGTTGCGTTACGATCACCTTCTAGCTTACCTACAACAGTACCGGAGTGCAGGTGATCACCACCTGACAGACGCAGAATCTTGGCGAGCACGCGGAAATGAATACCATGGTGCGGGTTACGGTCAAGCACCGCATGCATCGCACGGTGTATGTGCAACAACATGCCATTCTTACGACACCAGTTAGCCAAGCTTGTATTGGCAGTAAAGCCGCCAGTAATGTAGTCATGCATAATGATAGGAGCGCCGATTTCCTTGGCGTATTCCGCACGTTCCATCATCTGTTCAAATGTTGGTGCAGTTACGTTCAGGTAGCTACCCTTGCGCTCGCCAGTTTCATTTTCCGCATTCAATGTTGCATCTTGCACAAACAGGAAACGGTCACGCCAGCGGTTAAACGGCTGACTGTTAATGTTTTCATCATCCTTGGCAAAGTCCAAGCCGCCGCGCAGAACTTCATAAACCGCACGACCATAATTTCTTGCTGACAGACCCAACTTAGGCTTGATGGTGCAACCCAGCAATGGACGACCATACTTGCCCAATATGTCGCGCTCCACCTGAATACCATTTGGCGGACCACCACAGGTCTTCACGTAGGCCAAGGGGAAGCGTACGTCTTCTAGACGCAACGAACGGATTGCTTTAAAGCCGAACACGTTACCTACCAATGAGGTGAACACGTTAACCACCGAACCCTCTTCAAATAGGTCAATCGGGTAAGCGATAAATGCAAAGAATGCTGTCTCATCGCCAGGTACGTCTTCAATGCGATATGCACGGCCTTTGTAGTAGTCCATATCTGTCAACAGATCGGTCCACACGGTGGTCCATGTTCCTGTTGAAGATTCAGCGGCAACGGCTGCTGCTGCTTCTTCGCGATCTACGCCGGCCTGTGGAACGATCTTGAAGCAAGCCAAGATATCCGAATCCAACGGTGTATAGTCCGGCATCCAATACGTCTGCCTATATTCCTTAACTCCTGCCTCAAACTTTTTTGCTGCGGCCATGTTTGCTCTCCTTGTTAAACAATAATAAAAACCTAAAGTGACGCTTCATTTCTACTCGCTAAGCTCAGCCCATAACTGCATGCTGACCCGAGATTTGACGCTACAATAATCAAAAATAACCATAATTGATAGTTAATAATAATTATGATATGCATACAGTATCGTGTATGTATAATATTTGGGGCAGAGATACATTATAAATGACCTACTTGAAAAGGGGTAAAAATTGAATTTCACTTTCAGGCAACTAAAACTGTTTGAATCTGTCGCCCGGAATTCCAGCTTCACCCGTGCCTCTGAGGAGTTGTATTTGACCCAGCCAGCGGTCTCCACCCAGATCAAACAGCTGGAAGATGAGGTTGGTACGCCTCTTTTTGAGCGCTTGGGCAAGAAGATTTTCCTCACCGAAGCAGGCCGTGAAATGTATGAATTCAGTCGCAGCATCGCGAAAAAATTCGACGATGTAAGTACGGTTTTAGGCGAAATGAAGGGTGTCAAGCGGGGTCACCTCAACATTGCGGTAACCAGCACGGCAGAATATTTTGCCCCGTATCTGCTAGCCGCATTCTGCAAACAACATTCCGGGATCACCGTCAATCTCGACGTGATTAACCGGGAAGCGCTCCTGCGCCAACTGGCGGACAACATCCCCGACATGGTTATCATGGGTAGCCCGCAGGGAGGGGGCGATTTGGAAGCTAACTCGTTCATGAGCAACCCGCTGGTAGTTATTGCGCCCCCGAATCATCCCTTGTCCGGTAGCGGGCGTATTCCTTTGCAGACACTACTCAAGGAAAGCTTTATCGTGCGCGAGAAGGGATCGGGCACACGCAACGCCATTCAGATATTCCTGGAGCAGCGCGGCTTGACCATGACCACCACCATGGAGATGAGCCGCAACGAAGCCATCAAGCATGCGGTGATGGCCGGACTGGGGCTGGGTATTGTTTCGATTCATACCTTAGAAATGGAGCTGGCGCTGGGGCGGCTGGTCGTGCTGGATGTGGAAGGATTCCCTATTCTCAAAGACTGGTATATTGTGCATCGTTCTGGGAAACGGTTTTCTGCAGCGGCTCAGGCATTCAAGGAATTCGTTTTAAACAAAGGTGCTACACTCATTAAGATTCAGCAGCCGCAAACCGGCGGCGAAAGAAACAGCAGCAAGTAACAATGGGGGGCTAGCTCCTATATCCGGCGATCAAAGCACCACACTTACTGTAAGCCTCTGACCTGTATAAACAAACCACCATCAAGAGGAATTATGAACTTCAACAATTTGACCGGTGACAATCTGATGTGCCGCGTGCGGGAGCTGGCACGTTCTAAATGCTATGACCCAAACTCATGACCATTTCCCCCACCCCAGATCTCCCCCCGAGGGTGTAGGGGCAATGGATAAATCCGGCAAACAAAGCCTCTTAAAGAGCTTGCAGCAAATACTTCCCGAGGCGGCGATGATCCTGTCCGACCCGGAAGACCTGCGCCCGTACGAATGCGATGGGTTGTCCGCCTATCGGGCATTGCCATTGGTGGTGTGTTTGCCGGAGACGGTGGAACAGGTGCGCGATATTCTACGCACTTGTTATCGGGCAAATGTCCCTGTAGTAGCACGTGGTGCAGGTACAGGCCTGTCAGGCGGGGCGCTACCGTTGACCAATGGCGTGCTGCTGAGCCTGGCCAAATTCAAGCGCATCCTCGAAATAGACCCGCTCAACCGCATCGCACGCTTGCAGCCGGGCGTGCGTAATCTCGCCATCTCCGAGGCCGCCGCACAATATGGTCTTTATTACGCGCCCGACCCTTCATCACAAATTGCCTGTTCTATCGGCGGCAATGTTGCGGAAAACTCAGGCGGCGTGCATTGTTTGAAATACGGCCTCACCGTACACAATATGCTGGGCTTGAAGGTGCTGACTATAGAAGGTGAATTGCTGGAAATCGGCGGTGGCGCACTGGACTCGCCCGGCTATGACTTACTGGCCTTAATGCACGGCTCGGAAGGATTGCTGGGCATCATCGTGGAGGTCACGGTTAAATTGTTGCCCAAACCAGAACGCAAACAAGTGTTGCTGGCGGCATTTGATGACCTGGTGAAAGCGGGTGTAGCCGTGGCCAACATCATCGGTGCCGGCATCATCCCTGCCGGGCTGGAGATGATGGACAACCTGGCGATACGCGCCGTCGAGGATTTTATCCATGCCGGTTATCCGGTGGATGCCGCCGCCATTTTACTGTGCGAATTGGACGGGGCCAACGAAGAAGTGTCGGAACAGATTTTGCGCGTGCGCCAGTTGTTGCAGCAGTCAGGTGCAAGTGAGGTGCGCACCGCGCGCGACGAGCGCGAACGTCTCAAATTCTGGGCCGGACGCAAAGCCGCCTTTCCGGCAATGGGGCGCATTTCGCCCGATTACTATTGCATGGATGGCACCATTCCGCGCAAGCGCTTGCCCGAAGTGCTGGCGCGCATTAGCGCACTTTCTGCCGAGTATGGTTTGCCGGTGGCGAATGTGTTTCATGCCGGAGATGGTAATTTGCATCCGCTGATTCTGTTTGACGCGAACAAAGCGGGAGAGCTGGAGCGCACCGAAGCCTTCGGCGGAAAAATACTTGAGCTGTGCCTGGCAGTGGGCGGCACGATTACCGGAGAACACGGTGTCGGCATAGAAAAAATCGAGCAAATGTGCAGCCAGTTTGCCGCCCCCGAACTGGCGCAGTTCCATGCCATCAAACACGCTTTCGATGCAGGCGGTTTACTCAACCCCGGCAAGGCCGTGCCGACGCTACAACGCTGCGCCGAATTCGGTGCTATGCATGTGCATGACGGCAAATTATCCTTCCCGGAATTGGAGCGGTTTTGATGGATAGTGCTGACGACATCAGCGGCGCGTTGCAGGCCACTGTGCTGAATAGCATCGCGCAGCGTACTCCATTGCAAATTGTGGGTGGCAATAGCAAAGCCTTCTATGGCCGCGCGCCGCATGGTGAACATTTGTCAGTGGCGGAACACTGCGGCGTAGTGAGTTATGAACCCACCGAACTGGTCATTACTGCGCGCGCAGGCACCCGCCTGACTGATATTGAAACGCTGTTAGCCCAGCACGGCCAGTCTTTGCCCTTCGAACCACCGCATTTTTCAGCTAGCGCCACATTGGGCGGCGTCATCGCCAGCGGATTGTCCGGCCCGCGCCGCCCTTACGCAGGCAGCGCGCGCGATTTCGTGCTGGGTGTAAAAATGTTGAACGGCAAAGGCGAGATACTGAGCTTCGGCGGACAGGTCATGAAAAATGTCGCGGGCTTCGATGCCTCGCGCCTGATGGCGGGCAGCATGGGTACGTTGGGTGTGCTGCTGGAAATTTCGCTCAAGGTTTTGCCGCGTCCTGAAATAGAGCAAACCTGGGTATTTGAATGCGCTGCCGTTAAAGCCATCCACAACATGAACACTAGCGCGGGACTATCGCTGCCGCTTTCCGGCGCGGCTTTCGATGGTCAACGCTTATACATTCGCCTGTCAGGCAGTGCGGCGGCTTTGCGCGCGGCGCAGGAAAAACTGGGTGGCGAATTACTGGCCGATGGAGATAAGTTCTGGGAAGGGTTGCGCAACCACACCGCCGCATTTTTTCAAACCGATGTTCCGTTATGGCGCGTGTCGCTGCCAGCCGCCACCGCCCCGCTTGATCTGAGCGGGGAATGGCTTATGGATTGGGGTGGCGCGCAACGCTGGCTCAAGACCTCCGCTGCAGCCGAAATAATCCGCGACTACGCCGCCAAAGTGGGCGGCCACGCTACCTTGTTTCGGGGCGGCGACCGGGCAGGAGTGGTGTTCCAACCATTGAGCGCACCCCTGCTCGTTTTGCACCGGCGACTTAAAGAGGCGTTTGACCCGCACGGAATTTTTAATCCGGGGCGAATGTATCAGGATTTTTGATGGTGTGTGGGCACGGCACGCCGTGCCCCTACTTCATAGCGTAAATTGCAGGCAGGTTGCGCCACGCGCCCTGTACGTCCATGCCATAGCCAAAAACAAAACGGTCGGGCAGTTCCAGCCCGACAAAATCGGCGCGTATCGGCTTTACCTTGCCATTCAGTTTATCGGCAAACACCGCGCTGTAAAATCCGGCGGCGCCCAAATCCAGCACACGCTGTTTGACTGCGGCCAGCGTCTCGCCCTCATCAAGAATGTCATCCACCACCAGCACCACGCGGCCGCGCACGTTTTCGCCCGGCTCGACTTTCCAGTGCAAAGCCCCGCCCTGCTGCTTGCTGCCATAGCGCGATACATGCACGTAATCGAAATCGAGCGGAAAGTTGAGCAGCGGCAGCAACTGCCCGGTGAATACCACCGCGCCGCCCATCACCGACAGCAGCAAGGGGTGCACATCGGCCAGTGCGCTATTGATTTCCTGCGCCACGCGCACCAACGCCGCCTGCACTTCCTCCGCCGGAATAATCAGCTCGGCCTGTTGCAGGATGTCGCGCGCCTGCTGCTTGGACAGCGTCATTTCAGGGTTGCCAAATAAGCGGCAAACTCAGCACGCAATTCCGGATGCTTCAGGCCGTATGCTACGGTCGCTTTGAGGTAGCCCAATTTGGAGCCGCAATCATAGCGCGTCCCGGCAAAGCGGTAGGCCAGCAATTTTTCTTCCTGCAACAACGCGGCAATGCCATCGGTCAATTGAATTTCACCACCCGCGCCCGCCTGCACCCGCGCCAGGTGATGAAAAATTCGTGGCGTCAAAATGTAACGCCCGACCACCGCCAGCGTGGAAGGCGCGGCGGCCGGGCTGGGCTTCTCGACTATGCCATGCACCTGCTCCACATTTGCTTCCAGCCTGGTGGTACTGACGATGCCATACTGTCTGGTCTGGTCACGCGGCACATCCTGCACGCCCAGTACGGAACACTGGTAGCGCTGATACACCTCCATCATCTGCTGGACGATGGGTATATCGCCGTCAATCAAGTCGTCTGCCAGGATCACTGCGAACGGCTCATCCTGCACCACCGGCTGCGCGCACAGCACGGCATGGCCGAGTCCGAGCGGTTCCGACTGGCGGATGTAAATGCAATTCACGTGTTTTGGAATAACTTCCTGTACCGCGCGCAGCAACTCGGTTTTGCCGCGCGCGGCCAGTTCCGCTTCAATCTCGTAAGCCGTGTCGAAATGGTCTTCGATCGCACGCTTGTTGCGCCCGGTGATGAATACCATATCGGTAATGCCGGCTGCCACCGCCTCTTCCACCGCATACTGAATCAACGGCTTGTCCACGATCGGCATCATTTCCTTGGGACTGGCCTTGGTCGCGGGCAGGAAGCGGCTACCCAGACCGGCGACGGGGAAGACGGCCTTAGTAATTTTTTTCATGTGGTTTGTTCCCCTGTGAACCATATAGATGGCTGGAGCGGTTTTTTGGTTTAACCAAAAAAACACCCCGCAAAATATTGGGTTTGGACAAAAACCACCACCCCACCCCACCAATTTTATTTAAAAACAGGAGGAAATTATG
>CAMTXD010000123.1:0-5837 GCA_947085625.1 uncultured Gallionellaceae bacterium | reverse complement strand
TATTCATACACCCGACGGAACAAAATTTCGCATGGCAAACAAAAGACTAGCGAGGGCGCGCGTAAATTTATGAAATGTTCGGGCTAGCACTGCGCGCAAACCGGGCAGGCGCTATCCTTGTTGAGTTTCACGCTGCGCAGTTCCATATGCAGCATATCCATTACCAGCAATCTGCCGCACAGTGACGTGCCTATACCCAGTAATAATTTCAGCGCCTCGGCCGCCTGCAGGCTGCCGATAATACCGACCAGCGGGGCAAATACTCCCATCACCGCGCAACGTGTTTCTTCGGCATCCGCCTGTTCCGGATAGAGACAGTGATAGCAGGGACTATCGGTACGGCGCAGGTCAAATACCGACACCTGGCCATCGAAGCGGGTGGCCGCGCCGGACACCAAGGGCTTGTTCAGTTGCACGCAAACCCGGTTAAGCGCGTAGCGCGTGGCAAAGTTATCGCTGCAATCTAGCACCACATCGGCTTGCGCGGCCAGTTCTAATAAACGTGCTTCATCCACGCGTTCGTTCAGCGCGACGGTATGCACCTCCGGATTGATCTGGTCCAGCGCAGCGCGAGCAGAATCCACCTTGGCCATGCCGATGTTGGAAGTGCGATGCAGAATCTGGCGTTGCAGATTAGTCAGGTCAACGGTGTCGCCATCACACAGCGTTAGGGTGCCAACACCGCTGGCGGCGAGGAACAGCGCGGCGGGGCAGCCCAGCCCGCCAGCGCCAATTACCAAGGCATGCGCATCCAGTAGCTTCTGCTGCCCCTCGATGCCAATCTCAGGCAAGAGGATGTGGCGGCTGTAACGCAATAACTGTTGGTCATTCATGCGTGGCCGGCCAACGCTACGGCTTCTTTCTGTCCCCTGTCTTCTGTCCTCTGTCCTCTGACCCCCTCAGGATATACATCCCTTTGAGCAGATTCAGTGCCTGGTTTAACTGGTAATCATCCTTGGCGCCGAATTCGGCCGGCGCTGGTTTGGCCGCCTCGCCTTCCTTGAGTTTGGCCGGGGTCTTGGCCGGGGCATTGGTGGGCGCGGCAGGCTTGGCGAGGCCGTCCGTCTTGTCGTCGGGCTGCTGGCCATTGCTCAGGTGGTGATCCAGATCGGCCTCGCGCACATTTAAGGGGTTATCTTGCGCTGTGACAGCCGGATCTTCCACAACGATGTCAGGGGCTATACCCTTGGCTTGGATAGAGCGGCCGCCGGGTGTGAAATAACGCGACGTGGTGAGCTTGATCGCGGTGTTGTTGCCCAGTGGCAGTATGGTTTGCACCGAACCCTTGCCGAAAGTTTGCGTGCCCATAATGATGGCCCGTTTGTGGTCCTGCAATGCGCCCGCGACAATTTCCGAAGCGGATGCGGAGCCGCCATTTACCAGCACCACCATGGGCACGTCTTTCATCGCCGTCGGCAGGTCTTTTATGAAATCGGCCTTGTCGCCGGGGCCGCGCGCATAATATTCCGGGGCGGCGGTCAGGCGCATCTTGGCGTCCGCGTTGCGTCCTTCGGTGTAAACCACCAGCGCATCCTTGGGCAGGAAGGCAGCGGATACCGCCACCGCACTGTTGAGCAGACCGCCAGGATTATTACGCAGATCCAGCACCAGACCTTTCATGACGCCCTGGTTCTCCTTGTACAGCTTGTCTATCGCTGTGGCGAGGTTCTCACCAGTGCGTTCCTGAAACTGGGTGATGCGGATATAGGCATAGCCCGGCTCGATCTGCTTGGACTTGACGCTTTGTACCTTGATGACGGCACGAGCCAAGGTGAAGACCAGCGGCTTGGGCGCGTCCTTGCGGATTACAGTCAGGGTGATTTTACTGCCCGGCTTGCCGCGCATGCGTTTGACCGCGTCATTCAGTGACAGGCCCTTGACCAGCGTATCGTCGAGCTTGAAAATCAGGTCGCCGCTCTTGATGCCGGCTATGTGTGCAGGTGTATCCTCGATCGGCGAGATGACTTTTACCAGACCATCTTCCATGCCAACCTCAAGACCCAGCCCGCCGAATTCGCCGTGGGTACCCACTTGCAGTTCCTTGAAGTCTTCGGCATCCAGATAGGCGGAATGCGGATCCATACCGCTCAACATGCCCTTGATGGCCTCGGTGATCAGCTTCTTGTCGCTGACCGGTTCCACATAGTCGCTCTTGATACGGCCAAACACCTCGGAGAAGGCGCGCAGCTCTTCAAGCGGCAGCGGGCCGACGTTATCCTTGTCGGCAATGGCGGACAGATGCAGGCTGACCATTACGCCCACGATCAGACCCAGCCCGATTAACCCAATTTTTTCGATACGACTACGCATGTCTGTTTGACCTCATAAAAATTATTTTGCTGCGACCCGCAACCCACAATCCAATTACCGCGCTAGCCATTTTACTGGATCTAGGGGCTTTCCTTCGTGGCGCAGCTCGAAGTATAAACCGGAATCCTCATTTCCGCCGCTGCTGCCGACGGTGGCTACCATGTCCCCCCCGCGCAAGATATCCCCCACTTGTTTGTACAGTGTTTCGTTATTGCCATACAGACTCATATAGCCTTTGCCATGATCTATGATCAATAAGTTCCCGAAGCCGCGCAGCCAGTCGGCGAACACCACGCGCCCGGCCGCCACCGCCTTGACCTCCTGCCCGGTGGCGGCACGCACCAGCAGGCCCTTCCACAGCACCGTGCTGTCCGGACGGGCGCTGCCAAATTTGTTGGCCACCTCGCCTATTACCGGCAGCGCCAGGCGGCCTTTAAGCTGCTCGAACGGTTTACCATCGAAACGATCATCAGGCAGCTGCTCGTTGCTGAATATTCCCCGGCTTTTGGGCTGCGCCAATATTTTGGAGAGCTTGTCCAGCAGTTGTGACAGGCGGTTTTCGTCACGTTGCAAGCGGCCTATTGCGCGGCGTTGTTGTTTGAGTTGTTGGGCGAACTGCTTGAGCACTTTCTGGCGCGCAACTTTATCTTTTTCCAGGGTTTTCCGCTGCGCCTTTTCCTGGGCCTGCAGCGCTGCGGTTTCATCATTCTTTTGCCGGGCTTGCTGGGTGACTGTATTTAGTCGTGCCAGGTCGTCACGCAGGATTTTGATCCATGCCGCACGATTGCGCGCGATATATTCGTAATAGCGCATTTCGCGGGCGACCTGAGCGGGGTCATGGTTGTTAAGTAGCAACTTGAGGTATTCCTGTTGGCCGCCCTGATATTGCTGGACTAGCAGACTGCCCAGCAGTGCCTGCTGGTGCCGCGTGTCAATTTCCAGTTGTTGCGCCTGTTGTTGCAACAGCTTGAGAGTGTGATTCGCCGCACGTTGTTGCTGCGCCAGTTCCGCCAGCGTGCGATTGCTGCCGCTGATGGCGCGTTCCGATACACGCAACGCATCAGACGCTTCGGATTGGGACTCGCTGGTTTTTTCCAGTTCCTGTTGCAGCACGGTGATGCGCTGGCGCAAGTGATCCAGTTTTTCCCGCTGTGTATCCTGTGCGTTGCTTGTGCCGGCCATCAGGCAGGCACACAGCAGCAGCGTCAGCCTGAGGGGGGTAATCACTGGATTGTGATTAGCGATGTGCCCGTCATTTCCGGCGGTTTTGGCAGGCCCATCATGGCCAGCAGGGTGGGAGCGACATCCTGTAGCGCACCGCTGTCGGCGATGTGCGTCTGGCGGCCTATATACAGGAACGGAACCGGGTTAAGGGTATGCGCGGTGTGAGCTTGTTGCGTATTGTGGTCTATCATCTGCTCGGCGTTGCCGTGGTCAGCGGTGATAATCACCTCGCCGCCACATTCCAGCATAGTGCCCACCACGCGGCCGATGCACACGTCCAGCGCCTCGATGGCCTTGACTGCCGCAGCCAGATTACCGCTGTGTCCGACCATGTCGCAGTTGGCATAGTTGCAGATAATGGCCTGGTATTGGCCGCTGCGGATGGCCGCTTGCAGTTTGTCGGTGACCTCGAACGCACTCATTTCCGGCTTGAGGTCATAAGTTGCTACATTGGGCGAAGGCACCAGGATGCGATCTTCGCCCGGATAGGGCTGCTCCCTGCCGCCATTCATGAAGTAGGTGACATGCGCGTATTTTTCCGTTTCGGCAATGCGCAATTGTTGTAGTCCCAGGCCGGAAATATATTCGCCAAAACAATTATGGATGGAAGTGGGCGTGTATGCGGACGGCAGATGGAAATCTTCACCATAGTTGCTGAGCGTAACAAAGCTCGCCAGCTTGGGGAAGCGCTCGCGCCTGAAATTGTCGAACGCGGGCTCGGTCAGCGCGCGGGTCAACTGGCGTGCGCGGTCGGCGCGGAAATTCATGAATACTGCCACGTCACCGTCCTGCATGGTGCCATCTTGTATGGTATGGGGTTCGCCAATGGCTGTGGCTTTGACGAACTCGTCGTTTTCGTCGCGCGAGTATGCCTGCTGCAATCCGGTCAGCGCATCGGGCGCACGGTATGGCGCTTTGCCCTGGGTCAGCAAATCATATGCCTGCTGCACACGCTCCCAGCGGTTATCCCGGTCCATCGCATAGTAACGTCCAACAATCGAGGCGATGCGCCCGACACCGAGTGTCGCGCATTTATCCTGCAAGCGTTGCAGCGAATGTGCTGCACTGCGCGGCGGCGTGTCGCGGCCATCGAGGAAGGCGTGAATATATATCTTTTGCAATCCAGCGCGCGCTGCCAGTTCCAGTATGGCGTGGATGTGGTCTTCGTGGCTGTGCACGCCGCCGGGCGACAGCAGCCCCAGGATGTGCAAGGCCGTGCCGTGCTGTTTGGCTAGTGCCACGGCCTGGGTAAACGCTGGGTTGGTGTAAAAGCTGCCGTCCTGTAGCGCCACTTCCACGCGGCTGAGTTCCTGATACACCACGCGACCCGCGCCGATATTAAGGTGGCCGACTTCGGAGTTGCCCATCTGGGCGTGCGGCAGACCCACCGACAACTCCGAGGCGTTGATCAGGGTATGTGGGTAGTCGCGCCACAGCCGATCCCAGTTCGGCTTGTGCGCATGGGCGATGGCATTGTAGTCAGGATCTTCACGGTAACCGAAGCCGTCAAGGATGAGCAGAAGGACAGGGGTAACTTTAACGCTGGATTTTGGCATACTGAACTTTTGGGATATTAAAATATTAAGGGGTAAAATATAAGGGGTTGCTGATTTAGGGTATTATTTTAGCTTATTTTGCGGCGTCGCAGGATTGTTGGACGAAATTATTGGACGAAAAGGACTGATGGGAAATATGAAAAAAAAATTAATAGACAGGGACGAAGATATTCTGCAGGCTTCATTGGCCCTCAAGGCCATCGCCCATCCACTGCGCCTGAAGATACTGTGCGTGCTGGGGGAAAACGAGGTTAGCGTACAGGACATCGTGGAGGAGGTGGGAACCTCGCAAAGCAACATTTCCCAGCATCTGTCCATCCTGCGTGACAAGGCCGTGCTGGCTACGCGCAAGGACGCCAACCGCGTGTACTACCGCATCGGCGACCCGCGCACGCTCAAGCTGGTGGAGATGATGCGCGATGTGTTCTGCACCACCATCTAGCAAGGGTTGTGAGCGGCAAACCTCCGTCACATATGTGACCCCGGATAGGTACAACGCGCCAACCTAATCGGGGCGGGTTTCCAGATTCTTAGACACAAATCCCCAGATTGACTACGAATGAAAAGCACGGGATACTTCAAAAAGTGGCGTTGAATTTTCTATCCTTAAACCCAGATTTTCCATTAGCGCTCGTAGCGAGGCTGATCAAGAGGTTGAAGATGTGAGAGAAAAAGCAAAAATTGTGCGGAAGGCGTAGTCACTCTACGTTGACAAACAATTTTTGCTTTTTCTCGCGCAGATTCAGC
>CAMTXD010000122.1:0-8712 GCA_947085625.1 uncultured Gallionellaceae bacterium | reverse complement strand
CTCAACCGCGGGGGCCCCGCGCCAACACCCAACAACGAACACTTTGCCGGGGTGGGTGGGCGCCCGCCCCCCAACGCCGTGTCACCGATGAAATGGGATTGGAATCATTCGGGGGGCTGCAGGTGATAGATGCGATGCACCATATCAAGAAAGGCATCACGCTCACTGGCTTGCACCTGATTGAGCGCATGGGTGGGAGCATGCAGGAATTTGTTGGTCAGACCAGTGCTCAGCGATTCCAGCACCTGCGCCATGTTTTCGCCCTTGGCCATCTGACGCAAAGCTTTTTCCAGTTCATGGCGGCGGTGGCGCTCGGCGTGGTCGCGGAGTGCGCGAACGGTGGGTACCACTTCGCGCGCTTCCAGCCAGTGGATGAAATCAATCACGCTGGAATCAATGATAACTTCCGCCTCCTGCACCGCACCTTGGCGTGCATCCAGTCCGTCGCGCACCACTTCGGCCAAATCGTCCACGGTGTACAGGAATACATCATTCAGTTCGGTCACTTCGGCTTCAACGTCGCGCGGCACGGCCAGATCAACGATGAATAGCGGCCGATGCTTGCGCGTCTTGAGCGCGCTCTCGACCATGCCCTTGCCCAGTATCGGCAGCGGGCTGGCGGTGCAAGTGACGATGATGTCGTGCTGCGCCAATTGCTCCGGCAATTCATTTAGCGTGATGGCATGGCCATTGATGCGCCGCGCCAGCACCTGGGCGCGCTCCAGGGTGCGGTTGGCGACCGTGATGTGCTTGGGCGACCTGGCCGCGAAGTGTACGGCATTCAGCTCTATCATTTCACCCGCGCCGATGAATAGCACGCGCTGCTCCGAGATGCTGGGGAAAATCCGCTCGGACAGTCTCACCGCAGCCGCCGCCATGGAAATCAGGTTGGCGCCGATTTCAGTTTGGGTGCGCACATCCTTGGCCACCGAGAAGGTGCGCTGAAATAATTTATGCAGCAAGAAACCCAAGGTGCCGGCTTGTTTTGCATAGCGCACGGCCTGTTTCATCTGCCCCAGGATTTGCGGCTCGCCCAGCACCATGGAATCCAGCCCGCTGGCGACGCGGAAGGCGTGTTTCACCGCTTCGTCGCGCGACAGCGTGTAAAGATAGGGTTCGATCTCGCGCGCTTCCATCTGGTGATAATTGGCCAGCCATTTGATAATCTGCCCCGGTTCCTGCGTGCTGCAATACACCTCGGTGCGGTTGCAGGTGGAGAGTATGGTCGCCTCCTTGGCTGAACCCTGCGCAACCAGATTATGTAATGCCGGTTCCATCGCCTCCGGGTTGAAGGCAATCTGCTCGCGCACCGAGAGCGGCGCGGTCTGATGGTTAATGCCAACGGCGAATAACTGCATAGAATCCAGTGGGAATCGAAATTAAGCTGTGCGGCGATTATAGCGTGAATTTTGCATAAAAAAACTAGATTTTATCGTAAGCATTTGATGCAATTATAGTTATCAAGACGGCAGCCAGTAAAGCACAAACGGAATCTAGCCATGTCGAATTCTACCCCAAAGCAACTTTGTTTTGCCCCTTCAGCCGACCTCACACCCTCCGTGCCGACTTCGAGGGTGGTGGGCTGTCTTCTGACCTTGGCCCGTTACTATTGCACCGATATATCATAATCCTAGAAACCTCAGTTGGACGGGATGGAGTGTGCTATTTTTGACTAAGGGGGGCTAGGAGGGATTTGCATTGCTTGCTGTGCATGTCGTGAAATATGGAACAACCAATAATTGAAAGCCAGGAGGGCTTATGAAAAAGATTAAAACAATTCTTCCCGCAAATAACCGTAGCCATTGGGTTGGCGATGGCTTCAATGTGCGCCCGGTATTTGCGCAATTAGCTTTTACGCAGGACATCAGCCCGTTTCTGAAGTTCGACTATGCCGCCCCGCGCGAGTTTGAAGCAACCACCAACAAGTTGGGAGTGGGCCCTCATCCTCACCGTGGTTTTGAAACGGTGACCATCGCCTTTCAGGGTGAAGTCGAGCATGGGGATTCGGCGGGTAATCGCGGCGTAATTGGCCCGGGCGATGTGCAGTGGATGACGGCGGCCGCTGGCATTATTCATGAGGAATTTTTATCGGCTGAATTTTTAAAACGCGGCGGCGTGCTGGAAATGGTGCAGTTGTGGGTGAATCTGCCGTCCAGGCACAAAATGATTCCGCCGAAATACCAGCCGATTCTGAGCAAGGAAATTCCCGAGCTGCAGTTGCCGGATGGTGCCGGATCTGTGCGCGTGATTGCGGGTAGCTGTGCCGGAGCCCACGGGCCTGCCAGTACTTACAGCCCGGTAAATTTATGGGTGATTAAGGTGACTGCGGGTAAGAGTGTGGAATTGATAGTGCCTGAGGGGCACAATAATATGCTGTTCATACGGCAGGGCAAGATCAAGTTGGGCGATGCAGTGTTGGATAATGCGGATATGGCTTTGCTGGAAACAAGTGGTACGCAGATCAAATTTCAGGCCGTGGAAGACAGCAGTGTGTTATTGATGGGCGGCGAACCGATTGCCGAACCTATCGCCGCTTCGGGCCCCTTTGTAATGAACACCGAGCAGGAAATCCGCCTGGCGATGATGGATTATCAGAGTGGACGCATGGGTCAGATGGCGGGGTAATTTTTTACTTGAATGACGTTAATGACGACAGGTTTTTTCTTGCGTCGTGTCACCGTTTAAAGGGTAAGTCTCAGCGTTAGCCGAACACTAATTTGACACTTGTGTAAAAAAGTCTCAGCATTAACAAAACTAACTTTACTTTCCTTCATCTTTTTCCAGTACTTATTGATCCGGCTCGGTGAAGTCTCAATACCCGTTCGTGCTGAGCTTGTCGAAGCCAGCACCCTTCGGCAAGCCCAAGGCGAACGGACTTCATATTTCATTGGGCCAGAGCAATAGTTAACTTTTTTTGTATTGAACATTTCAACAGGAGATTTTCGATTGTTATAGCGAAAGGCGAATTCGTTTACAGAGCGTTCTGGCATAGACAGCTTGATTCAGACTGTGCGCGGCAGCGGTTACCGCTTCTCATCTGATTAGACCTGCCTCTTGTACCCCGTATAATGGCGTAGCTCAACTTTTGAGGGTTCACCATGTTTGATTTCTGGCGGCGTGCGCTGTTTTTCCCCTTTACCTTGCTGCTGCTCTCCCTGTTGCTGTGGGCAATAGCCGGGGCATTACCGGCTGCCCTGTTCTTTGCTGGTTCGCTGCTGGTGCATCTGGTTCTGTACTTGCGCCAGCTTGCCGCGCTCAATCACTGGCTAGCCGATTCTGAACAGCGTGAGATGCCGGAAGGCTCCGGGCTGTGGGAGGAGGTGTTTGCACGGCTGAGCAGGATGGTGCGCAAACACCGCAAAGAGCGCGAGCGACGTATCGCCGCGTTACAGCATATGGAGCAGGCCACTGCGGCGCTGCCGGAAGGCGTGACCATTCTTGATGAAGCCGACCACATCGAGTGGTGCAACCCCCTCGCCGAGCAGCATTTTGGCCTGGATGGCGTGCGCGACATCGGCCAGCAGATCACTTATCTGGCGCGCCAGCCGGAATTCGTGCAGTACCTTGCCCAGCATGATTTCAGCGAGACCCTAGTGCTGCGCGGCGCACGCCAGGACGGGCTGACACTGTCCATCAAGCTGATTCCCTACGGCGTCAACAAGAAGCTGCTGATCAGCCGCGATATCACGCGCTTTGAGCGCATCGAAACCATGCGCCGCGATTTTGTCGCCAATGTCTCGCACGAGTTGCGCACCCCGCTGACCGTGGTCAATGGCTTCGTCGAGGCACTGTGCGACATGCCCAATCTGGAAAACGACGCCGCGCGCCGCGCTCTGGAGCTGATGGCCGGGCAGACTCAGCGCATGCAACGGCTGGTGGACGACCTGCTCACCCTGTCCCGGCTGGATAACGCGCTCAATGCCTTGCAGGAAGAAAATGTAGACGTGTGCGCGCTATTGCGCACGCTGCATCAGGAAGGGTTATCGCTGAGCGCGGGGCAGCATGCCCTGCAGTTGGAACTGTCCAGCGACTGTACCCTGCTCGGCAACACCGAAGAGTTGCGCAGCGCTTTCGGTAATCTGGTGAGCAATGCCATCCGTTACACCCCGCACGGCGGGGAGATTGTATTGCGCTGGCAGGAGCAGGGTGACGAGATTGTGTTCAGTGTGCAGGATGGCGGTATCGGTATCGCGCCGCAGCACATCCCGCGCCTGACCGAGCGTTTTTACCGGGTGGACCACAGCCGCTCGCGCGAAACCGGTGGCACCGGTTTGGGGCTGGCCATCGTTAAGCATGTGGCAAGCCGGCATCAGGCGCGGCTGGAGATTAGCAGCGAGGAGGGACGTGGCAGCACATTCAGTATGGTGTTCCCGGCCAAACGGTGGATGTAGGGGCACGGTGCGCCGTCGGCAAATTGCGCCGGCCTCCACCCATCCTACGAACCTGATTTTGCCCGCTCCTGCAGTGAGTTCTGCTAATCTTGCTCCACATACAATACGGAAAAACATGCCATGCTTAACGCCTTCACACTCAGCAACGGCCGCTTGAGCCAGATTCATCTGGAACAGAATGACCTGCGCTCCGGCCATCCAATCTGGATAGACCTGGTTGCGCCCAGCGCTGAGGAGCGCCAGCGGGTGGAGCAAACCTTTGGCCTGATCCTGCCCAGACCCGAGCATCTGCGCGACATCGAGGCCAGTGCGCGGTTCTATGAGGAAGCTGGTGAATTGCACCTGCGCTCGGATTTTTTGCTGGGCAAGGAAAGCCATTCGCGCAGCGTGACCGTGGCCTTCGTGCTGTCCAACGGCATTTTATTCAGCGTGCATGAAGAAGACCTGCCGGTGTTCCAACAGTTGCGCCTGCACACGCACGCGCAGGCGGGCGACGTGGAAAACTGCAATGATGTGCTGGTTGATCTGTATAGCGCGGATGTGGAATATTCCGCCGATGCGCTGGAAGAGGTGTATGCCGATCTTGGCCACGTGAGCCGCAAGGTGCTCAACACCAAACTCAGCGACAAGGATGCCGCCGTCGTGCTGACCAGCATCGCCCAGGCCGAACACCTGAACAGCCGCATCCGCCGCAACGTGATGGATACGCGCCGCGCGGTGTCCTTCCTGATGCGCAGCAAGTTGCTTACGCCCGGGCAACTGGAAGAGTCGCGCCAGGTCATGCAGGACATAGACTCGCTGGACGGCCACACCGCCTTCCTGTTCGGCAAGACCAACTTCCTGATGGATGCCACGGTCGGCTTCATCAATATCAACCAGAACAAGATCGTGCGCCTGTTCTCCGTGGTCTCGGTTACGCTACTGCCACCGATGCTAATCGCTTCCATATACGGCATGAACTTCGAGCGCATGCCGGAACTGAGCTGGGCGATGGGCTATCCGTTCGCGCTGTCGCTGATGGCGCTGTCGGTGCTGATGCCGTTCTGGCTGTTCCAGCGCAAGGGCTGGTTGAAGTGACGCGCAGCGGATTTGGTAGGATGGGTGGAGCGCAGCGCAACCCATCAAAACTCTCTCAAATTAGATTGGATGATGGGTTGCGCTGCGCTCCACCCATCCTACAGCTTCATGCGCGCAACAGGTAGTCCAGCGCGATCCCCGTGAATACAGTGGCGCCGAACCAGTTGTTGTGCAGGAAGGCCTTGAAGCACGCCTCGCGTCGGCGTTGGCGGATTAGCGTGTAGTGGTAGGCGGCAATGCCCGCCGCAACCGACAGGCCGAGGTAATAGGCCGGGCCCAGATGCAGCGTATCGCCGATCCCGGCGAGGATGGCCAGGCTAGCGACATAGCAGGCCATCACTGCCGCCACATCATATTTACCGAAGAATAGCGCGGAGGAATGGATGCTGAGGCGGATGTCGTCGTCGCGGTCCACCATCGCGTATTCGGTGTCGTAGGCGATGGCCCAGCACACGTTGGCCAGCAGCAACCACCATGCCACGGCGGGCACGTCATTCAATTGCGCCGCAAATGCCATCGGGATGCCGAAACCGAACGCGATACCGAGGTAGGCTTGCGGGATGGCGAAAAAGCGTTTGGTGTACGGGTAGCTGGCAGCGAGCAGCACGGCGGGAACGGACAGCAGCAAGGTCAACGCATTGAGCGGCAAAATCAACAGCAAGGCCGCTAACGCCAGCCCCGCCGCCAGCCACAAGGCTTCATGCGGCGCGACTTGTCCACTGGTGACAGGGCGATCCTGGGTGCGCTTTACATGCTTGTCGAAGTCACGGTCGGCATAGTCATTGATGACACAACCCGCCGAGCGCATCAGTACCGTACCGAGCACGAAGATAAGGACGATGTGCCATTCCGGATGGCCGTTTCCGGCGATCCACACCCCCCACAGCGTGGGCCACAGCAGCAGCAGGATACCGATGGGGCGATCCAGCCTCATCAATTTGGCGTACAACTTGAGTCGCTCGCTATTGCGCATTTTGCGCCTGTGGCTGGTCGTGATCATTCCAATTCCATTTCGAAGGTGAAACAAGGCGACGAGCGAGCGACGAAGACAGTGCATTAAGCACGGCTATAACCAGCGACTTTGCTGTCGTTTTTTGACAGCTTAGTCGGATGGCTAGTAGTTTCATCAGTAGTTTCATCAGGAGCGAGCGAGGAAGCCAACGTAGTGTCACCGATGAAATTGAATAGGAATCAGACATGCAGATAATCCTGCTTGTTGGCCATCCAGCGGCGCAAGTGCGCTTGCGCTGCTTCCGGGTAATCGCGCAACAGCTCGTCGGCGGCCTGCCGCGCCTGTTGCAGTAAATCTTCGTCCACATTGATGTCGGCGAAGCGCAACATCGCCACGCCACTTTGCCGCGCGCCGAGCAACTCGCCCGGACCGCGCAATTGTAAATCCTGTTGCGCAATGGCGAAGCCGTCGTTGCTCTCATAAATAATCTTCAGCCGCGCCCGCGCCAGCTCGGACAGCGGTTGCTGGAACAGCAGCACACACATACTCTCTGTAGCGCCGCGCCCGACGCGGCCGCGCAACTGGTGCAATTGCGCCAGTCCCATGCGCTCGGCGTGGTCTATCACCATCAGGCTGGCATTGGGCACATCCACGCCAACCTCGATCACGGTAGTGGCGACCAGCAGTTGCAACTCGCCCGCCTTGAACGCGGCCATCACCCGCGCTTTTTCGGCAGCATCCAGCTTGCCGTGCGCCAGCCCGATACTGAGCTCGGGAAAAGCGGCGCGCAGCGTCTCGTGCGTCTCGATGGCAGTCTGCAATTGCAGCGCCTCGGATTCGTCTATCAGCGGACACACCCAATACGCCTGCTGGCCCGTCACACAGGCGGCGCGCACGCGCTCGAACACCTCGTCGCGGCGCGCGTCGCTGACCAGCTTAGTCACCACCAGCGTTCGTCCCGGCGGCAACTCATCTATCACCGAGACGTCCAGATCGGCGTAGTAACTCATCGCCAAAGTGCGCGGGATCGGTGTCGCGCTCATCATCAATTGATGCGGCTCTGTACCCTTGTTACGCAGCGCGAGCCGTTGCTGCACGCCGAACTTATGCTGCTCATCCACGATGGCAAGACCAAGTTTGTGGAACTCGACTGAATTCTGAAACAGCGCGTGCGTGCCGATGGCCAGCAGCGTCTCGCCGGACGCAATGCGTTCGGCGGCGATCTGCTTGTCCTTTTTTTTCAAACTGCCGCACAGCCACACCGGTGTAACGGCTAGCGGCTCCAGCCACTCGCGCAACTTGAGGTAATGCTGCTCGGCCAGGATTTCGGTTGGCGCCATCAGCGCAACCTGGTAGCCGTTCTCGATGGCCTGCAACGCGGCCAGCGCCGCGACGATCGTCTTGCCGCTGCCGACATCGCCGAGCAGCAGGCGCTGCATCGGATGCGGCTGCGCCAGGTCGCGGCTGATCTCGGCAAAAGTACGTTGTTGCGCCTTGGTCAGCGCAAACGGCAGGTCTTTGATCAGGCGCGCGGTAAGGTGTTGGTGCGGCACCAGCATCGGTGCGACACGCTTGCTGCGCTCGCGGTGATGCACGCGCATGGAAAGTTGCTGCGCCAGCAACTCGTCGAATTTGATGCGCCGCCAGGCAGCGTGGCTGCGATCTTCCAGCGTGCTGGCAGCAATGTCCGGCGTGGGGTTGTGCAACAGGCGCAAGCTGTCGGCAAAGTCCGCCAGCCGCAATTTTTTCAGCAGCAGTTGCGGCAGCGTATCGCTCAGCGGCAGCGTCTCCAGCGCGTTGACTATCAACTTGCGCAATACCGTCTGCGACAATCCCGCCGTGGTCGGATAAACTGGCGTGAGACTCTGCTGCAACGGCGTATCGTCGTCCACCGCGCGGCATTTCGGATGCACCATCTCCAGCCCGTAATAACCCATGCGCACCTCGCCGACCGCGCGTATCTGCATACCCACCGCGAGTTGCGTCTGTTGGCTGGGATAGAAATTCAAAAAACGCAGAGACAACTCGCCGCCGTTATCTTCCAGGCGGCACACCAGCGTGCGGCGCGGGCGAAACGTCACTTCGCTGTGAGCAATGACGCCCTGCACCTGCGCCGTCTCGCCCGCCTGCACGGTGGTGATCGGCGCGAGATGGGTCTCGTCCTCGTAGCGCAACGGCAGATGCAGCAGCAGGTCGGCACGATGATGAATGCCGAGCTTGGTGAGTTTGGCCAGCGTGGCGGGGGAGATTTTGGCGGGGGTGGTCAATTTAATACAGATCGGAAGAGCGTCG
>CAMTXD010000121.1:0-12396 GCA_947085625.1 uncultured Gallionellaceae bacterium | reverse complement strand
TGCGCGAGTTTCACGTTAAACAGAAGAGAAGAGCCCAAAGCTACTGGCCGAAATGCAGGCAATCATGGAGCCTCAAAGTGAAAGTGAATCCAGTCTGCGCACAACCTTACTGTATACGAACATGACAGCCAAGGCTGTATACGACAAACCCGCTATATGCACAAACATCACGCCCCCTCGCTTCGCTCTCCCCCTCAATCCCCCTTTTTCAAAGGGGACGGTGGGACTGACCACCTGAGTAGTTACCCTTATTTATTTATACCGCCTTACTGGGATACTGAAATCCCGTTTGTACCGCAGTCAAAGCCCTTATATTTTTTCGTTTCCAAAATAATCAGATTGCGCTATTATCTGACCTATCTGGTCAGAATAAAGGAAAATACGATGCAGACCTGGCAAATGCAGGAAGCGAAGGCGCGTATTTCTGAAGTTGTCAAGTGCGCGCAAAACCAGGGGCCGCAAGAAATCACGATGCATGGCAAGTCCGTTGCGGTTCTGGTCTCGCGTGAGACATATGATCGCTTGGCGCAAGGGGGCGGATCGTTGGTCGAGTTTATGCGCCGGTCGCCCCTATACGGGCTCGAAGAAATTATATTTGAGCGTGAGCTAAGCCTCACCCGTGAGCTGGCGTTTTGAGCTATCTCATTGACACCAATGTGCTGTCGGAGCTGCGGCGAAAAACGCCGAACGCCGGTGTAGTGGCCTGGTTCTCACAACGACCCGCCGGTACACTGTACTTGAGTGTTCTGACGTTGGGTGAGATACGTAAAGGCATCGAAGGGTTGGGCGATAACGAGCAAAGATTGGCTTTGTTGGACTGGCTAGAGACAGATTTACCTACCTTCTTCACCGGACGAATCCTTCCTATTGATGCGCAAACGGCAGATCGGTGGGGCCGTCTGGTCGCGGCGTCTGGGCGACCATTGCCTGCGATTGATAGCTTGTTGGCGGCAACCGCGCTGGTGCACGATCTGATTCTGGTAACCCGTAATACCCGCGATTTCACCGGCTTTTCATTGCAATTGATCAATCCATGGACAGATTGAGATTGCGTGCCCGCCATTTTTATGTCGGAATGACAATAAGATAGGTGCGTTTTCCAGCCCCGATATTGCAGAAATTCGCGTGATCATCGCGCAGGATTTTGCAAGCATTTCGCCTTCGGCGAAATGCTTGCTTACCTTACTTGTTTGATAGGCTAAATTTTAGCTAGGCAATTTTTGATTAAAAACTCCTATGAACTGAGATTATTCCACGGAAAAATGCTCCGTCATTTCGGCGTAGGCCGGAATCCAGCAGAACAAAAAACCCCCATGAAGTGGGACAGACACACACAATGCCTGCTTCACAAAACCATTCTTATGACTGGATTCCGACTTACGCCGGAATGACGGCCTAATGAAAAAACTCCCATGAATACAGAATTTTTAATTGTTGGCGCTGGCATCATCGGCCTCGCTACGGCGCAGCGCTTGCTGGCGCAGGGTGCGACGGTAACCGTGCTGGAGCGCGGCATGGCGGGGCAGGAGTCGTCCTGGGCGGGTGGTGGCATTTTGTCGCCGTTGTGCCCGTGGGATTATCCGGATGAGGTAACGCGCTTGACCACTTACGGCGCGGCACTGTTTCCGGCATGGGCTGCGGCGCTGCATGAGGCGACTGGCATAGACCCGGAATATGAGGTGAGCGGAATGCTGGTGCTGCCGCCCCCGCCCTTGGATACTGGATGGGATCCTGGATGGAATGCGCAGGCAGCGCGGAAATGGTGTGCGGCGCATGGGGTGAGGGTGGAGGAAAAAACTTCTCTCTCCCTAACCCGACCCCTCGCTTCGCTCTCCCTAGGGGAGAGGGAGCGACCGCACTCTGCCCCTTGGGGGGAGAGTTGGAGAGAGGGCAATGCCTTGTTATTGCCGGACGTAGCGCAAGTGCGCAATCCGCGCTTGTTACGCGCTTTGCGACTACAGGTAGTAGCGCTCGGCGGGCGCATAGTCGAGCACTGCACAGTGCGTGACATGGTGGCAGGAGGCGGCCGGGTGCAGGCGCTGGCCACCTCCTGCGGTGTGTTCAGTGCGGAAAACTACATCGTCACCGCCGGAGCATGGAGTAAAGAGGTGCTGGGGCAATATGCCCTGCAATTGGACATCAAACCGGTGCGCGGGCAGATGCTGTTGTTCAAGTTTGACGCGCCGCCCTTAAATCATATTGTGGTGCAAGGCGATTTGTATTTGATCCCGCGACGCGACGGGCATCTGCTGGTCGGCAGTACGCTGGAAGAGGTGGGTTTTGACAAGCATACTACGGTCGCGGCGCACGACGATTTATACCAGCGGGCGCAGAGGCTGTTGCCGCAGTTGTGTGACATGCCGCTGGTGCGGCACTGGGCCGGGCTGCGTCCCGCATCGCCGCGCAACATCCCCACCATAGCGCGCCACCCACAACTGGATAATCTTTACCTCAACAGCGGGCATTTTCGGTATGGTGTGACTATGGCGCCAGCCAGCGTCGAAATCCTGCTGAATGAGCTGGCCGGTGCGCCACAGCCTTTTGATGTAGCGCCTTACCGGGCGGGGTGGGGTGTTTAAGGAAACGCAGATTAATCCGATTTTAGTTCCGGCATAACCTAACGGGCATGACGTAAGTCACCCCTGATAATGAAACATCATGCCCGTTCCCCTCTCCCCAGCCCTCTCCCCAAGGGAGAGGGGGACAGGGTCTCGCTGCGCGAGTTTCACGTTAAAGGTTAGCCTACACAGCAACTTCGTTGTGTCGCAATACGTCGTTACTCACAAAAAATTTCTCCTTGCATATCAACAATATGCTGCGTCCAAATTTTTTGTTCGCGCCTAGTCTTGCTTAGAACTCGAATTAATCTGCGCTTCCTTAGGGGTACCCATAAGGCTGGTACAGGCAATTAAGCCAGCTGGCGTTGCAGCTCTTCATGCAGCGCCACAATAGTTTCCGGCTGAGAGAGAGCAGTGCCGGCTATGTGAAAAGTGTCCTCGGCGCGCGCGCCTAAGGTGTTGATCCTGGCACTGCGTATCGCTAGGCCATGCCGCGCCAGCACATGCGCGATGCGCGCCAGCAGCCCGGGGCGGTCGCCCGCGATGATGGCAAGCAAATAATTACCTTTGTCATCCGGCGTTATGTTGACTTGAGGCACGATGGGGAAGTGTTTGAGTTGGCGGCTTATCCGGCCTGCTTTGGGTGGGGTGGGCAGATCGGATCTGGCAACCTCGCGCGTCAGTTCATACTCGATGAAGTTCATCACATCGCGATAGGCCGTCTGGTTGTTGCCCGCATCCATTACCAGGAAACTATCCAGCGCGTATCCGTGCTGGGTGGTGTGAATTTTTGCGGCCATGATGTTGTAGTTCAGGCGCTCGAAAAAATCACAGATGTGGGCAAAGAGATAGGGTTGATCGGGGTTATAGACCATCACTTGTAACCCTTCACCGATGGGACTCAAACGCGCTTTGACGATGGGCGCGTCGCTGTTGACGCGGTGTGCCAGCAGGCGCGCGTGCCAGGCGATTTCTTGGGCTTCGTGGCGCAGAAAATAGTCCGCGTCCAGTTGCGCCCATAGCGATGCATAAACTTCCGGGGCAATCGCAACCAGGCTGAGCAGCTCTTGGGCGTGCGTGCGGATTTCGCCGACTTGGTCGGCAATTTTGCCGCCCATCATGTAGCGTCGTGTCGCCCAGAACAGGTCTTCCAGCAGTTTGCCTTTCCACGCATTCCATACTTTCGGGCTGGTGCCGCGAATGTCGGCCACGGTGAGCAGGTACAGCGCCACCAGATAGCGGTCATTTTTTATTTTTGCGGCGAAAGCGGCAATGACTTCCTGGTCGGATAAATCCTGTTTCTGCGCGGTAGCGGACATGGTCAGGTGATGCGCTACCAGCCACACTACCAGTTCGGTGTCTTCGCGGGTCAGCCCGTGTTGCTTGCAGAAACGTGCGGCGTCGGCCCCTCCCAGCAGGGAATGGTCGCCGCCGCGCCCCTTGGCAATGTCGTGAAACAGTCCGGCGATATACGTCACCTCGGGGCGGGCGAACTCCTCGATCAGTTTGCTGCACAGCGGATATTCGTGCGCATGTTCGGCCACGGTAAAACGGCGCAGGTTGCGCACCACCATCAGGATGTGTTCGTCCACGGTGTAGACATGAAACAGGTCATGCTGCATTTGGCCGACGATGCGGCCAAATGGCGGCAGATAGCGGCCTAATATGCCGATTTGGTTCATGCGCTGCAACGCATGGCTTAGGCCTTGCGGCTGGCGCAGGATAGCCATGAATAGCTCACGGTGCTGTGCATTGCGCCGGAACGCAGCATCTATTTTGTGGCGTGCCCGCCACAGCGCAGTCAAAGTAGAAGCGGAAAAGCCGCTCAGACGCGGATGTTGTTCCAGCAACAAAAAACTTTCCAGAATGGCAGAGGGGTCACGTTCGAACAAATCTTCGTCACGCGTCTGCAGCAGATCATCGCGCGCTATGAAGCGTTCATTCAGCGGATGTATTGAGCTGGCTTCCGGGTACAGGTGAGCGCGCAAGTTGTGCATCAGCACGGCATTGAGTTGCTGCACGGCCTGCTTGGTGCGGTAGTAGCGCTGCATCAGGTGTTCGCTGGCACGACGCGCGCCCGTGGCGGCAATGTGCATTTGCTGCGCCAGTTCAGTCTGGTAATCGAACAGCAAACGGTCTTCGCGCCGCCCGGCCAGATAGTGCAGGCGGATACGCAGGGTTTGCAGCAGGGCTTCGTGGCGCGCGATGGCGCGCGCTTCCGGCGCGGTAATCATGCCCGCCTTGGCCAGATCGCGCCAGGTATCGCCCAGGCCACAGGCGCGGCTGATCCATAGCACAGAATGCAAATCGCGCAGGCCGCCGGGGCTTTCCTTCAGGTTGGGTTCGAGGTTGTAGTCTGCGTCTATGAAGCGCGCGTGGCGTTGCTCCTGTTCCTGCTGCTTGGCCAGGTAGAAAGTGCGGTGATCCAGGTGTTGCGCCAGCGTGCCGCGCATCTCCTGGAATAGATAGTCTGCGCCGGTAATCAAACGTGCTTCCAGCAGATTGGTCTGCACCGTGACATCGGCGGATTCTGCCAGGCATTGCGCGACGGTGCGCGTGCTATGGCCGACTTCCAGGCCTATGTCCCACAGCAGGCCGACCAGTTCTTGCAAGGATTGCTGCAACGCCGCGTCCGGTTCCTCGGCCAACAGGATCAGCAGATCAATGTCGGACTTGGGATATAACTCGCTGCGCCCATAGCCGCCTACCGCCACCAGCGCCAGATTGGGCGGCAAAGCGAGCATCTGCCACACTGCGCGCAAATGTTCATCCACCAGTCTGGCATGGGCGCGCAACAGTCGTGAGGGTTGCGCGTGGCGTTCATAATCCTGTTGCAGGGACAGGCGAGCCGTGCGCAGGCTCTGGCGAATTTCAGCGACACTGTGCATGGTGAAATTTAAGGTGCCATTAAGCGGGGGGAGGAGGCGAGCCAGCGGAAAGAGTCAGCACTTCACAGCCGGTTTCGGTCACCAATACGGTGTGTTCCCATTGCGCCGACAGGCTGTGGTCTTTGGTGACAATAGTCCAGCCATCCCCTAGATGCTTGATGCCGGACTTGCCTGCGTTGATCATGGGTTCGATGGTAATGGTCATGCCCGCTTCCAGCTTCATGCCGGTCCTGGGCTTGCCATAGTGCAACACCTGCGGCTCTTCGTGGAATCCCTGGCCGATACCGTGGCCGCAGAATTCGCGCACCACGCTGTAAGCCTGCGCTTCGACGAAGCTCTGGATGGCGTGGCCGATGTCGCCCAGTTGCGCGCCCGGCTTGACCACGCGGATGCCGCGCCACATCGCCTGGTAGGTGGTTTCGCACAAGCGCCGTGCCTGGATGGACGGTTCACCGACATAGAACATGCGGCTGGTATCACCGTGGAAGCCTTGCTTGATGGTGGTGACGTCAATATTCAAGATGTCGCCGTTTTTGAGCTTCTTGTCACCCGGCACGCCGTGGCACACCTGATGATTGATCGAGGTGCAAACCGATTTGGGGTAGGGTGTATGTCCCGGCGGCGCGTAATTGAGCGGTGCCGGGATGCATTGCTGCACGTTCACCATGTAGTCGTGGCACAGCCGGTCCAGTTCCCCGGTTGTGATGCCAGCCTGAACATAGGGCGTAATGTAGTCCAGCACCTCGCTGGCCAAGCGACCAGCGATGCGCATTTTTTCGATTTCCTGGGGGGCTTTGATGCTGACGGACATAATTGTTGATTGGATAGTTTGGTTGGATATCACGGCTGGCAAGCATAGTGGATAGCGCTTGCCAGCACAACACCGGACATAATGCTGTTCGGTTAAACCCTACCCTCTCCCTCCGCTACGCTCCCCCCTCTCCCCGGGGGAGAGCGAAGCGAGGGGGCCGGGGTAGGGGAGAGGGTATTGGAACGCCAAGGAATATATTAAAAAATTACTATCCTAACAGTGTTGACACCGGACATAATTAGGTCAACACTAAATGAATCCAGGGGTCGGCATTCAGTTCGGCAATTTTCACCAGTAGCATAGTTTTGGCGGGCAGGAGCGCATCGGCATGCACCTTCCGTCCGGCGCGAACTTCCTGTGCCTTGGCCTTGCCGTAATTTTTATTTCTTGAGGTCAGAATGACGGTTTTTCTGGCGCGTTCTGATAGTTGGCAACCCCGGCCATGATTTCGGCACGGGCTTCTTCGATGCCAAACCAACCTTCAAGCTTGACCCACTTATTGGGTTCGAGGTCTTTGTAATGCTCGAAAAAATGGGATATCTGCTTGAGGGTGATTTCTGGTAGTTCATGATGGCTTTTCAGGCCACGGTACAGGGTGGAAAGTTTATCTACAGGAACGGCCAGTACCTTGGCATCCATCCCCCCCTCATCTTCCATCTTGAGCACAGCCAGCGGGCGACAGCGTACTACGACGCCAGTGTTCAACGGCACGGGCGTAATCACCAGCACATCCACCGGGTCGCCGTCAGGGGACAGGGTATGCGGGATGTAGCCGTAGTTGCACGGGTAGTGCATGGCGGTATTCATGAAGCGGTCTACAAAAATCGCACCCGACTCCTTGTCCACTTCATATTTCACCGGATCGCCATGCATGGAAATCTCGATGATTACGTTGAAATCGTTGGGCAAATCTTTCCCGGCTGGGACTTTGTTCAAGCTCATGAGGTGCAGTCTTTCGTGGATAGTAAAGGACGCGAATTATAACATTAGTACCGTCATCAAAATTGAGGGCGATAAAAAGGGGGCTGCTATTCAGCCCCCTTGAATTACTAGCAAATGAAAATTACAGCAACGGCACAATCATCAGTGCAACGATGTTCATAATCTTGATCATCGGGTTAATAGCTGGACCTGCGGTGTCCTTGTAAGGATCGCCCACGGTGTCGCCAGTGATAGCAGCCTTGTGTGCATCAGAGCCCTTGCCGCCGTGGTTACCTTGTTCGATGTATTTCTTCGCGTTATCCCATGCGCCACCGCCGGTGGTCATGGATATAGCCACAAACAGCCCGGTAACAATGGAGCCGATCAGTAAGCCACCGAGTGCCTGTGCGCCCAGTGTCAAGCCAACGATCACAGGTATGAAAACCGGCAACAGTGAAGGAACTATCATTTCCTTAATTGCGGCCTTGGTTAGCATATCGACGCAGGTGCCATATTCCGGCTTGGCAGTACCTTCCATAAGGCCCGGAATTTCCTTGAACTGGCGACGCACTTCCACCACGACGGAGCCTGCGGCACGACCAACCGCTTCCATGCTCATTGCTGCGAACAGGTAAGGCACCATGCCGCCGATTAACAGGCCGATGATCACATCGGGATTCGACAGGTCAAAGGGCAGGTTGGGGTATTTGTCAGATAATGCGTGCGTGTAGTCGGCAAACAATACCAGCGCAGCCAAACCGGCGGAGCCGATGGCGTAGCCTTTGGTGACCGCCTTGGTGGTGTTGCCGACTGCATCCAGAGGATCAGTGATGTTGCGGATTTTCTCATCCAAGCCGGCCATTTCAGCAATACCGCCGGCATTGTCGGTGATCGGACCATAGGCATCGATCGCCACAATGATACCGGTCATAGACAACATGGCTGTGGCGGCAATGGCGATACCATACAGGCCAGCCAGTTCGTAAGCGCCCCAAATTGACAAGCACACGGTCAGTACGGGTGCTGCTGTCGAGCGCATGGAAACGCCCAAACCTGCAATCACGTTAGTACCTGAACCCGTGGTGGAAGCCTGGGCGATATGTTTCACCGGGGGATACTCAGTTGCAGTGTAGTACTCGGTGATCAACACCATGGCTGCGGTCAGACCAAGACCAATCAGTGAAGCATAGAAGAGATTCATTGAGGTATATTGCACGCCGCCTATCATCACGCCATCGCCCATCATTTTGGCGGTGATGAAATAGAATCCAATGGCTGCCAGTACTGCTGCAACGATCAGTCCGCGATACAGCGCGTTCATGATCTTGCCGCCCTCGTAAGCCTTGACGAAATAGCTGCCAACGATGGAGGCGAGTATCGAGAAGCCGCCCAGTACCAGAGGATAGATCACCGCGTTGGAATCGCCGGAAATAAGCAGGAAACCCAGCAACATGGTGGCGATGATGGTGACCGCATAGGTTTCGAAAAGATCGGCTGCCATACCTGCGCAATCACCAACGTTGTCGCCGACGTTATCGGCAATAACGGCAGGATTACGCGGGTCATCTTCAGGAATATCCAGTTCGATTTTACCCACCAGGTCAGCACCCACATCGGCACCTTTGGTGAAGATACCGCCGCCCAGGCGAGCAAAGATCGAAATTAACGAGCCACCAAAGGCGAGACTGACGAGCGCATGAATGGCGTCTTTGTCAGTGGTATTCATGCCGACTGTCAGGAATGCGTAGTAGCCGGCCACACCCAGCAAAGCCAGGCCGACAACCAGCATGCCGGTGATGGCACCACCCTTGAAGGCAACGTTAAGTGCGTTGTTGAGGCCGCCGTTGGCTGCTTCAGCAGTGCGAATGTTGGCACGTACCGAAACGTTCATGCCGATATAACCCGCCATGCCGGACAGAATTGCACCAATCGCAAATCCACCCGCTGATTGCCAGCCCAGAAAGAAAAATATTGGCACCAGTAAAATAACACCGACTACTGCGATCGTGGTGTATTGACGATTCAGATAAGCGTTAGCGCCTTCCTGTATTGCTGCGGCAATTTCGCGCATGCGATCATTGCCGGTGGGTTGGCTTACCAGCCATTTCGTAGTAATTGCTCCATACAGTAGTGCCATAACTGCGCAAGCTAGGGTGAACAATAATTCTGCTGACATCATTTTTCTCCTCCTTAGATTTGCTTACATTATTGGTTATTGGAACTGGACTAACTCCCTGATGATTTACTACGGTAAAACCATGCAAAAAAAGGCCACTTCCAAAAATCCGGCAACATCACATATCGCATGTGGATTGTCGGATTTTTAAATGTGACCCTTGGGTAAACTCAGATTTTGAAATTGCCCAGCTTCTTTACTACCGCCACGTTCTTGAGCCGGACGTATTGAGGCAGGCCATCTTTGAATGGCGGGTAATCCTCGCCTTTTATCAGTGGTGCCAGGTAGGTGCGGCATTTTTCGGTAATACCGAAACCATCCTTGGTGATAAAGTTACGCGGCATCATTTTTTCCACATTGGCGACATTCTTCAACTGGGCGACGCCGATGTTCCATTTGTAGGGTTTGTCAGACAGGCGAACAATGGTGGGCATGACCGCGTTCTCGCCTTTCAACGCCAGTTGCACCGCCGCCTTGCCCAGCGCGTAGGCTTGTTCCACGTCGGTCTTGGATGCGATATGGCGCGCGGCGCGTTGCAGGTAATCGGCCACCGCCCAATGGAATTTGTAACCCAGTGCTTCCTTGATCATATTGGCCACGATCGGCGCTGCGCCGCCTAATTGCGCATGACCGAAGGCATCGCGCAGACCCTGGTCGGAGAGAAACTTGCCGTCTTCCCCTTGCACGCCTTCCGACACGACGACCGAGCAATAACCATGCTGCTTGACCATGGCATCTACCTTGGCCAAAAATTGTTTTTTGTTGAAAGGGATTTCGGGAAACAAGATCACGATAGGTAATTCGCAATTCTTGTCCGAAGCCAGGCCACCGGCAGCGGCTATCCAGCCGGCATGTCGGCCCATTACTTCTACCACGAATACTTTGGTCGAGGTCTTGGCCATGGAGGCCACATCGAAGCTGGCTTCGCGCACCGACACGGCGACATATTTAGCGACTGAGCCGAAACCGGGGCAACAGTCGGTGATGGGCAAATCGTTATCTACAGTTTTGGGGACATGGATGGCCTGGATGGGGTAGCCCATTTTGTCGGCTAACTGCGAGACTTTGAGGCAGGTATCGGCAGAATCACCGCCGCCGTTGTAAAAGAAATAACCGATGTTGTGTGCCTTGAAAACTTCGATCAGGCGTTCATACTGCACCCGATTTTCTTCCAGGCTTTTCATCTTGAAACGGCAGGAGCCGAATGCACCGGAAGGGGTGTAGCGCAGCGCGGCGATGTTCTTGGCGGAATCTTTGCTGGTATCAATCAGGTCTTCGGTCAGCGCGCCGATGATGCCGTTGCGCCCCGCATAAACTTTGCCTATCTTGTCTTTGTGTTTGCGCGCTGTTTCAATGACACCGCAGGCCGATGCGTTAATGACTGCGGTAACGCCGCCGGACTGGGCATAAAATGCATTCTTCTTTGCCATATTTCCATGACTCCCTGAAAGTATTTTAAGATTGATTGAAAATCTCAGGGATTATCTTACGCTATTTTTAATCATCTGGGATAGTCGCCCATAAGCTACATTCCCAGCCCTCACCATATTTGAGCGCTTCGGATACACTGCGGCCATGAAAAAATTACCTGAATGGGACCCAATTGCGCTACTGCAATCGCCGCTATTCGCGCCGCTGCACCCCATGCTTGCCCGCCTTAAAGGGGAAGGATTCCCGGCATTGAGCGACTGCAATGCGCTACTCGCGGCATGTCAGCCGGCTATCAGGGTACAAGGTGGTTTACCGTTGCGCTTTGTGGCGCAGGAACAGGGCAAGCTGCCGTTTGAAGCACAATACGAGCCGCGCTGCTACTTGAGCGGCGAGCTGCAGATGCGCGCTAAGGTGTGGCATGACCTGTTAAATGCGCTGGTATGGCTGACCTTTCCCAAGGCCAAGGCGGCAATCAATGCGCGCCATTATCAAGCCTTAACGAATGCTTCCAATATTCCGAAAGGAAAGCGTGGTGCAGTGCGCGACATGGCTACCCTTTTTGATGAATCGGGTGTGGTCGTGGTATGCGCTGATGCGAAATTTGATAATTTGCTGCGTGATTTCCAGTGGAAAGAATTGTTCTGGTGGCGACGCGGACAGGTGAGTGCTGCGATGGGATTTTATGTGTTCGGCCACGGCCTGTATGAAAAGGCACTGCAACCCTATATCGGCATGACCGGACAAGGGCTGTTGCTGGTGGTGGCTCAGGAATTTTTTGCGTGGTCGCTGTCACGCAGGCTGGCGTATCTGGACGACAGGATTGCAGAGTATCTGAATGCGCCGCAACATTGCCGCAACACCCGCGAACTTTCACCGGTGCCGCTGTTGGGTGTGCCGGGCTGGTCAGCGGACAACGACTGTGAGGCGTATTACGACAACACCCGCTATTTCCGTTGCGGCAGGCGCAGCATAGTGTAATTAGTGTCGAGAATCATAAATAATGAAACATCTTGTTTGGAGATTACATGCAGTAGTAGGGCGGGCTCTGCCCGCCATGGCGGGCAGAGCCCGCCCTACGCAATGCTCACCAGGGAGATCAGATAGCGTTTGAGATTTTCCACGTAGCGCGCGGCATTGGCATGAATCGCCGTGATTTCTTCTTCGCTCAGGGTGCGCAGCACCTTGCCCGGCGATCCCACCACCAGTGAATTATCCGGAATGATCTTGCCCTCGGTGATCAGCGTGTTCGCACCGATCAGGCAGTTGCGCCCGATCACGGCGTGGTTGAGGATGACGCTGTGGATGCCGATCAGACTGCCGTCGCCGATGGTGCAGCCGTGCAGCATGGCAAGATGGCCGACGGTGACGTTGTTGCCGATGGTGAGCGGTGCGCCGGGGTCGGTGTGCAATACGGCGCCGTCCTGTATGTTGCTATTCGTACCGATGTGTATGGGCTCATTGTCGCCGCGTATGACCGCGTTGAACCACACGCTGACATTCTCCTCCAGGATGACGGTGCCGATGACGCTGGCATTGGCCGCGACGAAATGATGCTCGCCACGCAGTTCTGGAGTGCGCTCACCCAATTGGTATAACATAATTAATCCGGGC
>CAMTXD010000120.1:0-6919 GCA_947085625.1 uncultured Gallionellaceae bacterium | reverse complement strand
TACGGGATGGATTGCACTATTTTTGCGGCACATGGCTGCGTTGCAACTCCTTGGAATGGAACGACCATTCCGCGTCGTTGCGCCTTGCCCTGCACCCCAAAAATAGCACACTCCATCCCGTCCAACTGAGGTTTCTAGGATTATGCCGGGGTGTTTGCTTTTGCAGAAATTAACGCATTCCCGGTAACATCCCCTTCATGCCGCGCATCATTTTCCCCATGCCGCCCTTGCCGAACATTTTCATCATCTTTTGCGTTTGTTCAAATTGATTCAGCAACTGGTTGACGTGCATCACCTGCACCCCCGCCCCGGCAGCGATACGTCGTTTGCGCGAGGCCTTGAGTAGTTCCGGGTGGGTGCGTTCCTGCGGTGTCATGGAGTTGATGATGCCTTCGGTGCGGTTGATGGACTTGTCATCCACCTTGCTGCCTGCTGCAGCCTGGGAAAGCTGGGCCGGCAGCTTGTCCATCAGCGCCGACATGCCGCCCATCTTGCGCATTTGCACAATTTGCATCTTAAAATCGTTGAGGTCAAATCCTTTGCCGCTTTGAACTTTCCGGGCCAGTTTTTCCGCCTCAGCCTGATCTACTTCGCGGTGCGCTTCTTCGATCAGTGACAGTACATCGCCCATGCCCAGCACGCGTGAGGCCATGCGCTCAGGGTGGAAGGCTTCCAGGCCGTTGAGCTTTTCACTCACGCCGACAAATTTGATCGGCTTGCCGGTGATGTGGCGCACCGACAGCGCAGCACCCCCGCGCGCATCGCCATCCAGCTTGGTCAGAATAATGCCGGTTAGCGGCAGCGCCTCGCCAAATGCCTTGGCGGTGTTGACCGCATCCTGGCCGGTCATGGCATCCACTACAAATAAAGTTTCTATCGGTTTGAGCGCGGCATGCAGTTGCTGGATTTCTTCCATCATCGCGCTATCAATGGCGAGGCGTCCGGCAGTGTCCACAATCAGCACGTCGTGGTGATGCTTGCGCGCAAAATCCAGTGCCGCCAGTGCAATGTCGTGCGGTTTCTGGCTGATGTCGGAGGCGAAAAAATCAATGTCCAGTTGCTGTGCCAAAGTGCGCAGTTGTTCGATGGCGGCCGGGCGATAAACGTCGCAACTGACAAGCAGTACTTTTTTCTTCATCTGCTCGCGCAGCAGTTTGGCCAGCTTGCCGCTGGTGGTGGTCTTGCCCGCGCCTTGCAAGCCGGCCATCAGAATCACAGCGGGCGGCACGGCAGTGAGATTGAGCGCGTCGTTGTGTTCGCCCATCAGTTTGGTCAGCTCGCGGTGCACGATGCCGATCAATGCTTGCCCAGGCGTCAGGCTACCAGCCACATCCTGACCCAGCGCAGCCTGTTTCACCTGGGTGGTGAATTCCTTCACCACCGGCAACGCCACGTCGGCTTCCAGCAAGGCCATGCGTACTTCGCGCAGGGCGTCCTGAATGTTGCTTTCGGACAGGCGCGCCTGCCCGCGCAGATTTTTTATGACGCCGGAAAGGCGGCTGGTAAGGTTATTTAACATGTTTTCTCCAGTAATGATTTTTCAGGCAATCGCTATGGTGTAGAATCCGTTAAGTCTAAAACATTCTGACTAAAAATGTCTAACCTTCCGCTTGCTCTGCTCACTTTTTTCGCCTACAGCATGCTGGCGGTTTATTTTTGGCGCGCACAAATGGCGGGCAACGGGGATGCCTTGAATCGTGGCGCGGCTGGCCATGCCGTGCTGCTGCCGCTGGCGCTGCACACTTACCTGCTGTATGGCGATTTGTTCAGCGGCGGGGATCTGAATTTGGGGCTGGTTTACGCGCTGTCATTGATCTTGTGGCTGACTATGCTGGTATATTGGCTGGCGCGCTTCTTTTATCCGATTGCCAGCCTGCAAACTTTGGTGCTTCCGCTGGCGGCGGTGGGCGCGGTGCTGCCGACATTGTTTCCCTCTGTTCATCCGCTGGCTAACCAGATGTCATTGGCTCTCGAGACGCATATTCTGGCGGCAATGCTGGCCTATAGCCTGTTCACCATCGCGGTGTTGCACGCGGGTCTGATGTCGCTGGTGGAGAAGCGCCTGCGTCACGCCTCGCTGCCGCGCGTGCTGCAAGGCTTGCCGCCATTGCTTACCATGGAAATATTGCTGTTCCGCATCATCGGCGCGGGCTTTGTTGTGCTCACCCTGACCCTGGCCTCCGGCATGGTGTTTTCCGAACAGTTATTTGGCCAGCCGTGGCAACTCAATCACAAGATGCTGTTCGGCTTTATTTCCTGGGGGTTGTTCGGGGCGTTGTTGCTGGGACATCACTATAAAGGTTGGCGCGGCCGTACTGCGGTGCGCTGGACCATGAGTGGCTTCGTCTTTTTGCTGCTGGCTTATCTCGGCAACAAGTTTGTGCTGGAGATCTTGCTGCATCGCTAGAGGCAGTGATGGGTGATGGGTGATGGGTCACCCCGCGAGAGGTGTCGTCACTCATCACTCATTACCTGTCACCGCTTCATACCCCGCTTCATACTTCTTGCCATAAACAGGCAAAGTGTCGTAGAATTCGCGCCCTTTTGGCATTTGCTAACGAAAAAACAGGTTTACTATGGTTATTATCAGATTCGCACGTGGCGGCTCCAAGAATCGCCCATTTTTTAATGTAGTAGTTGCGGATTCGCGCAATCGCCGTGACGGTCGCTTCATTGAGCGCCTCGGCTTCTATAATCCGATTGCCCCGGAAGGCCAGTACGGTATGCGCATTGATTTGGCTCGCGTCGCACATTGGCAGGAAAAAGGCGCGCAACTCTCCGACGCCGTGGCCAAGCTGGTCAAGCGCGCTGGTGCTGCAGCAAAAGCCTGAGCCAGCAGCCCCCATGCAAGCAACCCCCATGATAGTCATGGGGCGGGTGGTGGTGGCGCAGGGCATACTTGGCTGGGTGGCGATTAAAACCTACACCGAGACCGTGGACAGCCTGGCCGACTACCCGGTGTGGTGGCTGGGGGATGAAAAACATCCGTGGCGCGAAATCAGTGTGGAAAAGTTTGCGGTGCAAAGCAAAGGCTTAATCGCCAAGTTTCCCGGCTGCAACGACCGCACATCTGCCGAAAAATATAAAGGATTGTTGGTAGCGGTGCCGCGCAGCAGCCTGCCGCAACAAGCTGAAGATGAATATTACTGGTCTGATTTAATTGGGCTGAAAGTGCTTAACCTCGCGGGCGAAAGTCTGGGGATAGTGGATAACTTGATGGATACCGGCGCTAATCAGGTGCTGTGTGTAAGGGGTGAAGGTGGCGAAGTATTGATCCCATTCATCGCCAGCGCCATCCAGCAAGTGAGTTTGTCCGAAAAGATAATACGCGTTGATTGGTCGGCTGATTGGGCTAGCAAGCACTGATAGCCATGCGTTTCGATGTCATCACGTTGTTCCCGGAAATGTTCGACGCGATTACGCAATATGGCGTAACGCGGCGCGCGGCAACGCTGGGCAAGTTTGTGTTGCAGACGTGGAATCCGCGCGATTTCACCACTGATAATCATCGTAGCGTGGATGATCGCCCCTACGGCGGCGGCCCTGGCATGGTGATGTTGGCGGAGCCGCTACAGCTGGCGATAGCCGCTGCCAAGCAGGCGCAAGGCGGGGCAAAAAAAAGTTGTGTGATTCACTTGTCGCCACAAGGAAGACCGCTCACCCACGAAGTCGTGAAAGAGTTGCTGGCGCGGGATGAAGCGTGGATTTTGTTGGCCAGCCGCTATGAAGGTGTGGATGAACGCCTGCTGCGGCAGCAGGTAGATGAAGAGCTTTCCATCGGCGATTATGTGTTGTCCGGTGGCGAGTTGGCGGCGATGGTGTTGATAGACAGTCTGGTGCGGCAGTTGCCTGGAGTATTGGGCGATGCCGACTCAGCGCAGCAGGATTCATTTGTAAATGGCCTGCTGGATTGTCCGCACTATACGCGCCCGGAAGTGTTTGCAGGCGAGGGTATTCCAGAGGTGTTATTGTCTGGACACCACGCCGAAATAGAAAAGTGGCGGTTAAAACAGGCGCTGGGACGCACCTGGCAACGCCGTCCGGATTTACTGGCACAACGTCAGTTAACACAACAGGAAGCTCGGCTACTGGCAGAGTACCAGCAGGAACAAGCATCCGTACAACAAGAGGAAATAAAATGAATCTGATCGCAATACTGGAGCAAGAAGAAATCGCTCGTCTGGGCAAAGTAATCCCGAATTTCGCCCCCAGCGATACCGTGGTGGTGAGCGTGAATGTGGTCGAAGGGGAGCGCAAACGTACCCAGGCTTTTGAGGGCGTGGTGATTGCCAAGCGCAACAAGGGTCTTAACTCATCATTCATCGTGCGTAAAGTCTCTTCCGGTGAAGGTGTAGAGCGCACCTTCCAGACTTACTCGCCCTTGATTGCCAGCATCGAGGTGAAACGTCGCGGTGATGTACGCCGCGCCAAGCTGTACTACCTGCGTGATCGTTCCGGCAAATCTGCGCGTATCAAGGAAAAACTCGCTCCCCGTAAAGTCGTCGCATCGACTTAAACTGGCGCGGTGTAGGTTAGCAAATGGGGGGCCTAATAGGCTCCCCATTTGCTTGGATGGGGTAACTAAGCAGCTTTCACCAAATGATTCCCCACTTTGAAAAAGGGGGGTTAGGGGGGATTTGAATCTGGGTTATGATTACGGCTTCATGGATTATCAAGCCAAACTCGCTGCCCCATTCGGAGTGCCATTCGGAGTGTTGGGTATCCGCTGTGAAAGGTATGCGCTGACAGGCATAGAATTTCTTGCGCCAGGCGCAACGCCGCAGTTGCCTGTCAACGCTTTTGCGCGAACCGCGTGCGAGCAACTGATGGCCTATTTCGAAGATGCCGAATTTCATTTCGACTTGCCCCTCAAGTTCAACGGCACTGCCCATCAGACCAAAGTGTGGCAGGCAATGTCCGTCATCCCATCCGGACAGACACGCTATTACAGCGACCTCGCGCTACAACTGGATTCCAGCCCGCGCGCAGTAGGGCAGGCTTGCGGATCCAACCCCATTCCTATCGTTATTCCCTGTCACCGTGTGGTGAGCAAAGCTGGCCTGGGCGGGTTCATGCGCCACGCCAGCGGCACATCACTCGATATCAAGCGTTGGTTGCTGGCGCATGAAGACAATTTGTCATTCCGGCCTACGCTGGAATGACAAGTGCTATATGCCTCTGAACAATGCGCAGCTTGCCTGGTTGTTCCCCCATTTTAAAAAGTGGGGAGCAGGGGGGATTTGCAGCTGCCTCAGGTGGCGCATAAATTCACGCCCCCTCGCTGCGCTCTCCCCTTCAGTCCCCCTTTTTCAAAGGGGGAAGCAAAGGCGAGGCATACTGCGTCTTGCGGGGCTTTGTTCATAGGCATAAGCAATATGAACACCACTGATTCCAACTCTATTTCGAAGGTGAAACAAGGCGGCGACGAGCGAACGACGAAGACAGTACATTCAGTACGGCTAGAAGTGAGCGAGGAAGCCAACGCCGTGTCACCGATGAAATGGAATTGGAATGACCTCCTCGACGAATTTTGTGACAGCTTATGGCTAGAGGACGGCCTGTCGCGCAACACGCTGGAAAGCTACCGGCGCGATCTGAGAAAATTCGCGACGTGGTTGGAAAAGCAACGCGCGGCATCCATCCTAGCAACTACCCACGCCGATATCCAGGGCTTCCTCGCATACCTAGTCACCGAACAAAAAGCCAAAGCCACCTCGACCTCGCGCGCCATCTCCAGCCTCAAGCGCTTGTTCCGCTACCTGTTGCGGCAAAACAAAGTAAGCGCTGACCCCACGCTGCAAATCGCCACCCCCAAGCTACCCCGCAGCCTGCCTAAAGGATTGACCGAACAGGATGTGGAACTGTTGCTGCATGCGCCAGATGTGGACACCCCGCTGGGCACGCGCGACCGCACCATGCTGGAAGTGCTGTACGCCACCGGCCTGCGCGTATCCGAGCTGATTGGCTTGAGTGTGGCGCAGGTCAGCCTGGATATGGGCGTGGTGCGCGTGATGGGCAAAGGCAGCAAAGAGCGCTTGGTTCCACTGGGCGAGGAAGCGCTGGACTGGCTGCGCCGTTATCTGCAAGAAGTGCGGGCAGTATTACTGGCAGGCAAATTAAGCGATGCCATGTTCGTCACCCAGCGCGGCACAGCGATGACGCGGCAAATGTTCTGGTATCTGATCAAGCGCCATGCCAAGCACGGCGGCCTGCACAAGCCGCTGTCCCCGCACACCCTGCGCCACGCCTTCGCTACCCACCTGCTCAACCACGGCGCGGATTTGCGCGTGGTGCAGTTGTTATTGGGTCATGCGGATATTTCTACCACGCAGATTTATACTCATGTGGCACGTGAACGACTTAAAGCATTGCATGCGATGCATCATCCGAGGGGGTGAGTATTGCTATATCTCTTTTTGAGATATAATTGCCCAATGCACATCATCACCCATCGCCGGATTGTGGCGGCACAGAAGGCGCATCCGCAGTGCGCC
This sequence comes from uncultured Gallionellaceae bacterium, assembly GCA_947085625.1. Lineage (GTDB taxonomy): Bacteria > Pseudomonadota > Gammaproteobacteria > Burkholderiales > Gallionellaceae > Nitrotoga. The sequence goes on along the minus strand of CAMTXD010000120.1, from coordinate 425 downwards.
AGCGCGCTGGAGCTGTGGTATCGCCTGTGCAAAAAAGCTAAGTGGCACAATTTTGCAGAATTGCGAACGCTCTTTCCCAGCGCCGACAAGGTGGGGGACGTATTTGTATTCGACATCGGAGGAAACAAACTTCGCCTGATTGCCGCAATCCACTTCAACACGGGGCGAGTGTTTATACGGGCGGTATTGACGCATAATCCTAGAAACCCCAGTTGACCGCTTATCTGGATATTTAACAAGATGATTTCAATATATTTATTCGTGATTCATCGTTTCACCCGATGGGTGAGACCGCTACGGGATGGATTGCACTATTTTTGCGGCACATGGCTGCGTTGCAACTCCTTGGAATGGAACGACCATTCCGCGTCGTTGCGCCTTGCCCAGCACCCCAAAAATAGCACACTCCATCCCGTCCAACTGAG
>CAMTXD010000119.1:0-13645 GCA_947085625.1 uncultured Gallionellaceae bacterium | reverse complement strand
TCATTTTTTGACACAGTAAGACTAGCAGCCTGTCTGACTTAAAGAAAATCGGCTGCAAAAGCGCTTGGCTGGTCCATATTTCGCCGCTTTTTTGACCAATAGAAATGACTATTGGCCTGCAAAATCGTCAAAATTTGTCCTCGCCCAGCCACTTTTTCGCTTCGATTCTTTAAGTCAGACAGGCTGCTAGCCTCATTCGTCGCGCCTCACTTCAATACAAATGGCAATGCACCACGTGCGTGGCGCTTATACAGGTCGCAGCAGGATAAATTGCGCGACATGACGCCATGGCATGGGCGCAGCGCGGATGAAAGTGGCAGCCCTGCGGCGGATTGGCGGGGGACGGCATTTCCCCGTCCAGCCGGACAATCTCCACGCCCTGCCGGACCATTTCCTCGCCCTGCCGGTCTATGCGTGGCACAGCAGACAACAGCGCCTGTGTATAAGGATGCTTGGGGGTGCGCAACACTTCCGCCACCGTGCCACGCTCAACGATGCGCCCCAGATACATCACGCATACCTCGTGCGCGAGATATTCCACCACCGCCAGATTGTGCGAAATGAACAGATAACTCAGGTTCAATTCCTGCTGTAGCGATTTCAGCAGATTTAATATCTGCGCCTGCACCGACACATCCAGCGCACTGGTTGGCTCATCGCAGATCAATAACCTGGGGTTCACCGCCAGCGCACGGGCGATGGCAATGCGCTGCCGCTGCCCGCCGGAGAACTCATGCGGATAGCGCCACTTGGAGGACTTCTCCATCCCGACCTGATCCAGCAATTCATCAATTCTGTGTTGCCGTTCTGCGCTTCCGTGACCGACCGCCAGTGCATCCATACCCTCTTGCAGAATTTCTGCCACGCGCATCTTGGGATTGAGCGAGGCATAAGGATCCTGGAACACCATCTGCATCCCGGCACGCTGTGTGCGCAGTTGCCGCGTATTGAGGCCGACCAATTCATTCCCGGCAAAGCGCACACTGCCCGCCGTGGGCTGGATGAGTTGCAACAGCGCCTTGCCCACTGAGGTCTTGCCACAACCGGATTCGCCCACCAGCGCCAGTGTGCGCCCGACGGGAATTTCCAGTGATACGCCATCCACCGCTTTGACGTGACCGACCGTGCGCTGCAATATGCCTTTGCGGATGGGGAAGTGGACTTTGAGGTCTGCGACCTCGAGGAGTGATGGGTGACTAGTGATGGGTGACACCTCGCTCATCAAATCGGGCGATGCCTGCTTGTCCCTGTCACCCGTCACTTGTAACCTGTCACTCGCCGCATCAGCGGCGGCGTAAAGATGGCATCGCACCCCCTGTCCATTTTCCAATTGCGTCCATCCCGGTGCCTGCTCATGGCACAGCGCCCACGCCTGATCACAGCGCGGCGCGAAACGGCAGCCGACAAATTTCTCTCCCAATGGCGGCACATTGCCCGGAATGGCGGCCAGCGGCTGGCCGCTGCGCGCGGTATCGGGCAGGGCGGCAAACAGTTTTTGCGTGTAGGGATGCGCGGGGCGCGCGAACAATTGCGCACGCGATGCCTGCTCGACAATATGCCCGGCATACATCACCGCAACTTGATGCGCCATTTGCGCCACCACGCCGAGGTCGTGCGTAATCAGCAATAGCGCCATGCCGTTTTGCTGTTGGGTGTCGCGCAGCAGTTGCAGCACCTGTGCCTGGATGGTCACGTCCAGCGCGGTGGTCGGCTCGTCCGCCACCAGCAGCCTGGGTTGACCGGCCAGCGCCATGGCGATCATCACGCGCTGCTTCATGCCGCCGGAAAGCTGGAAGGGATATTCGTGCAAGCGGCGCAGTGCATCGGAGATACCCACCTGCTCCAGCAGCTCGATACAGCGCGCGCGCATCGCCGCGCCGCGCAAGCCCTGGTGCAGTTCCAGCGCCTCGGCAATCTGCCCGCCCACCGTCATCACCGGGTTCAAACTCAGCCCCGGTTCCTGAAAAACCATCGCCATCCGGCCGCCGCGCACTGTACGCATGGCGCGCTCGGGCAAGGCCAGAATATCTTCAGCGCCAAGACTGACAGCGCCGCTTGCGATGTGTACTCCATCCGGTAGCAAGCGCATAAGCGACAGCGCTGTCATGGATTTGCCGCAGCCGGATTCACCCAGCAGGGCAAAGGTCTCGCCCTGTTTGATGCTGAACGAAATGTCATCCACGATGCGTGCACCGTTGTGCAGGCGGGTGGTCAGCCCCTCTACTTTCAGCAAGTCACTCATGCGCGCCCGGTGATTTTGTCAGCCTTCTTTTCCTGCGTCACCCCGATGTGTGCCTGGCCTCGTTTAGCTGCCAGCTCGTTTTGTTTTTGCCGCTCAATAGCACGGGCGCGTGTTTTCTCCGGCAGAGCATCGAAGCAGTGCGGGCAGGATACGCCAGCCTGGTATTTGGGTGTGGCCTTGTCATCCGCCGAAACGGGGTGACGGCAGGCGTAACATTGCTCATGCGTGCCCGCTGCCAGCCCCTGCCCGACCGCAATCCGCTGGTCGAATACGAAACACTCGCCTTGCCACAAACTCTTTTCAGCAGGGATCATTTCCAGATACTTGAGGATGCCGCCGCGCAAGTGGTAGACCTCCTTGAACCCCTCCGCCAGCATGAAGGCAGATGCTTTTTCACAGCGTATGCCGCCGGTGCAAAACATGGCTATTTTTTTATTTTTTTCCGCGCCGAGATTTTTCCTGACATAGTCGGGAAACTGGCGAAATGAGGTGGTATGGGGATCAATCGCACCACGGAATGTGCCGATGTCGTATTCATAGCCATTTCTGGTATCAATCAGCACGACATCGGGATCGGCAAGCAGTGCATTCCAGTCTTCCGGTGCCACATATACACCCACGTTGTCGTTCGGATTGATTCCCGGCACACCCAGGGTAACGATCTCCTTTTTCAGGCGGACCTTCATCCGGTCAAAAGGCATAACGTCGGCAGGGGATTCTTTATGTTCGATATCGGACAGGCGCGCATCAGCGCGCAAAAATACAAGCAATGCATCTACCGCTGCGCGCGTTCCCGCGACCGTCCCATTGATCCCTTCCGCAGCCAGCAAAATGGTGCCATTGAGTCCATGGGCAACGCAAAAATCCAGCAAGCCGGACTGCAACTCACGGTAGTCAGGGAGTCTGGCAAATTTATATAGCGCGGCCACAACGATATCCGGCAGGTGTTGTTGCTGGCTCAAGATATTTTCCTCATAACATTTAGCCCGAATGTTTCATAACACACGCGCCCATTCTAATATAATAGTATTTTGCAACAGCATATCAGTGCGCTACCATATTGCGCATTGCAAGCTGACGGAGATTGAATGATGCATTTTAACAAGGAACTGGATGCCCGCGGCCTTTCTTGCCCGCTGCCCATCCTGAAGACCAAGAAATCGCTGGCCGACATGATATCCGGGCAAGTGCTCAGGGTGGTTTCCACCGACAGCGGCGCGGAAAAAGACCTGCAGGCTTTCGCGAGGCAAACGGGGAACGCGTTGCTGTCTTCCTCTGCGGAAAACGGGGAATACACTTTTTTCGTGCAGAAAAAATAGGTCATATTAGAAGGAATATCTGATGAAAAAAATGGCCATCATTGCCACCAAAGGCACGCTGGATATGGCCTATCCACCATTCATCCTGGCCTCAACAGCCGCCGCCCTGGGATTTGAAGTGCAGGTGTTCTTCACCTTTTACGGGCTGCAACTGCTGCTCAAGGATCTGTCCGACGTCAAGATCAGCCCGCTGGGCAACCCGGCAATGCCGATGTCCATACCGATGCCGGTGATGGTGCAGATGCTGCCCGGAATGGAAACGCTGGCGACCATGATGATGAAGGACAAGCTCAAGAAAAAAGGCGTCGCCTCGCTCGAAGAGTTGCGCGCCCTGTGCCTCGAGGCCGATGTTAAATTTGTCGCCTGCCAGATGACGGTGGATCTATTCGATTTCGATAAAAGCGACTTCATAGGCAATATCGAGTATGGCGGCGCCGCCATGTTCCTGGATTTCGCCGGGGATACCGATATTTGTCTTTATGTGTAAGCGCGAAAATAATTCAGGTTCATCCGGGTATCACATTGATTCTGTTATGGCCTGCCCAATTACCGATCCATTTTAAAGCACTAGTATCTCAACCTATTAATTACGAGGCATGTGCTACAGATGCGTAGGGCAGGTTTTACCCGCCATGGCGGGCAGAGCCCGCCCTACTACTGCATGTAAGCTATAAACAAGATGTTTTATTATTTATGATTCTTGACACTATAAATCAATGGAGTCTGCCCCATTGATACACTGAAGCTGGCCGCATGAAACCCTACGCTAAATCCTGTGATAACAACCGGGAACCCATATTGGAAGTGTTGCGCGATCTGTTTGCCGATCGCAAACAGGTGCTGGAAATCGCCAGCGGCACTGGCCTGCATGCAGTTTATTTCGGTCGTGCACTGCCGCATTTGATTTGGCAAACCAGCGAACTGGAACAGAATCACGCAGGCATTCAGATGTGGCTGGACGAAGCGCAACTACCCAATGTGCGCTCCCCGGTGTGCATAGACGCGAATGATGCGCACTGGCCAGTCGCCAGTGTTGACGCTATTTTCAATGCCAATACCGTACACATCATATCTAGTCCCGAAGTGGAGTTGCTGTTCGAAGGGTTCGGCCGCGTGCTGGTTGCAGGCGGCATCCTGTGCCTGTATGGCCCGTTCAACTACGATGGTAAATTCACCTCGGAAAGCAATGCGCATTTCGATGTCTGGCTAAAATCGCGCGACCCGAAAAGCGGGGTGCGCGATTTCGAAACCCTGAATGCACTTGCCGGAAATCAGAACATGGTTCTGCTCAATGATATTGAAATGCCCAGTAACAACCGCACGCTGGTGTGGCAACGCAAATAGTCATGATCACCAAGATCATCGAGGCAATCGCAGATATTCCTGCGGCGCAATGGGACGCGCTCGCACAGAACAATCCATTCCTCAAACACGCCTACCTGAGCGCACTGCAAGAAACCGGCTGCGCCACGCCGGAGACCGGCTGGCGTGCGCAGTTCATTACGATATGGGAGGGTGATCAGCTGCTAGGCGGCATGCCACTGTATTTGAAGTTTCATTCCTATGGTGAATTTATTTTTGACTGGGTCTGGGCCGATGCTTACCAGCGTAACGGCCTGCGTTACTACCCAAAACTGGTGAGCTCGGTGCCCTTCACCCCGGCAACCGGTCCGCGCCTGCTGGCAAAATCTGCCGAGGTACGCGCTCAGCTGGTGCGTGCCGCCCTGGAACTGGCGCATCAACCTGGCATCTCTTCCCTGCACCTGCTTTTTCCCTATGAGAGCCAAGCCCAAGAAATGCAGCAGCAAGGCTTGATGTTGCGGCGCGGCGTACAGCTACACTGGCGCAATGCGGCTTATGCCGATTTTGCTTTCTACCTGGCCAGCATGCGCCGCGACAAGCGCAAGAAAATCAATCAGGAACGGCGCAAAGTCAGCGATGCAGGCATCACCTTTGCTCATGTACGCGGAGAAAATATCACCCCCGAACAGTGGGAATTTTTTGTGCGCTGTTACAAGCACACGCATGTTCAGTACAACTCGCCGCAGCCGCTGAACCTGGCTTTCTTCCAGCGCATTGGTAGCACCATGCCTGAGCACATCCTGCTCATCCTAGCCTCGCGCAATGGCCAGCCGATTGCCGGCGCGATCAATTTTTACAATCATGACACGCTGTTTGGCCGCTCGTGGGGCGCACTGGAATATCACCCCGGTCTGCACTTTGAAACCTGCTATTACCAGGCCATCGATTTCTGCATCAAAAACAACATTGCCCTGTTTGAAGGCGGAGCTCAAGGAGAACATAAACTTGCCCGCGGATTTTTGCCCAGCACCACCTGGTCTGCGCATAGTCTTGCCCATCCGCAATTTTCTAAAGCAGTGGAAGAGTTTCTGCAACGCGAAGCAGGGGGATTGGAACAATATATGGATGAGCTGAATGACAGCAGCCCGTTTAAACGACCTGGGTGATGCCGAGGCGAGCACCGGTGGCGTGGCTTTCTGGCACCGTTGTCTCTATTGTCTTTGCCCGCTGCAATAAAAAGGATGCTGTACAATCAAGAACTATCGAAAGTCAGGAACAAAGGAGACACGACCATGTTGTCTCTTGAAACGACGGCATCCATTGTCGACCATCGCCTTGTCATACAGGATGCAGCCTGCCTTCTCATGCTGAGCGCACCCGTGTTATCGTAATGCGGGAATCTGTCAAACCAGCCGGACGCCGCTCGCCGCCGTCAGCGCTGGCGGGAATGGGCGAAGAAAAAGGCGACATTTTGAGCAGTGCGCCGGAAAGCGACTGGGAAGCATTGTCCTGAGGCTCATCCTCGATGCTCATGCACTCTACTGGTGGATCAATCGCACACCGGGCAAGCTTGGGCAGCAGCAGATAGACGCTATCGAAACAGCCGAATCTCTGGCGGTTTCGGCAATCTGCAGGGAAATGGCTGTCAGCTTCCTGTCTACCCCTCCCAGCAACCCCACATCACCCTTCGCCGTAGCCGCCACCCGGAAGAAAACCACGGGGTCTTGCAATCATTCAAAGCACTTGAGGTAACAGCTAGGTGCTTCGCGGAGCTTGACATGAATTCGTTTATAAACGACAATATGCTATGTATGAAATCAGACACTACCTGACTTCCGACGAAAAAGATGTCTACCTCGATTGGCATCGCAAGCTGCGCAACGTGACCGCAAAAATTGCAGTAGATCGGCGGGTCAACCGCATCGAGCTTGGTAACTTGGGCGATCACAAGTTTTGTCGTGATGGTGTGTGGGAACTGCGCATTGATGTAGGCGCAGGGTATCGCGTGTATTACGCAATCGCCGGGAAGGCAATTGTTTTTCTGCTGTGCGGTGGCGACAAACGATCTCAGGATGCGGATATCGACCGCGCCTGTGAATACTGGCAAGACTGGCAAAGGAGAGCAACCGATGAAAGATAGAAACCATGACGAAGCAATGGCCGAACTGCTTCGGGAAGACCCCGCTTACGCCGTCCAACTGCTCAACAGCATTCTTGAGGACGGCGACCAGAGCGAACTTCTAATTACGTTGCGTCAAATGGCGAAAGCCTTTGGCGGTGTGCAGACGGTGGCTGACACAGCCCACCTGAGTGCAACGCAGCTCTACCGCACGTTGTCACCGGATGGGAATCCTGTTCTGAGCAGCTTGTCGGCTATCCTCAAGGCAATGGGCCTGCGCCTTGCGGTGCAATCAGTACAGGCTCCTCACGTGCACGCCTAATGACCCTTTGGCGGGCCTAGAGCGAAATTTTGGGTCTACCCATACCATCACTCTCTCTTAACGCCCACTCCTGACCCGTGATTTGCGCTTACCTCATAACCTCGCGACATTAGATCAGGTCAAGCCGTTATCAACTCTCTTGGCCTGACCGCCTTGTCAATTTCTTTCCCTGCCAATGCCCGCGTTATTTTCACATCGTAGCTGCTTTGCAAGCTCATCCAGAAATCCGGTGTAGTACCAAAATACCTGGCAAGGCGCAATGCCGTGTCTGCCGTGATTCCGCGTTGCGCATTCAGGATGGCCGTAATGCGGTTGGTTGGCACACCTACAACCTTCGCAAAAGCATTGGCCGACATGGACAGTTCGGCAAGCTCATCCTTAAGCACCTCGCCGGGGTGAACTGCACGCATTTGGTTAGTCATGTTTTCTCCTTAGTGATAATCAACGATTTCGACGTTGTACGCATCGCTGTCTTGCCATTCAAAACAGACACGCCACTGTTGGTTTATGCGAATGCTGTGCTGGCCGTTTCGATCCCCAGACTAGGCATCAAACCGGTTGCTCGGTAATCCCATTAAATCGTGGATTGTCTTTGCGTTATCCAGAATTTCCAGCCGTTTTTCCGCCTGCGCCTTGAATGATTCAAATTGCCTGACACGTTTCCCTTGATAGAGCGCTTCCGTATCTTTGCATTTGAATGATTTAATCATGACCAAACTTTATAAGGGTTTATGCTGTACGTCAACCGTAAAATTATTCACAATACAGTAGGCGGGAATCCAGCCGATCAACAAACTGGTTCCCCGCCGCAGACTGGCCTCGAATGGTGTAGTCGGGGGCAGGGAAGACGACCTTTAGAGGTAGAATGCCGCCCATGCTACGACTCACTGAAATCAAGCTCCCGCTAGACCATTCCGAAGATGACCTGAAAGCCGCGATCCTCGCGCGGCTAGGCATTGCGGCGGATGAGTTGATCGGCTATTCTATTTTCCGGCGCGGCTTTGATGCGCGCAAACTGTCCGCGATCCAGTTTGTTTATACGCTGGAGGTGGAGGTCAGGGACGAGACCGCGTTGCTGAAGCGGCTGAAAAATGCTCCGCACATCTCTCCCGCGCAGGACACCGCTTACCACTTCGTCGCGCAAGCGCCGAAAGATTTAACGGAACGGCCCATCGTGATCGGCACCGGGCCGTGCGGAATTTTTGCCGGGCTGGTTCTGGCGCAGATGGGTTTCCGCCCGATCATCCTGGAGCGCGGCAAGGCGGTGCGCGAACGCACAAAAGATACTTTCGGCCTGTGGCGGCAGGGCAAGCTTGACCCGGAATCCAATGTGCAGTTCGGCGAAGGTGGTGCCGGGACATTTTCCGACGGCAAGTTGCACAGCCAGATCAAAGACCCCAAGCATTACGGACGCAAAGTTCTCACCGAATTCGTCAAGGCGGGCGCGCCGCCGGAAATCCTCTATGTGAGCAAGCCGCATGTCGGCACGTTCCGGCTGGTGGGGGTGGTGGAAACCATGCGCCACACCATCGAACAACTAGGCGGCGAAATCCGTTTTCAGAGCAAGATGGCAGACATCATCATAGACAATGGACAGGTGCGTGGCGTGGTGCTGGCCAGTGGCGAACGCATCGCCAGCAATCATGTGGTGCTGGCCGTTGGCCACAGCGCGCGCGACACCTTTGAAATGCTGCATAGTCGCGGCGTATATATGGAGGCCAAGCCTTTCTCCATCGGCTTCCGCATCGAGCATCCGCAGTCGCTGATAGACCGCGCGCGCTTCGGCAAGAATGCAGGCAACTCCCAGCTCGGCGCAGCCGATTACAAGCTGGTACATCACTGCGCCAATGGCCGCTCGGTATACAGTTTCTGCATGTGCCCGGGCGGCACGGTGGTGGCGGCCACGTCGGAAGAAGGCTGCGTGGTGACCAACGGCATGAGCCAGTATTCGCGCAACGAACGCAACGCCAACAGCGGGATTGTGGTCGGCATCACGCCGCAAGATTATCCCGGCGATGTATTGGCGGGCGTCGCTTTTCAGCGGCAATGGGAACAACGCGCCTTCGAGTTGGGCGGAAAAAATTATTGCGCGCCCGCACAGCTGGTCGGCGATTTTCTTGCCGGACGTCCCTCCACCGCGCTCGGCACAGTGGAACCATCCTACACGCCCGGCCTACACCTGACCGACCTCTCCACTGCCCTGCCGGATTACGCCATCGCCGCGATACGCGAAGCGTTGCCTGCGTTTGAAAAACAGATCAAGGGATACGCCATGCACGATGCGGTATTGACCGGTGTGGAGACGCGTACTTCTTCGCCAGTGCGCATCAAACGGCGCGAAGATTTTCAGAGTATGAATATCGCGGGACTTTATCCAGCGGGGGAGGGCGCGGGTTATTCGGGCGGCATACTTTCCGCCGCTGTGGATGGCATCGAAGTGGCTGAGGCAGTGGCTCTGAGCATGACCAGAAATGCAACAACATGAAACTCCACCCGTGTGCAGGCGGAACAAACGCTTAGTTTGTCGGCTACATTACGCTTGAGTTTACCTGCGGGATACGCCCTTATTCCGTTTCTCGATCAAAAGTAAAAAAATACCGTAGGGCGCGTTTGCGCACCAATGCAGATGGTGCGCAAGCGCATCCTACAAAATCATTGTTGTTTTGATCTGGAATTGGAATTATTCCTCGCCCGCTATCAAGCGAATAGTGTACTGGCCCGACTTCTCGTCGCGCACCACCAGCAGCAATTTATGCTTCTGCGCGTCCTCTACCAATTCCTTGAACGAGCGGTAGCCGTAGGATGATTCGGTAAAGCCCGGCCTGCGCCGCTGCATGGTGGTCTTGACCATCGAGCCCCAAATTTTTTCATCCGAGCCGCGCTCGGCGATCAACGCTTCGACGGTCTCGACGATGAAATCGAGCGCCTCCTGGCGCTTGTCTTCTTCGCCCTTCGCTTCGCCGGGCTTCGCTGCTCCGGCGGCAGACTTGGTTGGGACCTTCTTGGCGGCTTGTTTCTTTTTCGCTTCCTGCTCGCGCACCAGATCGTCGTAGAATATAAACTCGTCGCAGTTGGCGCTGAGTAGATCCGAGGTCGAGTCCTTTACGCCGATGCCGATCACGTACTTGTTGTTCTCGCGCAGTTTTGAAACCAGCGGCGAGAAATCCGAGTCGCCGCTGATGATAACGAAAGTGTCCACGTGGGATTTGGTATAACACAGGTCCAGCGCATCCACGACCATGCGGATGTCGGCCGAGTTCTTGCCCGACTGGCGCACATGCGGAATCTCGATCAGCTCAAAGGCCGCTTCGTGCATGGTGGCCTTGAATTCCTTGTAGCGATCCCAGTCGCAATAGGCTTTCTTGACCACGATACTGCCCTTGAGCAACAGCCGCTCCAGCACCTTCTTGATGTCGAACTGCGCATACTTGGCATCGCGCACGCCCAGCGCAATGTTCTCGAAATCGCAGAACAATGCCATGTTGGTAATTTCAGGTTGACCCGCCATTTGTTACTCCTGTTGTTCCGCTGCCCTGATATTACCAGCCTTGTCCGACAAGGGGAAAACAAACATTTGCCAAAGCTGGCGAGCTTTCGTATAATGCGCGCCTTTTGTTGCAAGCGAAATTTTCAAGGAGTTGGCATGGCGAATACCGCACAAGCAAGGAAACGGGCAAGACAAGCAGACAAGCAGCGCGAACACAATACGAGCCTGCGCTCGGAATTGCGCACCGCGATCAAAAAAGTGGCAAAAGCCATCGAAACCGGCGATAAGGCTGTCGCACAAGCTGTTTTTAGTGTATCCACCAGCATCGTGGATTGCATTGCCGACAAAAAAATAATACACAAGAATAAGGCTGCACGCCATAAAAGCCGCCTGTCTGCCGCCATCAAGGCGATGGCCTAAATACTGTTGGCTGTACCGAGCAGCATAAAGCCGACACTTCGCTGTCGGCTTTAATATTTTGGAGCAATTTTCCCTTGCGTAGCAAGGTCAGTTTGGCTCATTATACGACTTTAGAAATCTAAATACGGCGGCTTTGCCGCCGTATGTCATTTATAAATTATGTCTATGTCGCACTTGATGAACACCTACGCCCGCCTGCCCGTCGCCTTCACGCACGGCAAAGGCGCGTGGCTGTGGGACAGCAACGGCAAGCTTTATCTTGACGCGCTGTCCGGCATCGCGGTCAACACGCTGGGCCACGCCCATCCGCGCTTAACCGCAGCGCTCAGCACGCAGATCAACAAGCTGATGCACACTTCAAATCTCTATCAAATCCCCGAGCAGGAAGAGCTGGCCGACAAGCTGTGCGCCATATCCGGCATGCGCGAAGTGTTCCTGTGCAATTCTGGCTGCGAGGCCAATGAAGCGGCGATCAAGCTGGCGCGCCTGTACGGACACAACAAGGGCATAGCGACCCCCAGCATCATCGTGATGGAGAAGGCATTTCATGGCCGCACGCTGGCCACTCTGTCCGCCACCGGAAACCGTAAGGTGCAGGCGGGTTTCGAGCCGCTGGTAAAAGGCTTTGTGCGCGTTCCCTATAATGACTTGGGTGCCATCCGCCAGGTCGCCGAACACAACCACGATGTGGTGGCGGTGCTGGTCGAACCCATCCAGGGTGAAGGCGGTGTCCGCACTCTGGATATACATTATCTCGATCAACTGCGGAAAATCTGCGACCAGCACGGCTGGCTGCTGATGCTGGATGAAGTGCAATGTGGCCTGGGCCGCACCGGAAAATGGTTCGCCTTCCAGCATAGCGGCATGCTGCCGGACGTGATGACCCTGGCCAAAGGTTTAGGCTCGGGCGTGCCTGTTGGCGCCTGCCTGGCGGCGGGCAAAGCGGCGGGCACTTTCCAGCCCGGCAATCACGGTTCTACATTCGGCGGCAATCCGCTGGCCAGCGTGGCGGCGCTCACCACCCTGAATATTATGGAAGAAGACCGATTACTGGCTAATGCCATAACGGTCGGCAATTTCCTGCTGCAAGGCCTGCACCAGCGTTTGGGTCAGGTTGCCGGCGTGGTAGAAATTCGCGGCCAGGGGCTGATAATCGGCATCGAGCTGAATAAATCCTGCGGCGTTCTGGTGCAGCGTGCGTTGGAGCAGGGGCTGCTGATCAACGTCACTGCCGATAATGTCGTCCGCCTGTTGCCATCGCTGGTGTTTTCGCAGGCGGAAGCGCAGCAATTGCTGGACATGCTGTGCCCGCTAGTTACCGATTTCCTGGCGCAAGGCGCCTGAATATCAGAAAGCATAGCCATGGCCATCAAACATTTTTTGCAGTTCAAGGATCTATCCCGCGCCGAGCTGGAGCATATCTTTGAACGCACGCGCATCATCAAGCAACGCTTCAAGGCCTATCAGCCTTACCATCCGCTGGCCGACCGTACGCTGGTGATGATTTTCGAGAAAAGCTCCACGCGCACGCGCCTGTCGTTTGAGGCCGGAATGCAGCAACTCGGCGGCAACGCTATCTACCTCAACACGCGCGATTCGCAACTGGGGCGCGGTGAGCCGGTGGAAGACGCGGCGCAAGTCATCTCGCGCATGAGCGACCTGGTGATGATTCGCACTTTTGAGCAGGACATCATCGAGCGCTTCGCCGCCAACTCGCGCGTACCGGTGATCAACGGCCTGACCAACGAATACCACCCGTGCCAGATACTGGCCGACATCTACACTTACATCGAGCAACGCGGTTCGATTCAGGGCAAGACCGTGGCCTGGATCGGCGATTCCAATAATGTCTGCAACACCTGGCTGCAAGCGGCGGAAGTGTTCGATTTCAACGTGCATGTCTCTACTCCGCCCGGCTATGAAGTCGAGCCGGAGCGCGCCGGATTGTTCGGAGAAGACCATTACGAAGAATTTGCCGACCCGATGGATGCCGCGCGTGGCGCCGATCTGGTCACCACCGACGTGTGGATCAGCATGGGATTCGAGCGCGAGAACGACGCGCGCCGCAAAGCTTTCGCCGACTGGATCGTGGATGTGGAAATGATGTCCGTGGCCAAACCGGACGCGCTGTTCATGCACTGCCTGCCCGCCCATCGCGGCGAAGAAGTGGACGCGGCGGTAATAGACGGTCCGCAGAGTGCGGTCTGGGATGAGGCAGAGAACCGCTTGCATGTGCAGAAGGCATTGATGGAATATCTGCTGTTGGGCAAAGTAAATTCGTAGATACTCTGTTCCCCGTCAACGATATTTTCCGATTTTTTTGCGTCATGCCGGAAGCGCATAAAACCGTGAATTATCGAACGGCTGATTGTGGGCGAACATGCCATGAATCGCGTGCAACAGTTTACGCATGACGGCACACACACCTTGCATA
>CAMTXD010000118.1:0-10427 GCA_947085625.1 uncultured Gallionellaceae bacterium | reverse complement strand
CGTCCACCGCAACATTAATCTGGCTGGTCGGCGCGGTTATCTGCTCACCGCTGGCCTGCGGCAGGTTGATCTGCAACTCGGAAAATTTGGCATAAGTGGTGGTAACCATCAGAAAAATGATGATCACCAAGAACACATCTATCATCGGGATCAAATTGATTTCCGGTTCGTCGCGCACGCGTCCACGCTGGAAGTTCATGGTCTGCGCTTGCCATGCACGATTTCCACTAGCTTGATCGCTTGCTGTTCCATCTCGAAGATCAGGCTATCCACCTTGGCACGGAAATGACGGTAGAAAATCAGGCTGGGAATAGCCACCATCAGGCTGAATGCGGTGTTATACAGCGCTATTGAGATACCATGCGCCAGTGCGGCTGGGGCATTGCCGGCGATATTCTGCTGCGCGCCAAAAATTTCGATCATCCCCACCATCGTGCCAAACAGGCCAAGCAGCGGGCTGATCGAGGCGATCGTGCCGAGCGTGGTGAGGAAGCGCTCCAGCTCGGGCGCGGTGGCCCGCCCGGCTTCCTCGATAGACTCTTTCATTACCCCCGGTGCACTTTTGACATTCTTCAGCCCGGCAGCAAAGACGCGCCCGAGCGGCGAGCCTTGCGCTAAACGGGACAACATGGCGTCGCTGACACCTTTCTGCTTCAACTCCCGCACGACTTCGTCAAGCAGCCTTGGGGGTGCGATGTTTTTTTTGCGCAGAAACATCAGGCGTTCCGCAATCAGCGCGACGGCAATCACAGATGCGATAATCAAAAACCAGATTGGCCAACCGGCCGCTTCTACGATAGCAAACACTGAACTTCTCCAAATATGCTTAAATTGCGAAGTGGTACTGTATCTGGTCGCACTTGTTTGAGCAAGATTTCTCCTGCGCCGCGCATGCAGATTGGAGGTTAAGCGTGAGCAATTTTTTGTGCACAGGAATTGTGGATAACTTTGTGCATAATGTGTGGCGAGTGATGTCTAACTCCCTATCAAATAACCCTTTTTTCCTTGCTGCTTAATTTTTGAACTTTTAAAATTTTTAATAAAAACAGCAAGATACGGTAAGTTGGCAATATTGCGGTGCGATCTCATGCGGCGAAGCAGCGTGTTTCCTTAGGTTGTGGGTTATTGTGGAATGTCAATATGATTTTTGATCCGATTGCAGATATAAAAAATCGCATATTCAGCGTGCGCGAGCTCAACCTGGCGGCTAAGCAGTTGCTGGAAAACGGTTTGCCCCTGTTGTGGGTGCGTGGCGAGATTTCCAATTTTGTCTGTGCCGCTTCCGGTCACTGGTATTTTTCGCTAAAGGATGAACAGGCGCAGGTGCGCTGCGTGATGTTCCGCCACAAAAGCCAGTATCTCGACTGGCAAGCGAAGAATGGCATGCAGGTAGAGGTGCTGGCGCTGCCTACCCTATATGAGGCGCGCGGGGAATTCCAGTTGACGCTGGAGCAGATACGTCCCGCCGGAGTGGGTGTGTTGTACGAAGCATTCGAGCGGCTCAAACAAAAACTGGAGGGCGAAAAACTGTTCGATGCGGCGCGTAAGCGTCCTTTGCCGTTTTTCCCGACGCAGATCGGCATTATCACCTCGCCGCAGGCCGCCGCGCTGCGCGATGTGCTGGCCACGCTGGCTAAGCGTATGCCCAGTGTGCCAGTGTTACTTTACCCCACGCCAGTGCAAGGGGAGGGGGCGCCGCAGAAGATAGCGCAAGCCATCCGGCTGGCCAACGAGCGCGCCGAATGCGAAGTGCTGCTGTTATGCCGTGGTGGCGGCAGTATCGAGGATTTGTGGGCGTTCAATGAGGAAGTGGTGGCGCGTGCCATCGCCGCCAGCCGCATCCCGGTGGTGAGCGGGGTGGGGCATGAAACTGATTTCACCATTGCCGATTTTGTCGCCGACCAGCGCGCTGCCACCTCCACTGCGGCGGCGCAACTGGCAGTGCCGGAGCGGCGGGAATTGTTGCTGCGCTTGCAGCAGCTTACGCTGCGCCTGGCGCGCGGCAACCAGCGCCAAATCGAGCGGGTGATGCAGCAACTTGATTACTTGCAGCGCCGTCTGCTACATCCGGCGCAGCGCATACAACAGCAGGCACAGCATCTGCTTCAGTTGCAGCAGCGTCTGTACCGGGCACGTCCGGATCTTGCGCAATCTGCTGCACGCCAGATAGAGTTGCTGCGCCGTTTGCGCGGCGCCATGCAACACACGCTGGAGAGCCATGACATTCGATTGCGCAACCTGCAACAGCATCTGTTGCACCTTGATCCGCAGCAGGTGCTGGCGCGCGGCTACAGCATGGTGCGCGATGAGAGCGGCGAAATTGTTGCGGACAGTGATGTAGTGCACCTTGGCGCGCGCCTGGACATCACCTTCGCGCGCGGATGGGCGCGTGCCGAAGTGAAGGAAAAGGGGGAAGCATAAACAGCACTGGTTCGCAGATTACGCCGCAGAACGTTTGTGTCTGTCAGCCATGGCATGCACCGCACTAGACACTTGCTGCGCTAAATCACCTGCCAGGCAATCCAGCTCGATATTGTCCGGCATGCCGCGTAGCCAGGTGAGCTGGCGCTTGGCCAACTGGCGCGTGGCGGTGATGCCCTGGTCCAGTAACTCGGTTTCATTGATACTGCCTTCGAGAAATTGCCATGCCTGACGGTAGCCCACACAGCGCATGGCGGGTAAGTCGGGATGCAGCGGATATTTTTCCCGGAGTGCGCGCAGCTCATCCACCAGGCCTAGTTTGAGCATGGCGGCAAAACGCGTGGCGATGCGCGCATGCAACTGGCTGCGGTCGGAGGGGATAATAGCGATGGGGATGACGCTGTAGGGCAGTTCGCCCTCTCCACTACCCCTCCCCACTAGGGGGCGGGGCTGTTGCCGGATCAGCGTGGACATTGGTGTGCCGGTGATTTGATAAATTTCCAGCGTACGTTGGATACGCTGCGAGTCGTTGGGTTTCAGGCGCGCGGCAGTTTCCGGGTCTAGCTGCGCCAGCTCGGCGTGCAGTGCTGGCCAGCCCAGGTGTGCGGCGCGCTGTTCCAGTTCGTAGCGGACACCGGGATCGGCTTGCGGCAACTCGCTTAAACCAAAACGCAGAGCGCGGAAATACAGCATGGTGCCGCCTACCAGCAGGGGGATATTGTCTCGCGCCGAAATATCCTGCATCAGGCGTAACGCGTCATGGCGAAAGGCAGCGGCGGAATAGGCTTCGGTCGGATTGCGTATGTTGATGAGATGGTGCGGCGCACGGGTCAAGGTGGCGGCATCCGGCTTGGCCGTGCCGATGTCCATGTCGCGATAGACCAGCGCCGAGTCCACGCTGATAATCTCCAGAGGTAACTGCTGCGCCAGCTCCACTGCCAGCTGCGTCTTGCCGCTGGCAGTGGGACCCATTAAAAAAATTGCTGGAGGCAATTTTTTTAATGATTCAGTTCTCATTTCATTTCCATTTTAAAAATGCCACGTCAGACGGAATATTCTACCCCCCTCGCCAGCGGCGTAGCATGCGCTGTGCGTACGTCTGGTCGAATGTTCGTGCGCACAGCGCACGCTACGGTGGCAAATCATTTCCCGCGCATGAACAACGCATCCAGTTCGGTGATGGTCATTTGAAACCAGGTCGGGCGGCCGTGGTTACACTGGCCGGAACGCTCGGTGCGTTCCATTGCGCGCAGGATGTAATTCATTTCCACAATGGTCAGGTTTTGATTGGCGCGCACGGCGGAATGGCAGGCCAGCGTGGATAGCAATTCGTTGCGCCGCTCGGTCAGCGCGCGCGTGGCGCCATACTCGCGCAATTCGTGCAGCACGTCGCGCGCGGCGGCTTCGGCGTGTGCCTGCTTGAGCATGGCGGGCATGGCGCGTACCGTCAGCGTGGTGGGTGAGAGCGGGGCGATGTCGAAGCCGAGTTGCGCCAGCGCGGCCTGTTCCTCTTCAGCTGTGGCGACATCCAGCGCATCGGCCGAAAAGCTGACGGGAATGAGCAGCGGTTGGGTTGGGATTTGCTGCTGATCCAGCGCTGTTTTTAGTTTTTCATACACGATGCGCTCGTGCGCGGCATGCATGTCCACCACCACCAGCCCATGCTGATTTTGCGCTAGGATATAAATACCGGAAAGTTGCGCCAGAGCAAAGCCGAGCGGTGGGATGCCGGTGTCAATTTCCAGTTTCCAGTTGTCAGTTTCTGGTTTTTCGCTTGCTGTTTCCTGATATTCGCTACCTGATTCCTGATTCGTTCTCCCAAACAGGGCATCGTAAAACGCCAGCGGTTGCGCCGCTATATGCAAGCGCATCGGCTGTTGCATATAAGATGACGGGGCTGGTTGGTGCGGCATGTTGGGTGCGTTGTCTGTCGTGGACACCGGCGCACTCAATGCCTGTTGCAGAGTGTGAAAAACGAATTGATGGATGGCTTGACTCTCGCGGAAACGCACTTCGCTTTTGGCCGGATGCACGTTTACATCCACCAGTTCCGGCGGCAGGTCGAGGAACAGCACGAAGGCCGGGTGGCGCTGGTGGTGCAGGATGTCCTGATAGGCCTGGCGGATGGCGTGTGCCACGACCTTGTCACGGATAAAGCGGCCATTCACGAAAAAATATTGCGCATCGCGCGTGGCTTTTGAATAAGCTGGCAGCGAGGCCATGCCAACCAGAGACAGGTCTGCTGCCTGGCGCGAAACGCTCACTGCGCTTTGCGCGAATTCTTTGCCCAGTAGCGCTTCAATGCGCTTTGCCATCTCTGCACCGCCTTGTTGCGCAGGCACACACCACACCATGCGATTGTTGTGTTGCAGGCTGAAAGCGACATCCGGGCGAGATAGCGCGATGCGCTTGAAAGTTTCCTCGCAATAGGCAAACTCGGTGGCTTCAGACTTGAGAAATTTGCGCCGTGCCGGGGTGTTAAAATATAACTCGCGCATTTCCACACTGGTGCCCAGTGCGTGGGCAGCGGGCGCGGCATCGCTGTGCGACCCATCCACCGCCTGAATTTGCCAGGCATGGGCACTGTCGGCGCTGCGGCTGGTCAGCACCACTTGCGCCACCGCCGCCATGCTGGCCAGCGCCTCACCGCGAAAGCCCATGCTGGCGACACGCTGCAAGTCTTCCAGCGAGGCAATCTTGCTGGTGGCGTGGCGCATCAAGGCGAACGGTAATTCATCCTGCCCAATACCGCTGCCGTTATCGCGTACCCGCAGCAACTTTATGCCACCGCCTTCCAGTTGCACGGCAACATCTGTAGCGCCTGCGTCGAGACTGTTTTCCAGCAGCTCCTTGAGCGCAGCAGCGGGGCGCTCGATGACCTCGCCTGCGGCGATCTGGTTGATGAGCAGGTCGGGTAACAGCCGGATAGCGGGCATATAATAAAATGGTGGCAAGTTGCTAGCGCCGGATTATAGCGTTTTTGGTTATAACACTCTAACCCGATAATATTTGGTAATGAGTATGACGATGCGCTACCATGCGCGCTGTTTCCCGGGCGGCAGGGATGGTTGCCATGATTTGATTGCGGTCCACAAACGCGAGCCATCCCGCATAACCATCAACCTTGACGATCAGCCGGGGCAATATCAGATAAAAAAAGGAACGGCACTACATGGAAAGCTTAAGTTCACCGCCAGTTTTGGCATTAGCATTCGGGTTAGAGTTTGAAGATATTTATGAGCACGATGGACTGCGCCGCCTCGATGCTTTTTTCCTGACGGAGCTTGCTGTAGCCGAGCCACTGCTCGCGCACAGGCTGGTTACTGCGCGTAGCGCACCGGATTCTCTCCAGCCCCTGCAAGAATCCGAGCTTATTATTGATCTTGCCCCGCATCTGGAAGATTTTATCGGACTATTGTTTGGTATTCAGACCGAGGTGCGCGCGCTGGCTGCAAGACACTTCGAGCTGGCACCGTTGTTTGGTTGCAAGCGGTTGTTTGTGCAGCGAAAGTCAGTGCAAAAATATAAGGCAGCAGAAGCGGAAACATTTGATGGCGATGCTCTCGCGTTTAGTTTACAGAAATTTATTGGCGGTGAATTTAGTGAGCTGAAGTTTGCCCAGCATGTGAATGGCTGGCTGGATGCTGAAACAGAAAATTCCGATAAGCTCGACATCGCTATGCGTTACGCCGCGTGGGCGGCGCTTACTCCGGCGGGAAAGAAACGTCACGGTCACGGTGTATTATTCAAGATTCCGGCCAAGCTGGATTTTCAGCGGCTGGTTCCCGTCATTCCGGTGGAGCATGTGCCATACACCGCGCATCGCCTGGCGGACAGCCACCTGCGCCAGCGCGAGGGCTTTGCCCTGACGGACAAGGGCACGGATTTGGCCGGTGCGCTGGGTGAAGCCAATTACTGCATCTGGTGCCATGAACAAGGCAAGGATTCCTGCTCGACCGGGCTGCGCGAGAAAGAAGGGGTGGCTGGCTCCCCTCCACCATTCAAGAAAAGCGTCTTTGGCACCCCCTTGGCCGGGTGTCCGGTGGATGAAAAAATTTCCGAGTTCCACAAAGTCAAGGCCAGCGGTTGCGCCGTGGGTGCGCTGGCTATCATCGTGGTGGATAACCCCATGTGCGCCGCTACCGGCCACCGCATTTGCAATGACTGCATGAAGTCGTGCATTTATCAAAAGCAAGCGCCGGTGGACATTCCGCAGTCGGAAACGCGCTCCTTGAAAGATGTGCTGGAATTGCCCTGGGGTTTCGAGATTTACAGCCTGCTCACGCGCTGGAACCCGCTCCATATCCGCCGCCCTTATCCGCATGACGCTAGCGGAAAACGTGTGCTGGTAGTCGGCATGGGGCCTGCGGGTTTCACCTTGGCACATCATCTGATGAACGACGGCCATATCGTGGCAGGTATAGACGGGCTGAAAATTGAGCCGCTGCCGGGCGATTTGTGCGGCGTGAATGCAGCAGGCAACCGCGTGCCTTTTAGTCCAGTGCACGATGCGTCTGCGTTAAGTGAACCGCTGGATGACAGGATCATGGCCGGTTTCGGCGGGGTAGCCGAATATGGCATTACCGTACGCTGGGATAAAAATTTCCTGAAAATAATCCGCTTGCTGCTGGAACGGCGCGCGCAGTTTTCTTTATTTGGCGGCGTGCGTTTTGGCGGAACGGTCACCGCTGAAAGTGCATTCGGAATAGGTTTCGACCACATTGCACTGGCAGCCGGGGCGGGTCGCCCGACATTGCTGGATATTCCCAACGGCATGGCCTGCGGCGTGCGCACGGCGTCGGATTTTCTGATGGCCTTGCAACTGACTGGCGCGGCCAAGCCAGATTCGATTGCCAATATACAAGTACGTTTGCCGGTCGTGGTTATCGGCGGTGGTTTGACTGCAGTGGATACCGCGACCGAATCGCTGGCTTATTATCCGGTGCAAGTAGAGAAATTTCTGCGCCGCTACGAAGCACTCGCCGCAGCAAAAGGAGAGTCGGCGCTGCGCAGCATTTGGTCTGCCAGTGAAACCCTTATCGCCGATGAATTTATCACACATGCACGCGCCATCCGTGCTGAGCGGGCGCTGGCCGCGCATGAAGCACGCCAGCCCGATATTCTCAAACTTATCTGGTCATGGGGCGGCGTCACACTGGCCTATCGCAAGCGGCTGCTGGACAGCCCTTCCTATACGCTCAATCATGAGGAAGTGGAAAAGGCGCTGGAGGAAGGCATCCATTTTGCCGAAGGATTAACCCCTTTGCGCGTAGAGGTGGATGCGAATGGCGAGGCGAATGCCATGGTGCTGATGAAGCAGGAGTTGGATGCCGACGGAAAATGGCAAAGTGCCGGTGAAATATCGTTAGCGGCGCGCACCATTCTGGTGGCGGCAGGCACGCAGCCAAACACGATTCTGGCGCGTGAATTTCCGGATGAATTCAAGCTTGATGGCCGCTATTTTCAGATGTGCGACGAACAGGGCACGCCGGTCACACCGGAACGCGCCACCTCCAAACCGAATAAGGTGCGCGTGTTTTTATCCAAACGCGACGATGGCCGCACCATCAGTTGTTTCGGCGACTTGCATCCTTCTTATTTTGGCAACGTGGTCAAAGCCATGGGCAGCGCCAAGCAGGGCTATCCGGTGGTGAGTAAGATGCTGGCGCAGGTCACTGCGGCAGCCAAGGTGGATGACCATGCATTCCTAGCGCGGCTGGGTGAAGATTTGCGTGCAACTGTGCATCAAGTGATCCGCCTCACGCCGAATATTGTGGAAGTGATTATCAAGGCGCCTGCTGCAGCACGCAATTTTCAACCGGGACAGTTTTACCGCTTGCAGAATTACGAGTCGCTGGCCAGGCAAGTCAATGGCACACGTTTAAGCATGGAGGGCTTGGCCTTGACGGGCGCATGGGTGGATGCCGAGCAAGGCTTGCTCTCAACCATCGTGCTGGAAATGGGCGGCTCGTCGCAACTGTGCCAGAAACTGGTTCCCGGTGAGCCAGTGATATTGATGGGGCCAACCGGTACGCCAACGGAAATTGCCGCAGGAGAAGTTGTACTCCTGGCAGGTGGCGGACTGGGTAATGCGGTGCTGTTCTCCATCGGCAAGGCCTTCCGCAAAGCGGGTTCCAAGGTACTTTATTTTGCTGGCTACAAAAAATTGATAGACCGTTACAAAGTGGAAGATATCGAAGCCGCTGCCGACGTGGTGGTGTGGTGTTGCGATGAAGTGCCCGGATTTTCACCGCGCCGCCCGCAAGATTTGAGCTATACAGGCAACATCGTGCAAGCCATCAAGGCTTACGCCAGCGGCGAACTGGGACAGCCTGCCATTGCCGTTAATGAGGTTGACCGTATCATTGCCATCGGCTCTGACCGCATGATGGCGGCGGTAGCCGCAGCGCGTCACCGCGAGTTAAAGCCTTACATGAAGATCGGCCATAAAGGCTACGCTTCCATCAACTCGCCCATGCAATGCATGATGAAAGAAATTTGTGGGCAGTGCATACAGGAGCATGTTGATCCTGCGACCGGGAAAAAGACTTATGTGTTTTCCTGCTTTAATCAAGACCAGCAACTGGATTGCGTGGACTTTGCTGCATTGAATTCACGGCTCAAGCAGAATAATGTGCAGGAAAAACTGACTGCACAGTGGATAGAGCGCTGCTTGGAGCAGGATAAAGTCGTATAATTGCAATTATCTTCCCCCTTTGTAAAAGGGGGACTGGAGGGGGATTTTGGGTGTTCTTAATTGGCGCTTTTAAATCCCCCCTAGCCCCCCTTTTGCAAAGGGGGGAATCATTTTTAAATAAGGAGAAACACCATGCGTATAGGCATTCCTGCTGAAACGCGCGCGGGAGAAACACGTGTCTCGGCCACGCCGGAAACGGTGAAAAAAATGCGGGCATCCAGCCACCAGGTGCTGGTGCAGCAAGGTGCCGGGGCGGGAGCGAGCATCCCTGACGCGGAATATCAGGCAGCGGGCGCCACTTTGGTCAGCGCGGCAGATTTGTACGCACAGGCCGAAATCATACTCAAAGTCAAAGCGCCAACAGCGGATGAGCTGGCGAAGCTTGATACCAACAGCGTGCTGATAGGCTTGCTCTCACCTTATCAAACCGAACTGGTTGCGGCCTACGCCAAACAGGGCATCACCGCTTTTGCCATGGAAAAATTGCCGCGTACTTCGCGCGCGCAGGCCATGGACGTGTTGTCCTCGCAAGCCAATATAGCCGGTTACAAGGCGGTGCTGGTGGCGGCCAATTTGTATAAGCGTTTCATGCCGATGCTGATGACCACAGCGGGTACGGTCAAGGCCGCGCGCGTGGTTATTCTGGGCGTGGGTGTGGCCGGCCTGCAGGCCATCGCCACGGCCAAGCGCATGGGCGCGGTGATCGAAGCCTCCGACGTGCGTCCTGCAGTGAAGGAGCAAGTGGAGTCACTGGGGGCAAAATTTATTGACGTGCCCTACGAAACCGATGAGGAACGCGACGCGGCGCAAGGGGTGGGCGGTTATGCGCGTCCCATGCCGGCCAGTTGGATGGAGCGGCAGAAAGTGGAAGTTGCCAAGCGCGTGGCGCAAGCCGACATCGTCATTACCACCGCGCTGATTCCGGGCAGAGCCGCGCCGGTGCTGGTGACCGAAGACATGGTCAAGTCCATGAAGCCGGGTTCGGTCATCGTGGACATGGCGGTAGAGGCGGGCGGCAATTGCCCCTTGTCCGAGCTGGGCAAGACCGTGGTCAAGCATGGCGTCACGCTGGTCGGTGAAGATAATTTGCCTGCGCTGGTGGCGACCGATGCCAGTGCCCTGTATGCGCGCAACCTGCTCAATTTTCTTAACCTGCTGTGCGACCCTAAAACCGGCGTGATGAATATCAACCGTGAGGACGATATTATTGCCGGAGCATTGTTGTGTATAGCTGGCGCAGTCGTAACCAAATAAATTGTAGGATGGGTGGAGCGGCTTCATGCGTAACCCATCATTGCAACGTGCGTCT
>CAMTXD010000117.1:0-9846 GCA_947085625.1 uncultured Gallionellaceae bacterium | reverse complement strand
TCCAGCGCGGTGAATTCCGGCAGCAGGTGATGGAACTGGTAGACGAAGCCGAGCGAGCGGTTGCGTACCTCGCCGCGCTGGGTCTCGTTCATCGCCCGCACGTCCTGGCCGAGGATGGTGACGCTGCCACCGCTCGTGTTGTCAAGTCCGCCGAGCAGGTGCAGCAAGGTGCTTTTGCCCGAGCCAGAAGCACCGATAATGGCGATGCGCTCGCCGCGCGCGACATCGAGGTTGACGCCGTTCAGCACCGGCACGTTGAGCTTGCCCTGCGTGAAGGTTTTGCGCAGGTCACGGCAAGAAATAACGTCCTCCGTCCTCCGTCCTCCGTCCTCCGTCCTCTGTTGTTCACTCATATCTCAACGCTTCCGCCGGTTGGGTTCTGGATGCCTGCCAGCTTGGGTACAAAGTGGCGAGCAGGCTGACCACGAAGGAGAAGACTGACACGACTAGTACATCGTCATAATGTAAATCCGAGGGCACATCGCTGATTAAATACACGTCCTTGGACAGGAATTGCACGCCGAACAGGTTTTCGATAAAGGGCACGATGTTACCGATGTTGAGCGCGATGGTTGTGCCACTGATGACGCCGAGTATCATGCCGACGAGGCCGATGATGATGCCCTGCACGATGAATATTTTCATGATGCTGGATGGCGATGCGCCGAGCGTGCGCAGGATGGCGATGTCGGCCTGCTTGTCGGTGACCGCCATGACCAAGGTAGAGACGATGTTGAAGGCGGCCACTATGACGATGATGGAAAGAATGATGAACATCATTTTCTTTTCCATCTCGACGGCGCTAAAGTAGTTGGCATTTTGCCGCGTCCAATCGCTGACGTAGGTGTCGCGTGGAAAATCGCGTTCTAGTTCGATAGCAATCTGTGGAGCAATATCCAGATCGTTCAGACGTGCGCTAATGCCGGTAACCGCATCGCCCATGCGATACAGTTTTTGTGCATCGGCGATATTGATTAGGGCGAGCGCATTGTCGTAAGGCGGCATGCCGATCTCGAAAATGCCGACCACGCGAAATTGCTTCAAGCGCGGCATCATGCCGGCAGGGGTGATCTGCCCCTGCGGGGTGATGAGCAGCACCTTGTCGTCCAGATGCGCGCCCAGCATGCGCGCCAGGTCGGAGCCGAGCACGATGCCGAACTCACCAGCGCGCAAGTCTTCAAGATTTCCCTCGTGCATTTTGCTGCTTAGCTGGGTGAGACGGTTCTCGGCTTCAGGTACGATGCCTTGCACTATGATGCCTTGCACGCGCTCGTTCAGCGACAGCATACCCTGCCCGCTAATGTAAGGTGCCGCGGCCATCACTGCAGGATGTTTTGCAACGGTATCGAGCGCTGGCTGCCAATCGGTCAGTACACCGCTGACGTTGGCGACTTGCAGATGGGGCGTGATTCCCAGCATGCGCGCTCGAATTTCTTTTTGAAAGCCATTCATGACTGAGAGCACTATAATCAACGCTGCCACAGCCAGCGCACTGCCCAGTACGGAAATGAGCGAGATAAACGAAATGAAGCGATTGCGCCGCTTGGAGCGGGTGTAACGCAGGCCGATGAAGAGTTCGTAGGGTTGCAAGGCAGGGGTACTGGAAATGAATAGTACGCTAGTTTGCCACAAGCGGACGCGGTGTGGAGTAAACTCACACTATAGCTATGAAATACCATCTTGTAGTCCCCGATTTATTCCTGCCGCAAGAAATTGCAGCCGACGCCTGCGCCGGGCTGCATTTGCCCGCGCTGGAGAAGCTGCTGGCGCGTGCGCGATCTGCGCCGTTGCCAACAGACAACCTGGAAACCTGGCTGTGCGGGGCGTTTGGTGTGGAGGGGCAGGCCATTGCGCCGGTCACCTTACTGGCCGACGGCATGCAGCCGGGCGCCGCCTATTGGTTGCGCGCCGACCCGGTGCATATACAGATGCAACGAGAACAAATGGTGCTGCAAGCGGACGTGCCGATCAATGCGGACGAAGCGGCGCAACTATGCGCCAGCCTGAATGCGCATTTTGCGGTTGAGGGTCTGCGCTTTTTTGCGCCGCATCCGCAACGCTGGTATCTCCGGCTGGACAACGCCCCGGACATGGTGACACGCCCCGTGGCGCAGGTGGCAGGAAGGAATGTGCACGCCCATTTGCCGCAAGGGCTGGATGCCTTGCGCTGGCATGGCGTGTTCAACGAAATCCAGATGTTATTTTTTGAACATGCGGTCAACCAGGAGCGTGAGGCGCGCGGTGAATTTCCCATCAACGGCGTGTGGCTGTGGGGCGGGGGAAGTGCGGCGGGGCAGGTGGCGCGGCCATATTCCAGAGTGTGCGGCGACAGCCCGCTGGCTGCGGCGTTCGCGCAGGCGGCAGACATTCCTTTTGCGGCGGATGAGTTCACGGTTGCTGGCAATGATGGAGATGTACTTTTCGTGTGGGAAGGCATGCGCTCTTCGTTGCGGCAAGGCGATCTGCATGCCTGGCGTGTATCGGTGCAGCGTCTGGAACAAAGTTGTACTGCGCCATTGTGGGCAGCGCTGCATGCCGGGCGCATCACGCAGCTCACGCTGGATGTGCCGAATGCCGTAGCCGCACGTCGTTTTGAGTTAACGCGCAGCGCGGCGTGGAAATTGTGGCGATTACCGAAAGCGCTTGCGCGTTATGCGTTGGTGTAAAATGAGCCGTTATCACGCGGAACCAGAATGATGTCTTTCTGGAATACCACTGTCGATTTCTTCTGGCGCGACGGGTCGCTCGCCGTGCTGGTCATGGCGTTGAGCCTTGCGCTGCTGCTGCTCCATTTTCGCAAGAACGAGCGCAAGGGCGTGTTCAACACGCTCGTTTTCTTTTTTGTCTGCCTGGTCGGGCAGTTCGTCAGCAGCGTGATGCACGCGCTGGAATTCACGCGCGCTGCGGGGGTATTGCACGAAGTGTTCGTGTTCGGCGCCGGCATCGCGCTGATTCGCCTGTGGGTGCAACTGCTGTTCCGCATCGTGCTGCCGCTGGTCAAGCTGTCGCCGCCGCGCATCGCCGAGGACATCATTGTCATCATCGCCTACCTCGCTTGGGGTATGGTGCGCCTGCGCTACGTCGGCCTGGATTTAGGCAGCATTGTGGCCACTTCCGCGCTGATTACCGCGGTGGTGGCATTCGCCATGCAGGACACGCTGGGCAATATCCTCGGCGGGCTGGCGCTGCAACTGGATAATTCCATCAAGGTCGGCGACTGGATCAAGATAGATGATATTTCCGGCCAGGTGGTGGACATCCGCTGGCGTTCCACTCTGGTGGAAACGAGCAACTGGGAGACGGTGGTGTTTCCCAACAGCCAGTTGATGAAAAACAAGTTCCTGGTGCTGGGGCGGCGCACCGATATGCCGGTGCAGTTGCGCCGCTGGGTGAAGTTCAATGTGGGCCTGAACACATCGCCCAGCAAGGTGATCAGCGTGGTCGAGGATTCCATCCTGCAAACCGAGATCGCTAACGTGGCCAGGAACCCGCCGCCAAATTGTATATTGATGGACATGGACATCCAGGGCTATGCGCGTTATGCGTTGCGCTACTGGCTGACTGATCTGGCGATAGACGACCCGACCGATGCGGCGGTGCGCTGGCACATCATGACGGCGCTGCAACGCGTGGGCATCAAGCTGGCGACGGAGGAGAAGAACATCCACCTCATAAAGGAGGACGAAAAACGCGAAGAGGTGGTGCATCAACGCGAAGTCGCGCTGCGCATCAAGACCTTGAAGCGGGTGGAATTGTTCGCGCAGATGACGGACGAAGAACTCAGGAAGCTGGCCGAGCGCCTGCGCTACGCGCCTTTTGCCAAGGGTAATATTATTTCCAGGCAGGGATCGGTCGCGCATTGGCTGTACGTCATCATCAACGGCGATGCTGAGGTGTATCTGGAAACACCCAGCGGCGAAAAACACTTACTTCGTACCATGAGCAAGGGCAATTTCTTCGGTGAAATGGGCATGATGACCGGCGCGCCGCGCGCCGCCTCGGTTGTCGCCAGGACGGACGTGGAGTGCTATCGCATGGACAAGAAAATGTTTGAGGAAATCCTGCGCGCGCGCCCCGCCATAGCCGAGGAGATGTCCAGCATACTGGCAACGCGACGCGCAGAACTGGACAGCGTGTTGCAGTATATTGATAAGGAAGGTTTGCGCACGGAAATCCCGCAACAGAGCAACGAGATTCTGGCTACTATGAGGCGCTTCTTTGGTCTGGGTGGTTAGGGCACCTCTAAAAATCCAGATTTTAGTTCCGGCTAACCTAAAGGTTACCCTACTCTGAAACTTCGTTTTCCCGCGCCTTGCATTTGGGCGAACTCTGAATTTTTAGAGGTACCCGTTAGCTTGCTGTATCATTGATTAACAAGTACACAAAAATATAATCTATGAAAGACATTTACCTGGATTTCGAGCAACCCATCGCCGAATTGGCAGGCAAGATCGAGCAGCTGCGTTTTGCCCAGGATGGTTCCGCGCTCGACATCTCCGAGGAGATCATTCTCCTGCAAAAGAAGTGCCAGGAACTGGCCAAGGATACTTACGCCAAGCTCACGCCGTGGCAAATCACGCAAGTGTCGCGCCATCCGCAGCGCCCCTACACGCTGGACTACATCCACAACCTGTTCACCGATTTCGAGGAGCTGCACGGTGACCGCAGCTATGCCGATGATCCGGCCATCGTTGGCGGGCTGGCGCGCTTCAACGGCCACAGCGTGATGGTGATCGGGCAGCAGAAGGGGCGCGATACCAAGGAGCGGCAGTACCGCAACTTCGGCATGCCGCGCCCCGAAGGCTACCGCAAGGCAATGCGTTTGATGCGGCTGGCGGAGAAGTTCGGCATTCCCATCATGACCTTCATTGACACCCCGGGTGCCTACCCTGGAATAGGTGCGGAGGAGCGCGGCCAGTCCGAGGCCATAGGCAAAAATTTGTATGTCATGGCGGAGCTGCGTGTGCCCATCATCTGCACGGTGATAGGCGAGGGCGGCTCCGGCGGCGCGCTGGCCATTGCCGTGGGCGACACACTGCTGATGCTGCAATACGCCACCTACTCGGTCATCTCGCCGGAAGGTTGCGCCGCTATTTTATGGAAGAGCGCAGACAAGGCGCCGGATGCGGCGGAAACGCTGGGTATCACCGCCACCCGTTTGAAGGCGCTGGGGCTGGTGGACAAGATCATCAATGAGCCACTGGGCGGCGCGCACCGAGACTACCCGGCCATGATGCTAACCCTGAAAAAAGCCCTGCAGGAATCACTCAATCAAGTGCAACTGCAAACCATGGACGAGCTGTTGCAGAACCGTTTTAACCGCCTGATGGGCTATGGGAAATTCAAGGAAGTCGAGCAGTAAAAGCAAGCCCCATTTGACTGCTGGAGGGTCGCTGCGCAGCAGCGGGGAACCCACCAGCGGTGTTAATTCCGCCCAGCCTCCGGCTGGATGCGGATTGCCTATCTTTGGGGTACCCCTTACAGGTGCAAAGGGGGGTAGGGGGGAGAGCTTACAAGGGGACTTGTCGCGGCGCGTTGCCAGCGCGCTTGCCCCCGTTGTGCCTGAGGGTGGCTCCATCCGGCTGGGCCTGAGCGGCGGTATTGATTCCGTCGTGCTGCTGCACCTATTGCACCAACTTTCCCCGCGAAACGAATGGCACCTGAGCGCACTGCACGTCCATCACGGCATCAGCCCGCAGGCCGATGCCTGGGCGGCGTTCTGTGCCGACCTGTGCGCGCGCTGCGATATTCCCCTGCAAATCGCGCATGTTGACATCACGCCGCTGCGTGAGATGGGTATCGAGGCGGCGGCGCGCAAGCTGCGCCATGAAGCACTCTCCCGCCAGCCCGTGGATTTCATCGCGCTGGCGCATCACCTCGACGATCAGGCGGAAACCCTGTTGTTGCAATTGTTGCGCGGCGCCGGGGTGAAGGGTGCGAGCGCCATGCCATTCGTCAAGTGCGTCGTTGCCCAACATACTCCCTCGACCTGCAAGGGAGAGGGCTGGGGAGGGGGTGAGAAATTAACGCTTACCCCCCCTCCTGTTTTGCTGCGCCCCCTGCTGGATATATCCCGCGCCGAATTGCTAGCCTACGCCCAACAGCATACCCTGCAATGGGTGGAAGACGACAGCAACGCCGATGACGCCTATCCGCGTAACTTCCTGCGCCATCGCGTGCTGCCGCTGCTGGAGCAACGCTTCCCGGCTTACCGCGCAACGCTGGCGCGCAGCGCGCGCCATTTCGCCGAGGCGAGCGTATTGCTGGATGAACTGGCGGTGCAGGATGCGAACATGTCCATCCATTTTTTGGAGGGGGAGGGAGAACCGTCTCTTGAAGTAGCGCGGTTACAGACATTGAGTCAGCCTCGCGCCAAGAACCTGCTGCGTTATTTTCTGGCAACGCAAGGCGCGCCCATTCCGGACAGTACGCGGCTGGAAGAAATGCTGCGCCAGTTGTGCCATGCACGCAGCGATGCGGCAGTGTGCATCACCTTTGGCGATTGGCAGGTCAGGTGCTATCGGGGGAAGGTTTACGCCTTTCCGATGCTGCCAGAACCAGATACGGAATTTTGTGCGCCATGGCGAGGCGAGACTACGCTGGCATTGCCCGAGCTGGGCGGCATCTTGCATTTTGAAGCGTGCATGGGCTACGGCTTGAGCCTGAAAAAATTGCAACAGGCTACTGTCACCGTGCGCTTGCGCCGGGGCGCGGAACACATCCGGCCGGACAACAAACGCCCTACGCGCACCCTGAAAAACCTGTTGCAGGAGCATGACATTCCGCCGTGGCAGCGCGACACGCTGCCGCTGTTATTTTGCGATGAGATGTTGGTTGCCATTCCTGGCATCGGCGTGGAATATACCTATCAGGCCGCGCCGGAAGAGGAGGGGAGGGTGCTGAAGTGGGCGCGGTGTGAGTAGGTTGGGCTGACGCAGAAAATCCAATAAAGAAACTTACGCAAAGGGAGAGGCGATTGGTATATAGTCTCGCAATGACATTAGGGAGCCGCGTAACCATTGCTCCATGACACGCACCCATTGTACAAGCAACGGTTGAAACCAAGGAGGAGGTTATAGGGAAGACCTGCCCCTGAGTATTCTGTGGACGGAAATTGTTTGGGGGGACTATGCAGAAATTCGATTTTTCCGTGAAGACGCGAGATGGGCAGAAGGTCGAGAGTATCCAGATCCAGGGCAGGGATCTGCCGGATGCGGAGCGAAAATTGTTGCAGATGTACCGCTATTGCGAGGTGATCAACTGCAGGACGATCGATACCAGCCATAACAACGCGCAGGTGGATATCGAAGATGTGTTGTCGCTGATCGCCAAGCAGAGCTCTATTTTATAAACCCGTCTGCCATCAATTCATTCAGAAGCGCATCATAGTCCTGCGCCCCCCGGCTACTCGGGGCGTACTCAAAAATATTCTTCTTTACCGACGGACTTTCAGCCAGGCTGACGTTTTCTGAAATATATGTCCGGCAGACATCCGCACCGAATTCCGTTTGCGCCATATTCAAAATATCCTTTGCCATGCCTCGACGGGAATCATATCGGGTAAGCAGATAACGCCGGGCAACGCGGCGTTTTAGAACCTGCTCGAGCGCAAGCAGGGTTTTTCTGATCTGCATGGCTCCATTCATCGACAGGTGATCTGCGGAGATCGGAACGATGACGAAATCGCAGGCGAATATAGCGTTGAGAGAAAGCACGCCAAGCAACGGGCTGCAATCGATTATCCATGGCCTGTCTGCGGCAGATATTTTTTCCGCCAGCAAACTTTTGTTCAGTTTATTGATCACGTTGTAGCCCTTGCCATACAGCGCATCTACTTTGGAGAGCTCGATATGGGAAGGAATAACGCTGATGCCACTGGCCGATTTGCGTACAAGCTCGCTCAACGTGCGATTGCGCTGGAACAGTCCGTAGATACTGTCATCGCTGGATTGTGCGGTGATACCTATGATCGAACCGAGCTGTGCTTGCGGATCAAGGTCGATGCCGACAGGTTTGCGTTCGCGACGCTCCAATGCCGCAGCTAAATTGAGCGCGGTCGTGGTCTTTCCAACTCCGCCCTTCTGGTTAAATACAGCGATTACAGTCATCGTTTACGCAGTAGTCAGTAATTTAGGCTACAAAAACCACTTGGAAATCATCATGAATTTATAGGGGCGCGATTCATCGCGCCCCTATTGGCCGAACGGACGCAATGAATCGTGCCCCTACAGGGTACATTGATGTCGCCTATATTGCTACCTGCTGTGTCATAGCATCGGGGTTGGTCTTGATTTCAGGCACAGCGACACAAGCCGCAAAGCCTGTTAAAATCCGCGCCTCTTTTTGTTAACTACCTTTGGAGAATGCAGCATGGCTGTTGAACGTACCTTATCAATTATTAAACCGGATGCCGTGGCCAAGAATGTCATAGGCCAGATAACCACCCGCTTTGAAAATGCCGGCTTGAAAGTGATCGCCGCGCGCATGGTGCATTTGTCCCGCACTGATGCCGAGGGATTTTATGCCGTGCATAGCGCGCGCCCGTTCTTCAAGGATCTGGTGGATTTTATGATCTCCGGCCCGGTGATGGTGCAGGCGCTGCAAGGCGAAAATGCGATTGCCAAAAACCGTGAGCTGATGGGCGCGACTGATCCGAAGAAGGCCGATAAGGGCACCATCCGCGCCGATTTCGCCGACAGCATAGATGCCAATGCGGTGCATGGTTCCGATGCGCCGGAGACAGCAGCAATGGAAATTGCCTATTTCTTCCCGTCTATGAATGTTTATTCGCGCTGATTGCCGGGAAATAATTTCCCATCAATAATGACAGAAAACCTCCTTAATTTTGATGCACAGCAACTGACTGCCTGGTTCGCGGAGCGGGGCGAAAAGCCTTTCCGCGCGCGCCAGGTATTGCGCTGGATACACAAAATGGGGGAGCCTGATTTTGCGGAGATGACAGACATTGCCGCGTCCTTGCGCGTGAAGCTGCAGCAGCAGGCTTGCGTTGCCGCACCCAGCGTGCAGCGCGAGGAGCTTTCCGCAGATGGCACGCGCAAGTGGCTGCTGAATGTCGGCACGGGTAACGCGATAGAAGCCGTATTCATTCCGGAGCCTGGGCGCGGTACCTTGTGCATCTCTACCCAGGCCGGCTGCATATTGAATTGCTCATTCTGTTCGACCGGTAAGCAGGGTTTTAACCGCAACCTGAGCGTGGCCGAAATTATCGGCCAGTTGTGGTGGGCTAACCGCCAGATCGGCAAAGATGCAGATGGGAAATGGCCGGTCACTAATGTAGTCATGATGGGCATGGGTGAACCGCTGCTGAATTTTGCTAACACGGTGAGCGCATTGCGCCTGATGCTGGATGACCATGCCTATGGCTTATCGCGTCGCCGAGTTACGCTGTCCACGTCCGGCATCGTGCCGGCCATGGACCGGTTGCGCGAGGAATGCCCGGTGGCGCTAGCCGTGTCGTTGCATGCACCCAATGATGCCCTGCGCGATGTGCTGGTGCCGATCAACCAGAAATACCCCTTGCGCGAGCTGTTGGCCGCATGTCTGCGCTATCTGGAACGCGCCCCGCGCGATTTCATCACCTTTGAATATGTGATGTTGGCTGGCGTGAATGACAGCGTACAACAGGCGCATGAACTGGTTGCGCTGGTGCGCGATGTGCCGTGCAAACTCAACCTGATTCCATTCAATCCGTTCCCGCAGACCCAATACCAGCGTTCCAGCGCGGATGCGATAGGCCGCTTCCGCGATGTATTGATGCGGGCAGACATTGTCACCACCACCCGCCGGACACGCGGCGATGATATCGCGGCGGCCTGCGGTCAACTG
>CAMTXD010000116.1:0-19564 GCA_947085625.1 uncultured Gallionellaceae bacterium | reverse complement strand
TAATTTCCAACTCGAAGCCGATAGCCGTATGCGTGATTGACCAGCTTTTTTACACCATCGCATTTCGGGAATAATATTAATTTATCAGCAACACTGTCTCGAATGGAGATTTGTGCTGACTTGGGTAGCTTAAAAAGCTGCTTGGCTGCTTTGGGTTTCCAGTCGATTGTGTTCATTTGTAAATTATAAGTATTAAATAAGTATTGTCAAGTTGTTGGATAGCCAGGCAGGGTGGGCACGTTTTTGTGCCCACGCGAAACGACGTGGAATGGAACGGTGGGCAATAAAAACATTTGCCCACCCTACGAAATGCCACGCATGAATGCTTTGTGCGGTGCGATGGTTTGTAACTTTACGTGTGGGCAACGCCCGCTTTTGCCCACCCTACGGGACTAATATTTTAGTTCCGGCCAACCTAAAGGTTACCCTACACTGAAACTCCGTTTTCAACACGCGACAGCGTCTCGCTTTTGAATGGGAGCGCCGACGTCCTCGTCGGCAATGGATGACAGATGCCGACGAGGATGTGGCGCTTACCATACCCGATCTTGCGCCTCGCAAATCCCCCTGCCCAATTATTTTTTCGCAAAAGTGACTTTTGGCACTGTTGCAAACCAAAAGCTATCGTTATTGTGCGCGGGTAGAACTTACCCATTTATTCCATTTCTGCTTCATGAATAAAAATAATTGTTGTGGACATGTTTTTATATGTTCACGTGGATAATTTCACCCCACTCATTTTGGTCAGGAGAATATTATGTACCCATGGCCCCTCAAAACCGCCTTGCTCGTCACCGCGTTAACCCTCTCTAGCTATGCCGCCGCAGGTGGTGGTGGCACCACCGCCATCGCGTCACCCACGATCGTGAAAGTGGCGGTAGACGCCAAGGAAAATGCCCTCGTCATCACCGGCCAGAATTTCGGCGGCACACCGCCGAACGTGCATTTAGCCGGTCAGGTATTGGAGGCGAAGCGTGTCTCGGCCAATGAAATCGTCGCTCGTTTACCCTCCGACATCCAAGCCGCCACCTATGGCCTCACGGTGACTACGAGTGGCCGGAATCAAGTTACTTCTAATCACTTTAATGTGGCATTGCCTGGGGTTGTGAATTTTAAAGGAGAGAAAAAATGAATACTAAGAAAACAGCACAACGACCATTTAAAAAACGCATTCCCAAGTTGGCCTGCATAACGGCTGCGGTGCTATCGACGCTGCCGGCATTGGCGGCTGAGGTGACCTGGTCGGGGACGACGGACAGTAACTTTAGTACGTTAACGAACTGGAGCTTGGGTACCGTCCCCAATGCCGCGGATAACGCCTTTCTAAATGTGTTGGCTAATGCGCCTGTCATCGTGGGTGCGGGCGACAATTTCACCCTGGGGTTTCTTGGCATTGGCAACAGCAATTCCACTGCCACAAGCGGAGCGTTGACGATTCAAAATGGGGGGGTGCTGAACGTTCCCGACGCCACAAACTCCACTGTTTTTGTTGTTGGCGGCGGTGGCGTCTCGGGTAACAGCGGCACTGTCCGCATAGAAAGCGGTGGCCAGTTATTCACCGGCCCTACTTCTTTTGGCAGAGGTGCTTCTCCCTCTAGTGCGTCAATGACAGTGACAGGCGCAGGCTCGCTGTGGAGGCTAAGCAGCACCGGGTTAACTGTCGGTCAGCTGGGGAATACTGCCCAACTCAACATTTTTGATGGCGGCAGGGTGAGTTTGCTGAACGCTGGGAGTTCAATATCATTCAACGAGGGGGGGGGCTGCATCTTTCGGGCGCGGGGTCTGTCCTGGAGGTCGCGGGTGTCGTGGCGTTTTTTGGCGCACCATCCGTACCCAACACGACCCTGATCGAGAACGGCGCAAGCTTGATAACACAAAGCTTGGGCGCCAACCAGCTGGGGTCCGGCGGGTTCGATCGTGATGCCATCGTACGAAGTGGCGGAAGCTGGATCATGGACGGCAGCCTGCAAGTAAGTGTAGGCAGCAACCTTTTGGTGGACAACGGCACGCTGACACTGGGAGCGGGGGAGGCGCTTAGTCTGTTCGGCGACGCGTCTTCTTCGGGTCGCGACCGCCTGACCTTGCTTAATGCGAACATCAACGCAGGCGTCATCAGTCTAGGGGGCGGGATTATCAGCATAGGTGGACGGAAAGGGGATGCGGCCGGTGCGGCGGGGGCTTTTAATGTAAACAGTGTCAACTTTAGCGGTACACAGAACGTCGAGTTGGTGTTCAATCACACCAATACGAATTATTTGTTTGGCAGCGCAATCAACACCGGCTCCTTCGTGGTGCCGGGCACCATCTCCCATCTGGCGGGCGACACCATTTTCGCTAGCACAGCTGTAGCATCAACTTTCCTGGGCCATTTGGATATCAGTGGCGGCCGGGTGCGAATCAACCCGGGCTTCAATGGCAGCGCCTTCGGTCAAAATGCTACGGCAAGTGTCCGTAATGGCGGGACGCTTGGCGGTAGCGGCAGCTTTTCAGGTTCTGTGGCTGTGACGGATGGCACGATTGCGCCGGGGAATTCACCGGGAACCTTGACGCTCGACAATTTAAGCTTGACAGCTGCGTCTACCTTACTGTTTGAACTGGGGTCTCCGACCGGTGTAGCGGGCGTAGATAGCGACCTTATTAATGTGGGCAGCCCCTTCGTTTTTGCGGACGGCAATCTGACCCTGGACGGCACGTTGAACGTGGTGGATGCAGGCGGTTTTGGTGCCGGTGTTTATCGCCTTATCAATTACGACGGCATTCTGACCAACAATGGCCTCAACATTGGTTTTACCCCTGTCGGCTTTGCCACAACGGATTTGACGGTTCAAACTGCGACCGCTCAACAGGTTAATCTGTTGGTCAATGCGCCTATTACCAGCTTCAGTTTTTGGGATGGCGCGAACACGACCGCGAACAATGTAGTCGATGGCGGCACGTCAAGCTGGACAACCACTGCAAACAACTGGACGGTGGCGAATGGTAGTAGCAATGGTGTCTTTGACCCCAGCACTTTGCTGATTTTCCAGGGAACACCCGGAACGGTGGCTGTGGACAACAGCGCAGGCGCAGTGGCGCTTCAGACAGGGATGCAGTTTGCGGTTGATGGCTACGTCGTCACAGGCAGCCCGATCACCCTTAGCCCAGGTTTGGTGGCTGCGCGCGTGGGCGATGGCACGCTTGCTGGCGCAAGTTTCCTTGCCACGATTGCGTCCAACCTGACGGGTGGCGGTGGTTTGGAGAAGACCGATCTTGGCACGCTGGTGCTGACCGGCAGCAACAGTTATACCAGCGGAACGACCGTGACAGGCGGTACGCTGCGCGGCAACACCAGCAGCCTGCAAGGCCAGATTAGTATCCAACCGGCAGGCACGCTGGAATTCGATCAGGCAACGAACGGCACGTTTGCTGGCGAGGTGTTAGGTGTAGGCACATTTATCAAAACGGGCGTTGGCGTGCTGTCGGTTACCGGCAATTCGTCCGTGACCGGCATTGCGAGTGTGGCGCAGGGTACGTTGGATGTGGCGAGTGGCGCTACGTTTGGCAGTACTTCCAGCTCCATGACGGTAGATTCTGGCGCAAGCATCACCGGCAGCGGCATGGTCGGAACCTTGGCTGTCCTGGGCACAGTAGCGCCCGGCGCCGGAACAGCCACGCTGAATGTCAACGGCGGCGTGAATTTCGAACCAGGCTCGACCTATGCCGTAGAGGTGGCGGCATCAGGCGCTTCCGATCTGGTTGTGGCTACGGGTGCGGTCGCGATCAATGGCGGCACGGTGGCTGTGGCGGCAATTGATCCAAGCGTGAGTTATACCAACGGCACGACCTACACGATTGCCAGCGGATCGAGCGTGACTGGCGTGTTTAGTGGGCTGGTGGACGATTCCGCTTTCCTGGACTTTACCCTGGGCTATACCCCCACCACGGCTTTCCTTACCCTTTTGCAAGCTGCGGTTTTTCCCGATGTGGCGGAGACGTTCAATCAACGTCAGGCTGCGACCGGGCTGGCTGCGCTGGATCAAACCGGCGGCTCGGATTCGCTGGCGGTTTACAACCAGATTCTGGTGCTTAGCGGTGCAGCTGCGCGTGATGCTTTCGATGCTGCGTCTGGCGAAGTTTACCCGACGTTGCTGGCAGCACGGCAAAGAGAAGGCCTGGAATTGTCTCGTACCCTGGCTTCGCGTTCGCATATGGGCTTGCGGGATGGCTGGGGAGTCTGGGTCGGGCCGACCGTACGCAATGGCAAAGTTTCCAGCGATGGCAACGGCTCAGTATCGACAAGCGATAGCGTGGGCGCAGAACTGGGCATGGATTACCGCGAAAATGGCAATCAATGGGGCTACGGCTTTAGCGGCGGCCGGCAGAATGGCAATTTGAGCTTGTCTGCCCGCCAGTCCAAGGCAGATCTTGAAAGCTGGCATGTTGGCGCTTATGCCAGATACGGGAGTGGCGGCTCTGACTTGAGCCTTACCGGGACAGCGGCTACGGCCAATACAGAAGCCGAGGTGAAGCGCACGATCAACGTGGGGGCGCTGTCGCGCAGCGCTTCGTCCGACACTGATGTGGCAACGACCGCCCTAGGGCTGGAGATGCGCTATGGCCTGGATATGGACGCCTGGGCTTTCGGGCCGGTTGCTTCATTAAACTGGAGCCGCAGCAAGTTAAGCAGTTATGCGGAAACCGGTGCAGGGGTGCTCAATGTTTCTTCCAGCGGCGCCAGGGACACATGGACGCAGGGCGCTGCTGGGGTGTTTGCGCACCTTGGCGCAGACGAAGGTTACCTAGATGCTTCGATAATGTATGTGCCAGATAGCCGCGACAACAGCTCAGTGTCGATGCAACTTGACGGATCACCCCAGGCTTTTACCGCCCTTCCGGCACGAGGCAGCCATTCCGCTTTGCAATTGTCAGTTAACGGCGAATACTCGCTGACTAAGGAATGGATGCTTGGCGGGCAGTTAAATGGCCGAAAGGGCAACGCTGAAAACAGCTTTGTCGGCCATATGAGGGTGACCTATCTATTTTAAGGCGTTTGGGGTGGTTTTATCTTAAAGTGCAAAATGGCTCTGTACAGCTATAACCCCATCCACACCCAGCCCTCCCCGTGAAGGGGAGGGAGGTTGCCCTGAAAAGGAAATGACATGGGAACCCAAACCGCCACAAACTACATACAAAAACTCGGTATCGGCATCGCCGCCCTCGCAATATTAATGCTGACCGCCTGTGGCGGGGGAGGTGGAGGAGGCTCACCTGCCGCACCTGTCCCACCTGCTGCCGCGACCAAGGTCCCGCGCTTCGCCTATGTGGCGAACACCCGGAACGACACCCTCTCCACCTACGTTGAGCCGCTTTTCGAACGCCCAAGGCCAGGCCATAAAACTGACGCCGCGCCAGGTGCAGGTGCTGGAATGGATTCTAATATTCAAGGTCATTATTCAAGGGGTCAGACTCGTTATTCAAGGGGTCATATTCAAGGCATATTCAAGGGGTCAGACTCGTTGATTTCCCTGCCGATGCATGATATTCTTCAGGCATATTGATTAACGCAAGGCTTCACACATGGCGCGCTTACCCCGTTTTGTTATCATTGGGCAACCTCAGCATATTATTCAGCGCGGCAATAATCGCCAGAATATATTTCTGGCTGACGGGGATTACCGTTTTTATCTTGAGAAACTATCGGACGCGGCAAAGAAACAACGGTGTGACATTCACGCTTATGTGCTGATGACGAATCATGTGCATTTGTTGGTGACGCCGCATACAGAAGGCGGTATCGGGAAGATGATGCAGATGCTTGGGCGTTACTATGTTCAATATTTTAATCATTGTTACAAACGAACCGGCACCTTGTGGGAAGGACGTTACAAGGCAGCGCTGATTGATAGTGAGCAGTATTTATTGACCTGCATGCGGTATATCGAACTCAACCCGGTGAGGGCGCAAAACATGGTGAACCATCCAGCGGAATACCCATGGTCGAGTTATGCATTCAATGCATTGGGGAAAGAAGATCAACTGGTAACGTCGCATTCGGAATACCGGCGTATAGGCGCAACGGAACAAGACAGGCAATCAGCTTATCGCCAACTATTTCGTGCGCGCATTCCGGAGATGACGCTGGGAGCGTTACGCGAAGCCACCAACAAGGCTTGGGTAATGGGTGGCGAACGATTCAAAGCCAGAGTGTCGAAACAAATGGACCGACCGCTGCAATCTAGTGGGCATGGTGGCGACCGGAAATCTGAGGCATATCGGCGTGATTAAGTTGGTAGGTGTTGAAATCAACGAGTCTGACCCCATGACCCCGTTCTCACCCATTTAGTGTTGCATTTTTGTGGGAGCGCCGACGTCCTCGTTGGCATCTATCATCAAATGCCGACGAGGACGTCGGCGCTCCCAAAATTCAAATCGTGGACACCCATGAATCCTTTGAAACCCCCATCAATAGAGGCTTCCCAGCCGGAATGCCTCTATTTAACCAGACACTAGGGCCACAACTTAATGAATTATTGAAGAAAAATGTGAATACATCCTACGGAGACCTCATGAGCTTGGAATATATTTCAGGTGTAGTCAATTTGTTAACCGTGCAAGTTCTGAATCCAACAAATATATCATCCCGCTCCGCCATGAAAAAATTACGGTAGTGCGGTGAGCGCATGCGCAGCTTGGTTGCAAATGATGCACCGCGCAATA
Organism: uncultured Gallionellaceae bacterium; assembly: GCA_947085625.1. Lineage (GTDB taxonomy): Bacteria > Pseudomonadota > Gammaproteobacteria > Burkholderiales > Gallionellaceae > Nitrotoga. Next base: position 12,868 of record CAMTXD010000116.1, on the reverse strand, counting down.
CCTGGTGCGTGTTGAACCACGGCGCTGAATATTCCTGATACCTGTCTGCTGAAAATCCCGGATACGGTTCAAACGGTGTGCTGGTCCACTCCCATAAATCACCCCAGCAAAAATCGGCATTTCCCGACAACGCAGCAAATTCCCATTCGGTTTCGGTTGGCAGGCGACGGCCTGCCCAGTTGCAATATGCCTGTGCTTCATGCAAGTTAACATGGCATACGGGTTCATTGTCAGACAATGCCATGCGTGTGCCAAACCGCACACAGAACGACTGTCCATTATTGAGCAGCCAGTAACGTGGAGCTAAACGTTTTTCCCGCATGAGCCAGGCGCACCCGGCCGCGCTCCAGAATTGTGTTTTCTGATAACCGCCATCCAGAACGAATTCCTTATATTGTGCATTGGATACCAGGGTGGATTGAATGGAAAATTCTTGAGCGAAAATTTTGTGCGCCCATTTTTCATTGTCGAATACAAATCCTTGATCTGGCTTGCTGCCCAATTGGGATTCGCCGCCAACAAAGTGAATATCCATTTGCGGGCAGGCTGGAGCAGCTGGTATAGCCAGTTGCCGTGGCGCTGCTGCGCCCAGGGTTTGCAAGGTGTAGGCGAATGCTTCGCCATGCATGTCTTCATGCGCCAGCGCCAGGCGATACGAATATAAATTGCTAGGGTCGCAGTGCCTGAGTTTTTCCAGTATGCGGTTGAGAACTTCGTCACCATAATTCTTTAGCACGGCAACGTCCGGCAAATCGAGTTTCCAGCGCGTTTGATGCGCCACCGCATTTGAATCGAACCAGCTATCTGCCTTGGGTAATATAGAGGGATGTTGCGCCGCAGCGGGGGCGCTGGATTGTGCTTCACGCAATACAAACCATTCGCTAAACCAGGCGATATGGCCCAGCTCCCACAGCGGCGGATTGACGATAGTGAGGTAAGGCACCCGGGCAGGCGCATCCAGCCCGGCTGACAAAAAACAATCGAACAATGCCAGCGTATAATCCCGCGCATCCTGCAAGGCATCGGCCAGTTGCTCAGGTGAGGCAGTTCGGAAAGACGGTTGAGTTAACTTCATTGAAGAGACCATATGGCTATGCCGCACATCATCATTATCAGCCCTGCCTTGGCAAAAGCCAACAACGGCAATTGGCAAACTGCCCATCGCTGGGGAAGTTTTTTGCGCGCACGCTATAAGGTGACGCTCGCCGCACAGTGGGACGGCATGCCATACGACGGGATGATTGCGCTGCATGCGCGGCGCTCGGCACCTTCTATTGCTGCCTTTGCTGCTGCATTTCCAGCTTTGCCCTTGATTGTGGTGCTGACCGGAACAGATTTGTATCGGGACATCCGCAGTGATGCGGCTGCGCAGCGATCATTGCAATTGGCTACAAAACTAATCGTGTTGCAGGCAGAGGGATTGTGCGAACTGAGCCCAGATTTGAGCAGTAAAGCCGACGTCATTTATCAATCTGCGACTACGCTAAAATCCATAAAAAAACAGGTGCGGAATTTTGATGTAACGATGATAGGTCATTTGCGTGAAGAAAAAGACCCCATCACATTTATGCGCGCCGCCGCTCAAATAAAATCAGCGCACGTTCGCTTGGTTCATATCGGTGATGCACTCGATCCCGCACTGGGTACGCAAGCAGACAAAACTCAAAATAAACACCCAAATTATCGTTGGCTTGGAAATTTACCCCACGCTGTGACTCGTCAACGCTTGAAGCGCAGCCAGTTAATGGCCATTACCTCAAAAATGGAAGGCGGCGCCAATGTCATCATCGAAGCCATCACCAGCGGTGTGCCGGTATTGGCCAGCGATATACCCGGAAATCGCGGCATGTTGGGCACGGACTATGCCGGCTATTTTCCAATGGGCGACAGTGCAAAGCTGGCCGCTTTGATTGACCGTACGGTAAGCGACATGGCGTTTAATGCACGCCTGCAAATGCAGTGTGATGCTCGCAAGACGTTATTTGCTCCGCAACGGGAGAAAGCGGCTTTGTTAAAGTTGGTGGATAATTGCATTCATCCTAACGGTCATGGCAATTGTGCCACCCCTGATAATGAAACTTGCCATGACCGTTTCCCTCTCCCCAGCCCTCTCCCCGAGGGAGAGGGGGGTAGGGTCTCGCTGCGCGAGTTTCACGTTAAAAGAGGTCACCCATGAACGCACCGCAAGACAAAAGTATCAAACTCACTTCCTTTTCCCACGGCGGCGGCTGCGGCTGCAAAATTGCACCGGGGATACTGGCGGAAATTCTGAAAAATTCATCTGGGTTTCCCGTTCCTAAAGAACTGCTGGTCGGTATTGAGACAGCCGATGATGCCGCAGTTTATAAACTCAATGACGAGCAGGCGCTGATCGCGACGACAGATTTTTTCATGCCGATTGTTGATGACCCGTTCGATTTCGGCAGGATAGCTGCATGCAATGCCATTTCCGATGTGTATGCTATGGGTGGTACGCCCATCATGGCCTTGGCACTGGTGGGTATGCCAATAGATAAGTTGCCGCTGGAGGTCATCGGTCAAATTATAAAGGGTGGCGAAACAATATGCGCTGAAGCAGGCATCCCGATTGCGGGTGGCCACACCATAGATTCGGTGGAACCGATTTATGGTTTGGTGGTACTGGGTCTGGTGCATCCATCCAAAGTGAAACGCAACGCGGAGGCTAAGGCAGGCGATAAATTGATACTTGGCAAACCGCTGGGTGTGGGCATTTTGTCGGCAGCACTGAAAAAAAATCAGCTTGATACAGCCGGTTATGCCGCGATGATAGAGAACACCACTAAACTCAACAAACCCGGCATCGCTCTGTCCAATATGCCAGGCGTGCATGCGCTGACCGATATCACCGGCTTCGGTCTGCTCGGCCATACTTTGGAATTGGCGCGTGGTGCAAAACTCACTGCCAAGCTCGACATGGCACGCATCCCGCTCTTGCCGAACGTGCAGCAATTGGCCGAGGGAGGCTGCGTGACTGGCGCGTCTGGCCGCAATTGGGCTGCTTATAGCCATGACGTTGTGTTAGCCGACACCATTACACCTGCGCAGAAAGCGCTCCTGACTGATCCGCAAACATCGGGCGGTTTGTTGGTGTCGTGTGACGCTGCGCTGGTTAGTGTAGTGCTGGATTTGTTTGCGCGCGAGGGCTTTGCCCACGCGGCAGTGATAGGTGAAATGGCGGCGGGTCCAGCCAGGATCGAAGTTAAATAACAAGTAGGGTACTGATAGAAAGGAATTAGCATGGATTGTTTATTCGCCAGAAAATGGATGGTCGCTGTTATGTTATTCGCTGCTGTGTTGCTTGCTGCCACGCACAGCCACGCACAGCAAGTGTTGCGCGTCTCAGCCATTCCAGATGAGGCTCCGACCGAGTTGCAACGCAAGTTTAATCCGCTGGGAAATTACCTGGAGCAGAAACTGGGCATGAAAGTTAAGTTTACGCCCGTTACCGATTATGCGGCAGCGGTAGAAGCTCTGGTCAACAACAAGCTTGACCTGGTCTGGTTTGGCGGCTTTACTTTTGTGCAAGCCAAGGTGCGCAGCAACAACCAGGTCATTCCGCTGGTGCAACGCGAAGAAGATGAAAAATTCAGATCTGTCTTTATCACCACTGACAAAAATATCAACAAGCTGGAAGATTTGAAGGGCAAGACTTTTACTTTTGGCTCGGAGTCGTCCACCTCTGGACATTTGATGCCACGTTCTTTTTTACTGGCAGCTAAAATAAACCCTGAGTCCGACATGAAGCGCATCGCTTTTTCCGGCGCGCATGATGCGACTGCCGCCGCCGTAGCAGGGGGTAAGGTGGATGCGGGTGCGCTCAATATTTTGGTGTGGGAAAAAATAGTCAACGAGAAAAAATTGGACACCAGCCAGGTGCGCGTGTTTTACACCACGCCCGGTTATTATGATTACAACTGGACCGTGCGCGCCGACATGAATGCGGATTTGCGCCGGAAACTGACTGACGCTTTTCTGTCGCTGAATAAGAATGATGCGCAAGGCAAGGAAATTCTCGACTTGCAACGTGCTACAAAATTTATTCCCACTACGGCTGCGAACTATGCCGTGATTGAAGCGGCGGCGCGCAGTGCGGGTTTGTTGAAGTGATAAAAAGCGGAGGCAACCCTAACCCCTCCCGGCCTCCCCTTGTCAGGGGAGGGGCAGCTACCACTCCTCCGCTGGCTCTCCCCCTGACAAGGGGAGGCCGGGAGGGGTTTTAGGCCAATGACCGTATTTAATTTGCGCGATTTATCTGTGCGGCATCATGGTGCTGCCTCGAGTGCACCGGATACCTTGCACGGTTTGACCCTGTCCATTGCAGCAGGCGAACAAGTCGCGGTGATTGGTTCTTCTGGCGCAGGAAAAACGACACTACTGCACACCCTGGCCTGCGCGCACTGGCCCCATACCGGTGAGTTCAGCCTGTTTGGCAGCGATCTGTGGCAACTCTCCCATGCCCAGCGCCACGCCTTACGCTCCCGCTTGTTCCTTGCACCGCAAACGCCACCGCTGCCGCCACGCCAGCGTGTTATCACTGCGGTACTGGCCGGTCGCTTGCCGCAATGGAGCTTGTGGCAATCTCTGGCTTCACTCATTAAACCGGCAGACCCACAGGCAGCCTACGATGCGCTGGCGCGTTTTAATTTGCAGGATAAATTATATGCGCGCGTAGACAGGCTGTCGGGCGGCGAGCGCCAGCGCTGCGGCATGGCGCGGCTGTTGGTTTCCAATGCGGAAATATTTTTGGTAGATGAGCCACTATCGGCGTTGGATCCTACCCTGTCCCGACAAACATTGTCTGCGTTGCAACAAGAAGCGACAAAACGCCAGGCCACGTTGGTATGCAGCTTGCATCATGTTGAGTTTGCGCGCGCCCATTTTCCGCGCATCATCGGTTTGCGCGCAGGGCGCATCGAGTTTGATATGCCGCGTGAGCAGGTGACCGATGCAATGGTTGCAGCGCTGTATCAAAATGAACAGAATGGTCTGGCGAAAGTAATCGAGTCGACGCTTATTGCAGACACAACTTATTTGTGACCGCAGATGTTCTTAAATAAAACTGATAGCCGCCATCCCGACCCAGCCTGGCGCGGCAGGCTGATGGGGCTGTTTATCGCCTTCGCCATATTATGGCCGATGCTGGTGGCGAGTGAGTTCCAACCGTGGATATTATTCGACGCGCGCAGCTTGCGCGCCACGGGCCACTTCCTGGCGACATTCGTGCCACCCGCGCATTCCGTGGAATTTTTGCAATTAGTTCTACAAGCGACCTGGCAAACCGTGGCGATGGCCACCGCTGGGCTGACGCTGGCGCTGCTGGGTGCAATTCCATTGACGCTGGTGGTGACGCAAAGCTTGTCCATTTCGCGTATCGGCACAGGCCGCATGAGCCTGCCCGCCATGCTTGTGCGGCAGTGTGCACGCTGGCTGCTGGTCTTGCTGCGCAGCGTACCAGAGCTAGTGTGGGCGCTATTATTTGTACGCATCGTTGGCTTGGGGCCGACTGCTGGTGTGCTGGCCATTGCGCTGACATACTGCGGCATGTTGGGCAAAGTCTATGCGGAAATACTCGAGTCATCCGACCACAATGCCACCACCACATTGCTGAAAAACGGCAGTGGGCGGCTATCCGCATTGCTGTATGGCGCGCTCCCAGAGTCGGCGTCTGAGTTATTGTCCTACACCCTGTACCGCTGGGAATGCGCGATACGCGGCGCGGTGGTGATGGGCTTCGTCGGCGCGGGCGGCCTTGGTCAGCGCATGGATGAATCCATGAAAATGCTGGCCGGTGATGAAGTGGCCACCATGCTGATCGTCTTCGTATTGCTGGTTGCCGCCAGTGATGGCGTGAGCAAATTACTGCGTGGTAGATGGGCATGAACTCACGTATTGCCAACTTCATCATATTGGCCGGACTGGGCGCGCTGGTTATTGCCAGCTTTATGTCTTTGTCGCTCGAATGGCGGCAGCTTTTTTCTGCCGATGCCGCGCGCAGCAGCGGCGAATTCCTGCGCGGTTTTGTGCCACCCGATGTGTCGCAGCCATTCTTGCGTAAAATCGCCGTGGCGACTTGGGAAACGCTATCCATGTCGGCGCTCGGCACGCTCATCGCCGCAATGCTCGGCCTGATGTTGGCGCTGCCCGCCAGCGGACGTTTCGGGACAGTCCTGCGTGCCGCCACGCGTATGGTGCTAAATGTGTTGCGTTCGATACCAGAATTGATATGGGCCTCCATCCTGCTCATCGCCGCCGGACTAGGCCCCTTCGCCGGAACGCTGGCGTTGGCGGTACACACCACTGGCGTGCTGGGCCGCCTGTTTGCCGACGCCATCGAAAATGGGTCACCCTTGCCTGAGGCAACCTTGCGCATCAATGGCGTCCACCCCATGGCCGCTTTTCTCTACGCGACATTGCCGCAAACGCTGCCGCAAATTATGTCGTACACGCTGTACCGCTGGGAAAATAATATTCGCGCCGCCGCCATCCTCGGCGTGGTCGGCGCCGGGGGTTTGGGGCAAATGCTCAAATATCATTTGTCGCTGTTTCAGATGCAGCAAGCTGCCAGCGTTATCCTGGCAATGCTGCTGCTGGTCGGGCTGGTGGATGCGCTTAGTTTTTCGCTAAGGCGGGGAATGACGCAAGCATAATCCTAGAAACCCCAGTTGACCGCTCATCTGGGTATTTAACAAAATGATTTAAATAAATTTATTCATGATTGATCTTTTCACCCGATTGGTGAGACCGCTACGGGATGGATTGCACTATTTTTACGGCACATGGCTGCGTTGCAACTCCTTGGAATGGAACGACCATTCCGCGTCGTTGCGCCTTGCCCTGCACCCCAAAAATAGCACACTCCATCCCGTCCAACTGAGGTTTCTAGGATAATTGATATTTTATGTGGATGAATTAAACCGCGCGTGCATAACACAGCATAAACCAACCGCGCTGATCGCTCCAAATTCTATCCGCCATAAATCCTGCCTGTTCCAGTAGCCGCACAAAACTCTCACGTGTGTACTTGTAGCTGTTTTCGGTATGGATGCGCTCACCTTGCTGGAAGCGGCGTTGGCCGCCTTGCCAGGTCACCGTCACCGCGTGCCTTGCCTCGAGATGCATTTCAATTCGGCTATGTTCGGTATTGAAAAAGCCGTAATGTTGCCATTCGCTCACGTCAAAATCCGCACCCAGCAATTTATTCAGGTGCAGCAACATGTTCAGGTTGAATGACGCGGTAACACCCAAGGCGTCGTCGTAGGCCGCATCCAGAATTTTTTTGCCCTTGACCAGATCTACTCCTACCAATAGTCCGCCATCGCTGCCACAGGCCGCGCGCAAGCGACGGAAAAATGCGACGGCTTCATCTGGCATGAAATTGCCGATGGACGAGCCGGGATAAAAGAACAGTCGCTTCTCAGGCCGCACTGCATTGGGCAGTTCCAATGCGCTGGAAAAATCCAGGCCAACAGCTGTCATGTGAAGGAGGGGGAAGCGTTGATGCAAAAGGCCAACCGTATCGCGCAGAAAATCAGTTGAGACATCAACTGGAACATACTGCGCGGGTTGCAAGGTGGAAAATAGCCGCGCCGCCTTGGCGCAATTTCCCGCACCGAGATCAATCAACGTGCTGCCCTTGCCTGCCGACTTCCCAATCTCATCCAAATGCTCATCAAAAATGGCTGCTTCCACGCGCGTCAAATAATATTCCGGCAGTTCACAAATCGCCGCAAACAGCCTGGAGCCCAGTTCGTCATACAGATATTTCGGCGCAGTAAACGCCTGCGCAGCTAGCAATCCGGTGCTGAGTTCGGCGCGGATAGCGTCATCACTTGCCCGGTATATCTGGATAAATTCTGTTGGAGGTGCATTCCAAGTTGTAGTAGGATTTGGCGTAATCATGGCGCCATTCTACAACGGCTTATTCAGGATGGGCGCTGTGCTGATTTTGGGCGGAATGCGGTGATGACTTCTGGGTTATGGCTTGTAAACGAATAACATGGACATTATGGGTGTGCTGGCGGGATGCGATACAAAATGCAGGACACCCCCAGGATGGCGGCGCTCATGGTACTCCCGCTTTTTCTGCAGGTACTTCCAGACACTTGAGCTTAACCATGTGGCGCAATGTTTCTTCTTCGGCGATGAATGCCTCTACCGCCACTGGATCGAATTGCGTCCCCGCCATGCTCAGAATTTCGGCCTGCGCAGCTGCAAATGATACTCCTTTGCGATAGGGACGGTCTGAGGTTATCGCATCTAGCGTGTCTATCACTGCAAACAACCGCGTCCACAGCGATATTTCCTCGCCGCGCAGCCCATTCGGATATCCCGTCCCGTCGAAGCGCTCCTCATGGTTCAACACGATTTTCGCAGCGGTCGCCATGAAGGGCACACTCGACAGAATACGATGCCCGATTTCGGGATGGGTGCGCATGGTTTGCCATTCTTCAGTATCGAGCGAACCCTGCTTGAGCAGCACGGCGTCAGGAATGCCGATCTTGCCGATGTCATGCAGCAGCGCGCCCCAGTACACCTGTTGCAACAATGCTTCATCTGTCGTGAAGCGCCGTGCTAATACCAGGGTATGACAAGCGACCCGCTTGGAATGCAAACCCGTTTCGTGCTCTCGCGCGTCCAGTGCTTCCGCCAGCGCTTCAGCCAGGGCCAGATAAATCGCATCAATATTTTCGACCTGTGCCAGCCGGTATTCCTCGCGCTTGAGGTAACATCCTTCGCAACAGTACGCCTCTCCATCCCGCATGAACGAAGATGCAGTAATCGGCGCACCGCACTTGCTGCAAGTGGCGCCGATATCAGGCTTGGGCGAGCCGGAATCTGATTTGTGGTGTAGAGGAAAGTCCATGCAAGCCTCCCTTAATCTAATGGGCACCTCTAAATATTCACATTTTGTCATTCCCGCGAAGGCGGGAATCCAGGCTAATCAAGTATCTGGTTCCCCGCCGCAGCCTGCCCTCGAATGGGGTAGTCGGGGGCGGGGACGACGGCATTTTTAGAGATACCCTAAAATAGCAGCCTTAATTTCCTGCCTACATTCGCGGCAAAAATGCCGTGGTCTGTTGGGTATAGCGAACGTACTCGTCACCAAACTCCGACAAGGCTTCACGCTCCTCCCGCAGCGCCAGCCGGACATACATCCACACCAACACCGGGAACATTAGCAGGGTCAGGATGGTTGGCCACTGCAACAGGAAACCGAACATGATCAGCACAAAAGCAACGTACTGCGGATGGCGAATTTTTGCGTAAGGCCCGGTGGTCGCCAGGCGGTGTGTACGTTGCGCCTGATAAAGCACTTTCCACGCGGATGCCAAGAGAATGAAGCCGCCGCCGATAAATGCCATGCTGAGCACATGGAACGGCCCGAAGTGCGGATTTGCGCGCCAGCCGAACAACATCTCAAGCAGGTGGCCGGAATCGTGCGCGAACCAGTCTACACCGGGAAAACGACTTTGCAGCCAGCCGGAGAGCAGGAAGATGGTCAGCGGGAAGCCGTACATCTCGGTAAACAATGCCACGATGAACGCCGAGAATGCGCTGAACGAACGCCAGTCCCGCTTGCTTTGCGGCTTGGCAAAACTGAAGGCAAAGATGATAAACACCAGCGAGTTGATAATGACCAGCGACCAGAGCCCATAATCGGAAAATGGCGCATTCATTTCGAGTCTCCTGCGGATGAATCATGGTGATGCGTATGCTGGTCGTGGTCGCCATGACCGTGATGCATGAACAGGTGCATCAAGGGACAAGCAAGCAATAACAACCAAATCCCGTAGGATGAGAACCACCCAGAGAGATGCGCCCTATGCTCGACAACCAGGAAGAAACCGGCAATGGCAAGAAAACCATAAAGCACCCAGCGGGATTTTGCTTGGTGATGATTATCGTGTTGTTCTGACATGGCAGCTTCCTTTTTTGTATGAGTTGGGGGTAAATGCAGCATTAGTGGTTGTTGAATTGTGGGGTGATGCAATCAATCGAGTGCATCTCTGAAAACACATGTCAGTCTCGTGGTTTTCTAACTGCGATGCTAGCAGCCTGTCTGACTTAAACCCAGATTTTCCATTAGCCCTCTACTGCGGCTGTTCAATAGGCTGAATCTGCGCGAGAAAAAACAAAAATTGTTTGTCAACGTAGAGTGACTACGCTTTCCGCACAATTTTTGCTTTTTCTCTCACATCTTCAACCTCTTGATCAGCCTCGCTACGAGCGCTAATGGAAAATCTGGGTTAAAGGAAATCGGCTGCAAAAGCGCCTGGCCGGTCCATATTTTGCCGCTTTTTTGACCAATAGAATGACTATTGGCCTGCAAAATCGTCAAAATCTGTCCTCACCCAGCCACTTTTTCGCTTCGATTCTTTAAGTCAGACAGGCTGCTAGCGTGCGCTATGCGCACTACACAATTTACGAATCGTGCGCATAGCGCACGCTACATTGCTACCCGATTGAATCAAGTTGAAGGACTCACCATGCCCCTACTTCATGACCTCCCGCCCCACATCCAAGCCAATATTCTCGCCGCGCTGGATGAAGATGTGGGCACCCTCTCCCCAGCCCTCTCCCGCGAACGGGAGAGGGGGACAGGGAACCGCGATGCGGTGACATTCGATGGTGACCTCACCGCGCAACTGATCCCGGAACATGCGCAAGCACACGCCGCCGTCATCACGCGCCAGCACATGGTGCTGTGCGGTACGCAGTGGTTCGAGGGCTGCTTCCGCGCGCTGGATGCCCATTGCGAGATACGCTGGTTGTTGCGCGAGGGTGAAGTGGCCGAGGCCAATCAAACATTATGCGAAATTCGCGGCAATGCGCGCGCCATGCTCACGGCGGAACGCGCCGCGCTAAATTTTTTGCAAACACTGTCCGCCACCGCCACGCTGACGCGACGCTATGTGGATGCCGTTACAGGACTTAAAACAAAAATAATGGACACGCGCAAGACCCTGCCCGGCCTGCGCATGGCGCAAAAATATGCGGTCAAAACCAGCGGTGGGTATAACCAGCGCATGGGTTTGTTCGATGGCGTGCTGATCAAGGAGAATCATATCCTGGCGGCGGGCGGCATCTGCCCCGCGCTGGAACAGGCTTTCCACCTTGCTCCTGCGGATGTGACCATTCAGATTGAAGTGGAAAATCTGGAACAGTTGCGCGAGGCGCTGGATGCGGGCGCGAAGCTGATACTGCTGGATAATTTTGATCTCGATGGGATGCGCACGGCAGTCAAACTCACCGCTGGTCGCGCCGAACTGGAGGCTTCCGGTGGCATCACTCTTGATACGGTGCGCGCTATCGCCGAAACTGGCGTGGATCGCATTTCTGTCGGTGGGCTGACTAAAGACGTGCAGGCTATAGACTTGTCCATGCGCTTTGAATCTTGAGGGTATCCTTGAGAATCGCGGGCATCCTGCCCGCATGCGGACGGGACATCCGTGCTCCCACAGCAGGAATGGGATGCAAGGAGCGATTAAAAAAGTTAAACTGCAACATTCGTAAACACACCAAGGAAAACAGCATGGCTATCAAATCATTTCATCCCCCGCAGCGTATCCTTATGGGTCCCGGCCCGTCCAATGTCGGCCCGCGCGTTCTGGAGGCGCTGTCTCGTCCCACCATCGGCCATCTCGATCCGGTGTTCGTGAACATGATGGACGAAATGAAAGAACTATTGAAGTATGCTTTCCAGACCAAAAATGAATTGACCATGCCGGTCTCCGCGCCCGGCTCGGCCGGTATGGAAACCTGCTTCGTCAATCTGGTTGAACCGGGCGAAAAGGTAATAATCTGCCAGAACGGCGTGTTTGGCGGACGCATGAAAGAAAACGTCGAGCGTTGCGGTGGCGTGGCCGTGATGGTGCAAGATGATTGGGGGCGTGCGGTTGACCCGCAAAAACTGGAGGACGCGCTCAAGGCTAATCCAGATACTAAAATCGTCGCGTTTGTTCATGCGGAAACTTCCACCGGTGCTTTGTCGGATGCCAAAACCCTGGTGGCGATCGCGCACAAGCATGGCTGCCTCACCATTGTGGACGCGGTAACCTCGCTCGGCGGCGTAGCGCTAAAAGTGGATGAATGGGAGATAGACGCGATTTATTCCGGCACGCAAAAATGCCTGTCCTGTACGCCAGGACTTTCACCGGTCAGCTTCAGCCCGCGCGCACTGGAAAAAATCAAGAACCGCAAAACTAAAGTGCAAAGCTGGTTCTTGGATTTGAATCTGGTCATGGGCTATTGGGGAGGATCAACCAAGCGTGCCTACCACCACACCGCGCCGATCAACGCGCTATACGGTCTGCACGAAGCCCTGGTAATACTACAGGATGAAGGCCTAGAAAATTCCTGGGCGCGCCACCAGAAAAATCACCTTGCCCTGCGCGCCGGACTTGAAACGATGGGCTTGCAATTTGTGGTGCCGGTAGCCGAGCGCTTGCCGCAACTGAATGCCATCACCATACCCGATGGCGTAGATGATACCGCCGTGCGCACCACACTACTCAATGATTACCAGCTGGAAATTGGCGCTGGTCTGGGCTTGATGTCGGGCAAGGCGTGGCGTATCGGCTTGATGGGTTACGCCAGCAATCCGAGCAATGTCCTAATCTGCCTGGGCGCGCTGGATGATGTGCTAGGACGGATGAATGCGCCGATACAGCGCGGTGTAGGGGTGGCGGCGGCGCATAAGGTGCTGGCTGGTTGATTCGATTGACTGCTCGTCATAAAGGGCACATCTAAAGCTAGCAGCCTGTCTGACTTAAAGGAAATCGGCTGCAAAAGCGCCTGGCCGGTCCATATTTCGCCGCTTTTTTGACCAATAGATTGACTATTGGCC
>CAMTXD010000115.1:0-11951 GCA_947085625.1 uncultured Gallionellaceae bacterium | reverse complement strand
TTGAAGAATCGAAGCGAAAATTTGGCTGGGCGAGGACAGATTTTGACGATTTTGCAGGTCAATAGTCATCTTATTGACCAAAAAAGCGGCGAAATATGGACCGGCCAGGCGGATTTGCAGCCGATTTCCTTTAAGTCCGACAGGCTGCTAGACATAGTGCCTTTTGTCTAAACCCACTGGATTCCCGCCTGCGCGGGAATGACGGCTTAGTTTTTTAGCGTTTCTTTCAGTGCATCAGCCACCGTCGGATAGTTCAACTCCACTTTCAATTCCCGCTTCATACGCACATTGGTCAGCCGCCGCGATTCATTCATGAAGGACAGCATCATCGGTGACAGCACGCGTTGCGCTTCGGCGCGGCTGATGCGCGGCGGGCGCGGCAGGCGATAGGCATCCGCTACCGCATCAAAATATTCACCCATTTTTAATTCGCTGTCGTCGCTGGTGTGAACTACTCTGTTGGGTTTTGCGTGGCGCATGGCGGCGATTACGCAGCGCGCTAAGTCATCGGCGTGGATGTGGTTGGTGTAGCTGTCCTCTGCCGCCACGATGGCGGGAGTGCCTTGTTGCAAGCGCTGCAGTGGCAAACGATCGGCGGCATAGATGCCTGGCACGCGCAGGATGCTGGCGTGTACTCCATTTTTTCTGGCCCAGGCGCGTATCTGCTTTTCCGCATCCACGCGGCGTCGGGCGCGCGGATTTTGCGCATTGAGCGGATGTGTTTCCGTCACCTGCTCCCCGCCGCAATCACCATATACACCGCTGGTGCTGATGTATACCAATTGTTGCGGTAGCCTGCCGCGCGTTAACGCTGCCAGCAGATTACGGGTGCGGGGATCAACGGCTAACCCCTCCCAACCTCCCCTTGTCAGGGGAGGGGCGGATGGCGGCGGCGCAAAATGCAGCACGATGTCCGCTAGTCCGGCCAAACGATTTAAGCTCTTCCGGGCATCCAGATCGCCCGCCACGGGAGTGATGCCTGCCTGGCGCAGTACGTCGTGCTGATCCGCATGGCGCACCAAGCCAATCAGGCGGTAATGGCTGCGCAGCAATGGCGCAACGCGCATGGCGATGTCGCCGCAACCGATAATCAAGATTCGTTTCATGGCGCAATTATGCGTTAAAATCGATTCTTTCGCGCATACAGCAGATATTTCATGGCATTCAACATCCTCATTAAGCCCAGCAACCATAGTTTTCCAGCGGAGGCCGATGAAACCATACTCGAGGCGGGGCTGAAGCATGGTTATACCTTGCCTTACAGTTGCCGCGATGGCGTATGCGGAACTTGCAAGGGCAAGATACTGCAGGGCACGGTGGATTACGGCAAGTATCAGGACACAACATTGACGGCGACGGAGAAGGCGGCCGGCATGGCTCTGTTTTGCCGCGCCCAGCCCAAGTCTGATCTGGTCATAGAATGCCGCGAAGTGAATGCGGCCAAGGACATTCCGGTAAAAACCTTGCCCTGCCGCGTGCATAAGCTGGAAAAACGCGCCGATGACGTGATGGTGCTGTATCTAAAGCTGCCTGCCACCGAGCGTTTACAATTCCTTGCCGGGCAGTACATTGATATCCTGCTGAAGGGTGGCGTGGCGCGCAGTTTCTCTCTGGCCAATGCGCCACACGATGATGAGTTTTTGCAATTGCATGTGCGCAACATTCTAGGCGGCGAGTTCACCCAGCATATTTTCACCCAGATGAAAGAACGCGATATCCTGCGCTTCAAGGGGCCGCTGGGCACTTTTTTCTTGCGCGAAGATAGCGACAAACCCATTGTGTTCGTGGCCAGCGGCACCGGCTTCGCGCCGATCAAGTCCATCATCGAACATGCTTTGCATATCGGCTTGAAGCGTTCCATGCATTTCTACTGGGGGGCGCGCAAACTGGCCGACCTGTACATGCTGGATATAGCCGGAGAGTGGGAAGCGCACGGCATCAAATTCACGCCGGTCTTGTCGGAGGCTTTGCCAGCGGATAACTGGCAGGGAAGAGAAGGATTTGTGCATCAAGCCGTACTGGAAGACTACAACGACCTGTCCGACTATCAGGTATATACCTGCGGCGCGCCGGTAGTGGTGGAAGTGGCACACCGTGACTTCACCACCCTGCGCAATTTACCCGATGAGGAATTTTTCTCCGACGCCTTTACCTTTGCTCCAAAAATATAATTTTTACGCAACGTATTGCCTGATTCCTGATTCCTGATTCCTGGCAGGCAGTTGACACCCCCAGCCGCCTCCCCGATACTGGTCTATTACATTATAGGGTCTTCCCGCTTTGGACGAGATTTCATTGGGCACGCTGTTCCTTGCCCTGGTAGTTATTCTGGTTTGTTCCGGTTTCTTTTCCGCTGCTGAAACCAGCATGATGGCGCTGAACCGCCACCGGCTGAACGCTCTGGTGCGCAAGGGAAATAAGAGCGCCAAGCTCACCGCAAAACTGCTGACGCAGACGGACAAGCTGCTCGGCTCCGTGCTGTTCGGCAACACGCTGCTCAACGTGTTGGCAGCCTCGTTGACGGGAATCATCATCCTGCACCTGTTCGGTGAAAATGACTGGTGGCTGCTTGCCGGTACCCTAGCGATCACATTTATAATCCTAGTATTCAGCGAAATTATGCCCAAGGTGATTGCTGCCAGCTATCCTGAGCGTATCGCATTACCTTCAAGCTATATCCTTGCGCCACTCAACACGCTGTTTTATCCGGTGGTATCAGTTGCTACCGCGATGGTGCGCGGCTTTCTGTGGCTGTTTCGCATCGAGGTGCAGGCCGACCAGAGCAAGGGTAAGGTAAGCATGGAAGAGCTGCGCATGATGGTGCTGGAAGCAGGCAATTTTCTGCCGCGCAAACACCAGAAGATGCTGCTCAACCTGGTCGACCTGGAACGCATTGCAGTGAACGATGTGATGGTGCCGCGCAACCAGATTGAGGCGCTCTACCTGAATACATCGCCAGAAATATTGCGCGAACAACTGGCGACTTGCCACCACACGCTGTTGCCGGTGTATGAAGGGGCGCTCGACAATATTGTGGGCATCCTGCATGTGCGTCGCGCGCTCAATCTGATGCAGCGCGCGCACTTCGATGCCAGCGAGTTGCGCGAATTGTTGCAGGAACCCTATTTCATCCCCTCCGATACGGCTCTGCTGTCGCAGTTGCAACACTTTCAGGAAAGGCATTTCCGATTTGGCCTAGTGGTGGACGAATATGGCGAGCTGCTGGGTCTGGTCACACTAGAAAATATTCTGGAAGAAATTGTCGGCGATTTCACCACGCAGTCGCCCGCACAAACCGGCAAATTCCTGCGTCAGGTAGACGGCAGTTTGCTGGTGGAAGGCAGTACACCGCTACGCGACTTGAACCGCAAACTGGGCATGCATTTCCCGCTGGGCGGGGCGAAGACGTTGAATGGCCTAATTCTGGAATATCTGCAAGACATACCAGAAGCAGGCACCAGCCTGAAAATTGCGGACTACCCGATTGAAATTATCCAGATCCAGGGTCGGGTGGTGAAAGTAGTAAAAATTTTTCCCGCACTGCCGCACCAGACTGAGGGTTAGCCGGAATATAACCGTGTATTTACAAAGCCCTCAAACCACGGCATGATGCATGTAAGGATGGGTCGCCGTGCAAGGACTTAAGCAGTCACCAACGCGAACAGCATAAAGGGAACGCCATGGCAGTGGAAAGCAAAGCCAAAAAACCAAATGAATTCCAGTTCCTGTGGGAGGGCAAGGACAAATCCGGTAAGCCGTCAAAAGGCATGATACGCGCTGTGGGCGAAGCCGTCGCGTCGTCCCAGTTGCGCCGCCAGGGGTTTAGCGTCACTAAAATCAAAAAGATCCGCGCCGGCGGTGGCAAGAAAATTACCCAGAAAGAACTTACCCTGTTTACGCGCCAGCTTGCCACCATGATGAAGGACGGCGTGCCGTTGCTGCAATCATTCGACATTGTAGGCAAGGGACACAGCAACTCTTCCGTCACCAGACTGCTGAACGACATCAAGACCGACGTGGAGACCGGCAGCAGCCTGGAACAGGCATTCCGCAAATTCCCGCTGTATTTCGACAACCTGTTTTGCAACCTGGTAGGCGCGGGGGAAGCGGCCGGCATTCTGGATACCCTGCTGGAGCGCCTAGCGACCTACCAGGAAAAAATACTGGCTATCAAGAGCAAGATCAAGAGCGCGTTGTTTTATCCGATTTCAATTATCGCCATCGCCTTCATTATCGTGGCGATTATCATGATTTTCGTGATCCCAGCGTTCAAGGAGCTGTTTTCCAACTTTGGTGCCGACCTGCCCGCACCCACCCTGCTCCTGATGAGCATCTCCGATTTCTTTGTTGAATGGTGGTGGGCGATTTTC
The DNA here is from genome assembly GCA_947085625.1 of uncultured Gallionellaceae bacterium. GTDB lineage: Bacteria > Pseudomonadota > Gammaproteobacteria > Burkholderiales > Gallionellaceae > Nitrotoga. Next base: position 7,581 of record CAMTXD010000115.1, on the reverse strand, counting down.
GGCATCGTAGGGGGCGGGATCTATGCCTTCTTCTACTTCTGGAAGCGCAGTAAAAAGGTGCAGGATGTCGTGGACAGATTGGCGCTTAAACTGCCGATTTTTGGTGATGTGATCCGTAAAGCCTCCATCGCGCGCTGGACTCGCACCTTATCCACTATGTTTGCCGCTGGCGTGCCCTTGGTGGAATCTTTTAACTCGGTGGCGGGCGCAGCCGGCAACGTAATCTATTATGATGCGACCAAGGCCATCCAAAGAGAGGTCAGTCAGGGCAGCACCCTGGTGTCAGCCATGGAAAATACCGGCGTATTTCCCAGCATGGTGCTGCAAATGGCAGCGATCGGCGAGGAATCCGGCTCGCTGGACAGCATGTTGAATAAAGTGGCCGATTTCTACGAGGCCGAGGTGGACGATGCGGTGGCAGCACTGTCCAGTCTGATGGAACCCATCATCATGGTTGTGCTGGGCACGTTGATCGGCGGCATGGTGGTGGCGATGTATCTGCCTATATTCAATATGGGTCAGGTGGTTGGCTAATGAAAAATTCAAATATCATCTCAATTTCTGCGTTTGGGTGTCTTTGAAATAGCCTCATGACCGCATTCTTTCAATTATTGCAAAGCTCCCCGATTTTTTTTATGGCCCTGTTTGCGGTCATTGGTCTAATGGTCGGCAGTTTTCTGAATGTTGTAATCCATCGCCTACCCAAAATGCTGGAGCAGGAGTGGCTACAGCAGTGCGCCGATCTTAACGGCAAGACGACAGAAAATGCACCACCCTACAACCTGCCCCGCTACAATCTGCTGATCCCGCGCTCAGCCTGTCTACACTGCGGCCACAAGATAGGCGCGCTGGAAAATATCCCGCTCATCAGCTACCTGCTGCTGCGCGGCAAATGCCGGGGTTGCGGCGCAGCCATCTCGGCGCGTTACCCCACCGTGGAAGCGCTTAGTGGGGTATTGAGCGCATATGTCGCATGGCATTTCGGCTTCGGCCTGGCTGCCTTGGCTGCGCTGCTATTTATCTGGGCGTTGCTGGCGCTGACCTTCATCGATGCCGACACGCAACTGCTGCCGGATGACATCACCCTGCCGCTGCTGTGGCTGGGCCTGCTGTTCAACCTGTCCGGCACCTTCGTCGATCTGCCCAGCGCGGTCATCGGTGCGGTCGCGGGTTATCTGACGCTGTGGGCCGTCTATTGGCTGTTCAAGCTCGCCACCGGCAAGGATGGCATGGGCTATGGAGACTTCAAACTGCTGGCAGCCATAGGCGCATGGCTGGGCTGGCAAATGTTACCACTGGTTATCCTGCTGTCCTCGCTGGTGGGCGCAGTGGTTGGCATCACACTGATAGTCGCGGCACGCCATGGCCGTAATATCCCCATCCCATTCGGCCCCTATCTGGCCGGCGGCGGCCTGATTGCGCTGTTCTGGGGGCAGCCACTGACGCAGGGTTATTTGCAACTACTCGCCGTACCATGAGCTATCGGGTGGGTTTAACTGGCGGCATCGGCAGCGGCAAAAGCACGGTTTCCGCACTATTCGCCGAATGCGGCGCCACCGTCATTGATAGCGATACCATCTCGCATCGGCTAACCCAATCCGGCGGCTCCGCCATTGCGGCAATCAGGACGGCATTCGGCGATAGCTACATAGATACCGACGGTGCCCTCGACCGGGCGCACATGCGGCAACGGGTATTTTCTGATCCTGCCGTCAAACTGCAACTGGAAGCCATCCTGCATCCGCTGATCCGTGCGCAAATGCTGGCACAGGCCGAGGCCAGCACAGCGCCCTACCTATTGCTGGTAGTGCCACTGTTGTTTGAGGCGGCTGGCTACCTCGATCTGGTGCAACGCACCCTGGTTGTAGACTGCACCGAAGCGCTGCAAGTTGCGCGCGCCATGCAACGCAGTGGGCTGGATGAACACACTGTGCGCGCCATCATGGCAACGCAGATGCCCCGTGCCGAACGACTGCGGCGCGCCGACGAGTTCATTAAAAACAACGGCAGCCCGGACGACTTGCGCCGACAGGTAGAACAGCTACACTGGCGTTATTTGGCCATTTCCGCAGGAAGTGATTGACGATACACCATGACCACAATATATTGCACATACCTGAACCTAGAAACCCCAGTTGACCGCTCATCTGGATATTTAACAAGATGATTTCAATAAATTTATTCATGATTGATCGTTTCACCCGATTGGTGAGACCGCTACGGGATGGATTGCACTATTTTTGCGGCACATGGCTGCGTTGCAACTCCTTGGAATGGAACGACCATTCCGCGTCGTTGCGCCTTGCCCTGCACCCCAAAAATAGCACACTCCACCCCGTCCAACTGAGGTTTCTAGGATAATGACAGCCATGCTTAATCCCACCATATACGCCAGCCGCCGCAGCCGCCTCATCAAGCAGATGCAGCGCGGCATCGCCGTCATCCCCACCGCGCCGGAAGTGTTGCGCAACGGCGACTCACATTTTCCCTACCGCTACGACAGCCACTTCCATTACCTTACTGGCTTTGACGAACCGGAGGCAGTGCTGATATTGGTTGCAGGAGCCAGCCCGCAATCTATCCTGTTCTGCCGTGAGAAAGATATAGAGCGCGAAATATGGGATGGTTTCAGGCATGGTCCGGACGGGGCAAAAGAAAAGTTCGGCTTCGATACCGCCTTCCCCATCGCCCAGCTGGACGACAGGCTGACCGAACTAATGGGCAACCAACCCGCGCTCTTCCACCCGCTCGGCAAACATGCCGCGTGGGATGATCGCATCCTCGCGCTGCGCGCGCGGGTGCAGGCGCAGGTGCGCAGCGGCATCACTGCGCCGAACGAGATACACGATGTACGCATGTTGCTGGACGAGATGCGCCTTATAAAAGATGATGATGAGCTCGCCACCATGCGCCGCGCCGCCGCCATCTCCGCCGCTGCGCACATCCGCGCCATGCGCGCCACGCGCCCAGGTAGAATGGAATACGAAATCGAAGCGGAGCTGCTGCACGAATTCCGCAACAGCGGCGCGCAAGCCCCCGCCTACACCTCCATCGTTGCCGGCGGTGCCAACGCCTGCGTGCTGCATTACATCAGCAACAACGCCCCGCTCAAGGATGGCGACCTGCTGCTGATAGATGCCGCCTGCGAACTGGATGGCTACGCCGCCGATATCACTCGCACCTTCCCGGTCAACGGAAAATTCAGCGCTGCGCAAAAAGACGTGTACGAAATGGTGCTGGCCGCGCAAACCGCCGCCATCGCTGCGGCGCGTCCCGGCGCGCACTGGAACGAACCGCACGACGCGGCCTTACGTGTATTGGCACAAGGATTAATAGACCTCAGGCTATGCAGCGGCAGCGTGGATGCCGTGCTGGAAAGCGAGGGTTACAAGCGCTTCTACATGCACCGCACCGGCCACTGGCTGGGTATGGATGTGCATGATGTCGGCAACTACAAGCTGGAAGGAAACTGGCGACTGTTGCAACCCGGCATGGTGCTGACCGTGGAGCCGGGCTGCTACATCCGCCCGGCAGACGATGTACCGCAAGCATTATGGAACATCGGCATCCGCATCGAAGACGATGTGGCCATCACTGCAAACGGGTGTGAAGTTTTAAGCGCCGCCACTCCCAAAACCGTGACGGCAATCGAAGAGCTAATGCACGCCAAATAGGGATCTGCGGCCGCCTGTTTTCCATGCAGGAATTTCTGGCGCAGTAATATCATGAGCGACTGCGACAATTTTTGACGTGGTGCGATCATTCGGGTTGAGGCCACACGAGGAGATAGTTTGAGAGTCGAAATGGTCTGCCCCCAATGTCCCTGATTAGTTCTGACCGCAAATTTAGTAGTCACTCAGAGGAGATAAATTAATCATGGCGAACAGGGTCTGGACTTTTAATCCGCACAGTGGCGGAAAAACCGTACCGGTACAGCTGAGAGCGGCTATTGTGGCGCGCCTCGAAGCTCACGGTGCCAAGCATTATGCGGGTCGGTACGCAAGGCTGGAAGTGCGTTTTCGTGGCGCTTTGTGCTATATCGAAGCATATAAAGAACCTGCAAAAGAATTGACGGATTACTGGCGAAAAAGCGGGATTGATGTTCAAGATGCCATCGAACAATACCGTAAACGGCCGACGCATCTCGGCAGGCTGCGGTATTTCGGCGACAACCGCTGGAGCTACGCCTTTTATACCTATAGCAACGAACGCTACGAAGCGACGCTGTTTCCTTCCGGTGACTGGTTTGGAACACCGGAGGAAGCGTTCGACATCGGTGCAATGTATCTAAACGACTGAACGTAGGATTATTTTAATCAAGGACGTGCCCGACCTCGCCTGCGGTGAACCGGGCGACGGCAATCTCATCGTGCAGGGCGATAACCTCGTCGTGCTGGCGCAGTACCGAACGGTACCGATACATTGAAGAGTTAATGAAACAATAAAATCTTCACCACAGAGACACAGAGGAAACCGTTAGGGAAAAACGGCACGTCGTGGTGTCGTGCGCACAGCGCACGCTACAGGTTTGGCCCGGGTTTGCCTTTCTCTGTGTCTCTGTGGTGAAATGTTTTCAGGACAAGGCGAACAACATAAACACAAATTGTGACATCGCCATCATCGGCGGCGGCCCAGTTGGGGCCGCGTTTGCACTCGCGCTGCGGGACAGCGGCCTGAATATCACCGTGCTGGAAGCGCGCGAAACAAAAGACGCCAGTACCGACCCACGCGCCTTGGCGCTGTCCTACGGCAGCCGCCTGCTGCTGGATCGGCTCGGCGTGTGGGATAAAATCGCACAAGTTTCGGCTATCAAATTCATCCACATTTCGCAGAAAAACTCCTTCGGTCGCGCCGTGCTGCGGGCGGACGAAATGCATGTTCCAGACCTAGGCTACGTATTGCCCTACCCTGCGTTGCAGGCCGCATTGCAAGGCGCTTTGCAAGCAAGTGAGATCACGTATCTAAGCGGCGCTGCGGTCATGCAACTGCAAACTGAAGCAGATGGCGCACGCATCACCTATCAACATGAAGGCAGCGAACATGCACTCAACGCACGCCTCGCTGTCGTCGCCGATGGCGGCAGGCTGCTGGAGGCCGCGCATCCGCCAAAGCTGCATGATTATGGCCAGAGTGCTGTCATCACCCATGTCACCTGCGAATATCCGCAACCGGACACCGCGTTTGAGCGCTTTACCGCGCACGGGCCGGTGGCGCTGCTGCCATACAAGGACGGGTACGAACTGGTGTGGACGGTGGCGCACGATGCGGCACAGGAAATGCCGCAATGGCATGACGCCGTTTTTCTCACGCAACTGCATCAACATTTCGGTGATCGCGTTGGCGAATTCCTCACAGTTGGGAAACGCGCCTGCTTCCCGCTGCGTCTGAAGCGCGCGCCGGACATCACCCTGCCGCATACTGTGCTGCTCGGCAATGCTGCCCAGACCCTGCATCCGGTGGCCGGACAGGGTTTCAACATGGGGCTGCGCGATGCGTGGGAACTGGCGCAAGTTATTTTGCACAGCTCATCAGAAGCTCTCGGCACAACGGCTATGCTGGAGAATTACACGAAATCCCGGAGGCTAGACCGCAACGCCGGCATCCGCTTCACCGATAGCCTGGTGCGGACATTCTCCAACGATCTGCCGCTGCTAAGTGGCGGACGTGGTTTGGCGCTTTCGGTATTGGACTGCCTGCCGGGCGCGAAAAAGTTTGTGGCCAAGCGGATGATGTTTGGGGCGCATGGGTAGCTAACGTAAAGTTGAGGGGCGCCGCGCTTTTGCGACGTCCCTCTCGAACGCAGGGTTAGGCCTGACTAGACGATCATTTCCCATTAAATTTCAGCACGAGCCCGTTTTTCAGCTCTTGGTGACAGAATGGCAATCACATTTTGTTGCCGCACTTTGGGCAAAATAAGACGTCAGGCTCCAGAACCAAGTGAAGAACATCCGACAAGTCGAAATTACAAACACCGCATTTTGTTCTAATGTCTAATTTTCTCACGGCGAGAATTGATATTGCGCCTATAAGTAGCACGCCCAATACAAATGCAACAATTCCGTAGTCGTAATGCTTTACAGCCCAAAAATAAGAAAAACCTGCGACAACAGCGATAACGCCTATGGCATAAAACTGACGTTCTTTCTGGATGTGACTTTTCTTCATATGTTCGAAGTTCATGATTTTGCCTAATGTAGGATGGGTGGAGCGGCTTTATCGCGTAACCCATCGCGCAATGATGGGTTACGCGATAAAGCCGCTCCACCCATCCTACCAAACTCTACCCCGCCAAGCGCTGCAACAATGTCTCCTGTATCCCGCCAAAGCTGCCGTTGCTCATCACCAGCACTTGGTCGCCGGATTGCGCTACGGCAACAATCGCTGCTACCAATTCGTTCAGGTCATCTTTCACAATGGCTTTGTCGCCTAGCGGAGCGAGTGACTCGCGTGCATCCCAACCCAGGTTCGCGCCGTAGCAGAACACCACATCCGCATTCTTGAGGCTGCCGGGCAGGGCGTTCTTCATCACACCCAGTTTCATGGTGTTGGAACGCGGCTCCAGCACCGCCAGGATGCGCGCGCTGCCGACCTTGCGCCGCAAGCCTTCAACCGTGGTGGCAATAGCGGTGGGGTGGTGGGCGAAGTCGTCATACACGGTAATACCGTTGATGGTGCCGCGCACTTCCATGCGCCGCTTTACGTTCTTGAATTCACTTAGCGCAGCTAATCCCTGCTTTATCGGCACGCCTGCATGGCGCGCGGCAGCCAGTGCAGCCAACGCGTTCATGCGGTTGTGCTCGCCCATCAAGTCCCACTGTAAAGCGCCTTGAGTTTCGCCGCGCAATGATATGCGGTTGTCATCATCAATGTTCCAGCCTTCTGCATTCCCGAATAACTCTACCGGCGTCCAGCACCCGCGCTGGATGACACGCTGCAAGGAAGCCTCACGCCCGTTGCTGACGATGAGGCCGTTACCGGGCACGATGCGCAGCAGATGGTGGAACTGGGTTTCGATGGCGGTCAGGTCGGCGAAAATATCGGCGTGGTCGAATTCCAGATTATTGAGAATGGCAGTGCGCGGGCGATAGTGGACAAATTTTGAACGCTTATCGAAAAAGGCAGTGTCGTATTCATCGGCCTCGATGACGAATAAAGGCGAAATCCCCCCTACCCCCCCTTTTTCAAAGTGGGGAATCTCACCCCCCTTTTTCAAAGGGGGGTAAAGCTCAGATTCCCCACTTTGAAAAAGGGGGGGTAGGGGGGATTTAAGGGGGTAAGGGGGATTTAAGCGCGCAGACACACCAAAATTTTGCGGCACGCCGCCAATCAAAAAACCGGGGTGCAATCCCGCGTATTCCAGTATCCAAGCCAGCATGGAAGAAGTCGTAGTTTTGCCATGCGTGCCCGCCACCGCCAACACCCATTTGTCTTGCAACAGATTTTGCGCCAGCCATTGCGGCCCGGAAATATAGAGCAGGTTGCGGTTTAGAATTTCTTCCATCAGCGGATTGCCGCGCGACACCACATTGCCGATGACATAAATATCCGGATTGAGCGCTAACTGCTCCGTGCCAAAGCCCT
>CAMTXD010000114.1:0-17971 GCA_947085625.1 uncultured Gallionellaceae bacterium | reverse complement strand
CGCGATCATCACGCGAATTTATGAAACGTTCGGGCTAGTGTAGTGCTGCAATCTTGATGGAACTTAATTTTTGACAGTCAGTTATTGTAGGGTGCAATAAGCGTAGCGCATTGCACCAGATGTTTGAGTGTCATGCAGCGGTGTCAACTTCTCAAGCTCGAAGAGCTTAGAGAATTGCCTGCCTTTGGTGCAATGCCCGTTGGTTATTGCGCCCTACGGCTTACGCAATAAATTTCAAACAGTGTGCAACCCTACACTAGCAGCCTTATGGCTGGATAGGGCTTAAAAATTTCCTGTTATCCTGCTTGTCAGTTAAAATATAACAGAAAATTGGTTCAATCTTATTTGGCTTAGGCGTCGTTATAAAGTGTTCATGTTGGTGATATTCTTTGAGGGTGAATTCAACTGAAATTTGACACTCCTAATATTAAAAGACGCGCAATTATCTATGGAAACACTTGAATTAATAAAAGAATATATCAGCCGCCACGTTGATAATCCACCCGAAAACCTGACTTTGGAAAGTCGACTCAACGAAATCGGTTTAGACTCTTTAGCCCTGCTTCAGCTGTTGTTTGAAGTGGAGGATAAGTACGGCGTTCATTTGCCAAATAACGTGCCGATGCCTGAAACGGTTGGCCAGTTAGTTGAGCTTATCGAAAAATTCAAACCCCCCGCAGTAAATGAGTCCCCACAGTAAATGAGCAAGATGTCACATCGTAGAGTTGCTGTGACTGGTGTCGGGCTAGTGAATCCTTTTGGTGGGAATACGGAGGATTTTTTTGCTCGTATTATGCGCGGTGAATCTGCCGTTGGTCTGTATTCCCATCCTTCGTCCCCGATGCCGATTGCGCAGCCTGCTGTGAGTTGCCTGTTGTTCAATCCTGAGCAGGCAATTGGTCGCGCTATGTCCAGCATGACCGACCGCTACAGCCAGCTTGGCATTGCCGCTGCTTTTTCAGCCTGGGACGATGCCGGCTTGCCGCGCGTTGGCGCTGGATCGGATGACTATGGCGTCTCTTGGGGTACAGGGATTGGTGGCACACAGACCATTGAGAAAGGCTATAGCGATTTCTACGAGCGTGGCAAGCACCGTGCGTCACCGCTGTCAGTCGCGTTGGCAATGAATAATGCTGCGGCTTCGAATATCGCCATCTCACTTGGTCTGGGTGGTGCCTGCCTGAGTTATTCAGTTGCGTGCGCTTCGTCGGCAGTTTCCATAGGCGAGGCTTTTCGCCGGATCAAGATGGGCGACGCTACGCTGATCGTTGCGGGTGGATCGGAAGCGCCGTTGACGTTCTCGGTAATGCGCGCTTGGGAGGGGATGCGGGTGATTGCCATGGGAGACGAGAAAACAGCTTATCGAGCGTGCCGCCCTTTTCAGACGGGTCGCACAGGTTTTGTGCTGGGGGAAGGCGGTGCGGCATTGGTACTGGAAGAGTGGAACCATGCTGTGGAGCGTGGGGCACGCATTTATTGTGAGCTGGCAGGTTATGGGCAAAGTTGCGATCATATTCACCTCGTTCGGCCCGATGCAAAGGGACAGGCTCGTGCGATCAACGCTGCGCTACGCGAGGCGGATTTGTCAGCCGCCGATGTGGGCTACGTGAATGCACATGGTACCGCGACGCCAGAAGGAGACCCGATTGAGATTAATGCGCTAAAGATGGTGTTTGGCGATCATGCCGCAAACCTGCCGGTCAGCGCTACCAAATCGATGCACGGTCATTTGCTCGGCGCTGTCGGTGCCATGGAAGCACTGATCACGGTGCTAGCGCTGGCCCGCCAAGAGATTCCGCCAACAGCTCATCTGGAAGAAGTGGCAACGGACTGCCAGGGTGTACGCCATGTAATGGGTGAAGGGCTGAAAGGTGTGTCGTTCCAGGCCGCAGTCAGTAATTCGTTTGCTTTCGGTGGCAGCAACGCAGTCTTGGCATTTCGGGCGGCATCGTGAAGGCACCTCTAAAAACCCAGATTTCATCCCAACTGCTGCGTTGAGGGAAAAATTTCTTGCTAACATATCAATCATATGCGGCGCTGCGAAATTTTTCCCGCGCCTTGCATTTGGGCGAACTCTGAATTTTTAGAGGTACCCATGACTCGGCATTTCAGATCGCTAAATTTGCGCAGCATTTCTGCAGGCGATACAGTTGACGTGGATCGTTTGTTGGGCGCAGTGACTTATAGTGCCAGCGGGCATAATCCCCACCCTGCTGCATTCGGTGTCGTGCCGATGCCAGTCTTGCCGGATGACGGCGTCGTGCATACCGCTTGGTTCGCCAATGGGCCGTTCACAACGGGATCGCACGGCAAGCTGCAATACCGCTATGACAAGCATATTCTGTTCGGCTTTATTGTCCTGAACGAAGCAGATTTTCCGCCGACTGGCGAGTCCGGTGCCCTCCAGCAGGTCAGTCATGCTGCCTACTCAGCGATCTTCGAGACAATCGAGATGACCGGGTTTCGCTACCTGGTGCGCTGCTGGAATTATCTGCCGCGCATCAACGCTACCGATGGTGAGCTGGAGCGCTATAGACAGTTCAATATCGGCAGGCAGGATGCGTTCATCGTCGCGCAACATTCGCTACTTGCTGGCTTGCCTTCGGCCTGCGCGCTTGGAACGATGGATGGCGGACTGGTGGTTTATTTCCTGGCTTCACATGCCGAGCCGCACGCGATTGAAAATCCGCGCCAGATGAGCGCTTACCATTATCCTGATCAGTATGGCCCGCGCAGTCCGACTTTTTCGCGCGCGACACTGCTGCCGTTGCCTGGAATGGAGGCCTTGTTTATTTCCGGCACGGCGAGCATCGTGGGCCATAAAACCCTGCATCACCAGGATATCGCGGCGCAGACAGCCGAGGCATTGCGTAATATCGAGATCATAGTGGAGCAGGCCAACCTCAAGTCGCGCCTGGGTGGGTTTACTACCTGCGATCTGTGCATGAAGGTCTTCATTCGCCATGCGGAAGACTTGGAGAATGTGGCCCACATACTGCGAGTAAATCTAGGCGAAAATGTCGAAATCATATGGTTGAAGGCGGATATCTGCCGTGCGGAGCTAATGGTGGAGATCGAGGCGTTTGGATTTCGCGATGAGGCGCCCGTATGAATCTGCGCGCAATTCAGAGTACCTTTGTGTACGCGGTCAACTGCTGCATTTTGCGGGCACAGCCTGGGCAATTGTCGTGATCCAGGCTGTAGGCTTATCCTCCGGATTATGGATACTAGGCGAAAACTTGGCTGTATGAACACAACCCAATTGCTGCTGCCTTTGCGCCGCCTCTATGAATACACCACTTTGCATACGGGATATGTAATGCTGGGTGTCGGCTGCCTGCTGTGGTCGGCGATTGCCCTTCTGTTGAACCTGATTCTGCCGAGACGTAGCGGTGTGTGGCTGGGACGCTGGATGGCAACCCTTGGCTTTCGTACCTATCTTGTTGCATTGCACATGATCGGCTTCGCACGCTTCGATCTTCGTGCGCTGGATGCCTTACGTGGAGCCGGCCCCCTGATCATCGCGCCAAATCACCCCGGATTGCTGGATGCGCTGATGGTGCTGTCGCGCTTGCCGAATGTCACCTGTGTGTTTAAGGCATCGTTACTCGCAAATCCGCTTTGGGGTGCTGGCGCACGCTTGGCCGGTTATATCCGCAATGACTGGTTCCTTGGGTCGGTAAATCTTGCGGTTGAAGAATTGCATCTGGGCAGCCAGCTGTTGCTGTTTCCCGAAGGCACGCGTACTGAGCCCTTGCCGCTAGGCAATTTCCAGGCGGGTGCCGCATACATTTCATATCGCTCTGGCGTGCCCATACAGACGGTGATTATTGAGCAGGATAGCCGCTTTCTTGGTAAGGGCTGGCCTCTGCTGAAGCGACCTGATTTGCCCCTGCACTTTCGTATCCGCCTTGGCCAGCGTTTTGATTCACCCTCTGATCCAAAAGAATTTACTCAAACCTTGCGCAAATATTTCTTGAGCGAACTCGGCACACCCTCCACCAGGATTTGATTGATGCCCGCTGATTCCAACACCCCTTCCCGATCCCACCTCGTCCTTATCCCCAGTTACAACCCAGGTCGGAGGGTATATGACACGGTAAGGGAGGCGCGCGCGCAGTGGAATCCCGTGTGGGTGGTGGTAGATGGCAGTACAGACGGCACCGCTGCCGGATTGATGGCAATGGCTGCGCAGGACGATGGGCTGCACGTGTTTGTTCTCCCTAAAAACCAGGGTAAGGGCGCCGCAGTGCTGCATGGGATAGATGAAGCCGCTCGCCGCGGATACACTCACGCGTTATGCATGGACTCAGACGGCCAGCACCCGGCGGCGCTGATCCCGGAATTCATGGCCTGTTCGCAGCGCACACCCGCTGCGATGGTACTGGGCGTGCCGGTCTTTGATGCCAGCGCGCCTGCACTGCGGGTGCAGGGCCGCAAGGTTTCAAATTGGTGGGCGAATCTGGAAACCTTGTGGATGGGAATCGGAGATTCGCTCTACGGTTTTCGTGTTTATCCTATTGCGCCGTTGCGCCGCGTGATGCGTGGCCAGCGCTGGATGCGCCGCTTCGATTTCGATCCTGAAGCAGTGGTGCGCCTGTGCTGGGCTGGAGTGCGTGCTGTGAATCTGCCCGCTCCGGTCAAGTATCTGCGAGCCGACGAGGGCGGTGTTTCGCATTTCAATTACTGGCACGACAATGTTTTGCTCACCTGGATGCATATTCGCTTGATGATCAATTTTATATTTCGCTTGCCGCTACTTATATTTCAGAACTTTACTTCCAAAAACCACTAGAGGCTTGAATGAATAATCAAACCAAACTGCCTCCAACCGCTCAAGCGCCGCACGTACCTCTTACGGAATATTACGCCGACGAGCAAGCCAGAAAAGGATTCGTACGGGAAATGTTTGATAGCACTGCGGGGGATTACGACCGCATGGAAAACATTTTGGGCTTAGGCACGGGCATGCGCTACCGCGGTCAGGCCATGGAGCGTGCCGGACTCAAAACGGGGATGCGCGTAGTGGATGTGGGCGTAGGTACGGGGCTGGTTGCACGTGAGGCTGTTCGTATCACGGGTGACGCCAGACTGGTGACTGGAGTAGACCCAAGCCCAGGCATGATGGCGAACGCAAAAGTGCCGCCCGGTGTAACGCTAGTGGAGGGAACCGCCGAGTTAATTCCTTTCCCTGATGAGCACTTCGATTTTTTAAGTATGGGCTATGCGCTTCGTCATATCAGCGACTTGTCTGTCGCTTTCCACGAGTTTCATCGCGTACTGAAGCCTGGTGGCAAGCTTTGCATCCTGGAAATTACCTGCCCTGAAAGTCGCTGGGGTCAACTCCTCCTAAAAATATACATGAAGGGTCTAGTGCCGACGCTTGCCCTGATCTTTGGGCGCAGCAAAAATACTCGCCGTTTGTGGCGTTATTATTGGGACACCATCGAAGCCTGCGTTCCATCCGCGCAAGTATTGGCCACACTCAAAGCAGCTGGTTTTACAAATGTGCGCCGCCATATTGAAGTGAAGGGCATGAGCATACTGGCTGAATATCAAGCGACCAAACCAGAGTAGGAGAGACTCATACATGTCCGTTCCGACCATGTACCACCTGATGCTTGAGCACCTTTCGTGGCATGAGCTAGCGCGGGTGCCGGAGCCTGATCTGATCATGCACGACCTCTCCCAGACTACCGCATTCATGGAGGCGGGGCGCGAGGACGGCATTCTGGCGCTCATCTATTTTTATCACGCTTTGCAGATCACACCTGTCGTGCGAGAGGGCGACAGGGTGCTCGACCTGGCTTGTGGACCGGCAAACCAGTTGGCGCAAATTGCGCGCCTCAATCCTCGCGCGCATTTTGTAGGTCTGGATGCATCCGCCAATATGCTAGCCCAAGCCCGGACAACACTGACGCGTGTCGGCGTTAGTAACGTGGAGCTGGTATCAGGCGACATGACGCGGCTGACAGGCATTGAGGACAACTCAATGGACTGTGTGATTTGTACGATGTCTTTGCACCACTTGCCGGACATGGCTGCGCTGTCGGGCACGATGCGCGAGGTGCGGCGCGTACTCAAACAAGGTGGCGGACTATATTTCGTGGATTTCGGGCGATTCAAGCGCGCCAGCACGCAGCGTTTCTTTGCGCAAGACCTGCGCGACTGCAAGTCAGCGCAATTTACGCAGGACTATCTCAATTCAATGAGGGCTGCATTCAGCGTGAAGGAATTATCGAATGCAGTAGCGCTGCTCGGCCCTGGAGTGGTGCGTCATGTGACTGCGCTGGCACCGTTCATGGTGGTCTTCAAGAGTGCAGATCGGCGCAAGCTGGAAACTGCAACCCAACAACTGGCGCGGGAGCTGTATGGGCGAATGACAGTGGCACAGCAGAATAGCTTCCAGTCTTTTGCGCGCTGGTTTCGTGCAGGAGGCTACGATTTACCTTGCACATTGACTTGACCAACCAGCTTCAGCCGGTGGTTATTTACCTCGAAGGTTCTTGTACCTTTAGGGTGTGAAATGTTCGGGTTAAGGTCTGGAAAACACCAGGACAAGATGGGATCAGCTGCGGGGCTGGTGAAAAATCGCGCGCAGCAGGCCGCAAATTCACGGGCATTATCAAGAGTGGATGGGACGCTGGAGTTCAATTCATCCCGCCATTCACCGAGATTATCTGCCCGGTAATATATGCCGCATTTTCTGATGCCAGGAACCCTACCAGATCGGCGACCTCTTCTGGTTTCCCGGCGCGTTTCATCGGTACCATGCGCGCAATGGTGTCTGCATCGAAAACATCCTTGCTCATGTCTGAAGTGATGATGCCAGGCGCTACGGCGTTGACGGTAATGCCCCGGCTGCCCAATTCCAGAGCGAGAGATTTAGTGGCGGCGTGCAGCGCACCCTTGGCTGCGGCATAGTTTGTCTGCCCACGATTGCCGGTGATTCCGGCGATGGAAGAAATCGTGATGATTCGGCCCCAGCGGCTGCGTATCATTGGCATGGAAAGCGGCTGCGTGACGTTAAAGAAGCCATGCAGAGAGACATCGATTACGCTGTGCCATTGTTCGCGACTCATACCGGGAAACACTGCGTCATTGTGGATGCCAGCGTTATTCACCAGCACTTGGATAGGTCCGGCTTGCAACAGGGACTCCAGTGCAAGCTGTGTAGCGGGGCCGTCGACAACATCAAACTGAATGGCTTCTGCAGAGCCGCCGTTGCTCAGAAGTTCGTTGCGCAATGCCTCGGCACCTGCAATATTGCGGTTGGCGTGGATGATCACGTGCATGCCGTCTGCCGCGAGCCGACGGCAGATCGCCGCACCGATCGCACCGCTGCCACCTGTTACGAGCGCACGTTTCATGGATGTAGGGACAAATAAAAGCTTGAGAAAAAGGAGAGCTTGATCATTTTCTATCCGCGTTGATCATCACGCTGGCGCGGCCAGACAGCAGGTTAACGCCTTCAGCGTGTATGCCGAAACTATAAAGAATATTATTTTCGTTGCCGGAGATTCGTTCAGCGCGTATCGTAAGATTGCTAGCTATGTCGTCCAATCGCGCGCGGTGCCATTGCACATCACGCACACTAGTCAGGAAGCCAGCGGCTGGAGTTTCGTCGCCATCTGTCAGCAAGGCACCATGAGCTGCCATGGCTTGTGCGGCGTATTCGATGCCGTTGGAAATTCCAAGACTTCCGGCTGTGCGCAGCGGGTTATCCAGCAGACGATGGCTGCTCGCCCGGCATACGATTTCGGTTTCGTTCCAGAATTCGATTCCATCGAGCAAACACATGCTGCCCTGATGCGGAATGTGGGCTGCGATCCACGCGTGGTCAAGCCTCATAACTGCACCTCGATGGCGAGATTGAGTGTGTCGAGGTACTCGATCACCACGGAGCCGACGGTTTCTTTTGCCAGCAGCTGCAACAAAGGCAAGCTGCGCGCAGCGGGAATGCGGGTGCGCAATGCTTCCAGATCCGTTTCCGGCATGGTGGTAGCAGCTGATGTACTCAGGCTTAGTGTGAGCCGGGCGCGCGCGGCCGGCGTTTTGACAGGATTCAGCACCATCGCGATGCCCATTGCATAAGGGATAGGGCGCAAAGTGTATAACGGCTCAGGAAACGTAGTATCGTAAGCCAGCAGCAGGCAGGGCTTTCCGCTGGAGTGGGCTTGCGTCGTGGCTTCGAGCAAGCCTGCGGCGAAGGTGGCATCGTAGGCACACAGGCTGGTGGACGATTCCATGCATGCTGTGGCGATGCTCCAGTAGCCTGAGGGCGCATTGTGCACTGAGTTGTGGAAGCGGGTGGGTGAAACGGCGCGATCATCAGATGCCAACGTTTCCAGAATGGCGTGGTAATTGTCGCAGTCGCCTTCGGAGGAGGAAAATACGGTGGCCAATTGCGCGGGGTCTGCGCCTGCGTTATGGGCGGCCTCAAAACCGGTTGCCATTGAAAGCTTGATCGTCACGCCTACACGCCGACGCTCAGCAGGAGGCAAGGCTGCGGCGGGCGGCAACTGGGTGGGCGCGAGGTTGAGTGCGGCCCTACCAGTTAATACCTCGCACCCATGTGCCCAGCCGGTCAGACCGGGCCCTAACAGACCCATTCCGTCAATATATATTTGCAGCGCGCTCATGCAGCTATCCTGGAAAAAACCAGACTGCAATTACTCCCGCCGAAACCAAAGGAATTGCTCAATGCATGATGCATAGTCTGGTCGATGTTTGCCAGCAGATAGCGGCAAGTGAGCTGGGGATCAATTTCTTGCGTGCCAACGCCGCCAGGAGCAAAACCATGACGGAGCGCGAGCGCACATATTATGGCTTCCACGCCACCCGCCGCACCCAGTGTGTGACCGGTGTGCCCCTTGGTTGAACTGCACGGAGTTTGCGTGCCAAAGATGGCCGCAACCCCTTTGGCTTCAGCGGCATCATTGCTGCGGGTGGAGGTGCCGTGCAGGTTGATATAGTCAATATCCGAGGGGTGCAGGCCGGCCATCTTTAAGGCAGCCTGCATCGCGATGCGCGCGCCCAATCCCCCCGGATGCGGGGAGGACATGTGATATGCATCACTTGATTCCCCGATGCCGGTCATTGTGATATCGCCAGGGTTGGCGTTCGCAGTTCTTTCGACTAGTATGAATGCTGCGCCCTCACCTATGGAAATTCCATCGCGATGTGCATCAAAGGGCTTGCATGGATAGTCTGAAACCAATTGCAGGGAATTGAAACCGTACAGCGTGCTGAGGCACAGTGAATCAACACCACCAACGATGGCCGCATCGATGAGGCCGCTGGCCAGCATCCGCTGGGCGCTGCCAAACACCTTGGCGCTTGAGGAGCAAGCCGTTGACACAACGTAGGCCGGGCCGCGCAGGTCAAAGTAACGACGCACGAAATCGGCGACGGAATAACTGTTGTGCGTGTGTTGGTAGTCGTAGTATTCGGGCAGTTTACCAGTCGCTGGATCGCGGTGGCGATAAGCAATTTCAGAACTCAGAATGCCCGAGGTGCTCGTACCGAGGAAAACTCCAACGCGATCTTTGCCGTATCGTGCTATGGCATTACGCACTGCGTTAGTAAAATCGTCCTGCTCCAGGCCAAGCTGGGCCAAACGGTTATTGCGGCAATCAAATTCGGCAAGGTCGCTACGTATGGTATAGGCATCCAAACCCTCTACTTCGCCTATGCAGGTTTTGAAATCGACGGTTTCCCAATGCTTGCATGCAATGCCGCCGCGCTGGGCTCGCAGCGCAGCGAGCGTGGGGTCAAGACCGATGCCTATGGCGCTGGTCATGGTGAACGAGGAGAGCAGGATGGCTTGCACAGCAGATACGCATGAACGATAGGCTCTAATTCTACCTGTTGAACTGCTTGCGCGCCACACTCGAAATCGGCATGACATTGGTGAAGGGCGTGCCCGCACTCATGGGGTTGGCCTGCTAGGGAAACGCAGATTAATCCGATTTAAGTTCCGGCATAACCTAAAGGTTAGCCTACACAGCAACTTCGTTGTGTCGCAATACGTTGTTACCCACAAAAAATTTCTCCTTACGCCCGCAGCCTAGGTCCAGTACCCGTGAGCCGTCAGGAAATACGGATTGTTCGATCAGCGCGGTGAACATCGGGTCATAACCGAGCTTGCCACGCGCCCAGCGGTAGTCGAAGCAGTTTTTCTCAGGTCGGCTTGCATGCGGACGAAAGTGTGACAGGTTTGAGTTTGCGCACAGCGAGTTCGTCGAGCAGGCGTGGCAGCACTTTGAGGATTACCGCTTGCCCAGTGGTTGTGCGTGCGGCATTGCCATCGTGTAAGAGCAGGATGTCACCAGCCGCCAGGTTTTTTGTGAGGCGCGCAAACACCGTGTCGGCATTACCAGTGCGTGTGTCATAACCACGCCGGGTCCAGCTCACCAGATGTAGCCCGAGGTGGGTGAGCACAGGTTGGAGAAACAGATTGCGCAATCCCGCAGTGGGTCGGAAGAATTGCGGCGCGCATCCGGTGATCTCCCCCAGCGTTTGCTGGGCATCCTGTATCTCGCGGTAGATGCGCGTGGGGCCGAATAGCGAAAAAAAGGTATGGTGATGCTGGCTATGGTTCTCGACACTGTGGCCGCGCCGGACGATCTCGCGGCAAAGCTCGGGATACTTTGCCGCGAGCGCGCCGATGCAAAAGAAGGTCGCCCGGGCTTGATAGCGGTCGAGGATATCCAGGATTTGCGGGGTGACGTGCGGATCGGGGCCATCATCGATGGTAATGGACACTACACGCTGGTGAACGGCGAAGGCGGGCAGCCGATCCATGTTCGGGCCGAGCAATTTGCTGCGCGGCAACAGGCCTCCGACGATCACTACGATATGGGTTAAAAACACGATGCCTGAAGTCCATACCCACCAATGCGGATGCCATAGCGTCACTCCGATGCTGATAGCGAGTACGATCATGAAGAAGCGGACGGCGATGGAAGGTTGCCAGTGCAGGCGGTAAGATGGCATCCGTGTGAAGTAGGCTCTGATTGGGGGCTGCGGCATTATACAATAACGCAAGCCGATGTTATCCGGAGCGGCTGCATCTATCACGGAAGAAGAAAAAAACACAATCCGAGCCAGCCTTCAGAAAAGGATAAAACCATGAGCGAAAAACTCCCCACCGATTCACAGGGCAAGATTATCGTGTTTCAGGAAAAAACCATGCGGCGCAACTCGCCGCGCGGCATGGCATAGCGCGTGTGGTAAATCGTCTCGTGGCTCACGCGTTGTGAAAGTTGCTCCGGGTGCATAGTCTTGAGTTTGCTGGCAATTTGTTCGGGAGAGCATTTTTGCTTGAGACCGTCTACAACAACTCCAAATAATTCGCCGCCAACAACCAGCTTCAATGCCTTGCGGGGCTTGATTCGCCGACGGCGATGCTTGCGCACCAGCCAGCGACGCACAGTAATTAACTCCAACCCCAAAGTCACGGTCAGTTTATCGTGAAAGGGTGCCCGCAGAACAATTCACAAAACGTCCAACTTCTCGCACACCTTTGCCTGCTCGTGTCATCAACATAATCGTCGCCCGTTCTTCGGCACTCAACTGCTTGTACTGCTTTTCTGTTTTTTCCATCCCAACACCTTAGCCTCTCTGAAGGTGTTGCAGTGGGTTTTTGAGCGCGCCGTGTTTAGTCTTGCAACCCAGAGGCATCTTCTTCCTGTTGCTGCAGCGCCCACATCTGCGCATATACCCCGGCTAGCGCCAGCAATTCGCGGTGCGTGCCGCGCTCGACGATACGTCCGTGATCCATCACCAGTATCTGCTGCGCATCCACCACGGTGGACAATCGGTGCGCGATTACCAGCGTGGTGCGGTCGCGCGCGACGATGCGCAATTCATCCTGGATCGCCTTCTCCGACTTGGAATCCAGCGCCGACGTGGCCTCGTCGAAAATCAGGATGGCCGGACGTTTCAAGATCGCGCGCGCGATCGCCACACGCTGCTTTTCGCCGCCGGACAACTTCAATCCGCGCTCACCCACCATGGAGTCGTAACCCTGCGGCAGCGATATGATAAAGGCGTGGATATGCGCCGACTGCGCGGCTTGCAGCACTTCTTCCCGTGACGCATCGGGGCGACCGTAGGCGATGTTGTAATAAATACTGTCGTTGAACAATACCGTGTCCTGCGGCACGATGCCGATGGCGGCGCGCAGGCTGGCTTGGGTCACCGCGCGGATATCCTGCCCGTCTATCAGGATGCGCCCCGCGTCCACATCATAGAAACGGAACAACAAGCGCGCCAGCGTGGACTTGCCCGCGCCGCTGGAACCAACTATCGCCACGGTGTGGCCGGCGGGAATGTCAAAGCTGACCTCGCGCAATATCTGGCGCTCCGATTCATAGCTGAATGACACCTGCTCAAACCGCACTGCGGCCGTGCGCACCTGTAACAGCGCGGCATCGGGGGCATCCTGGATTTCGCGGTTCTCGCCCAGCAGGCGGAACATCCGTTCTATATCGACCAGAGAATTCTTGATTTCGCGATAGACAAAGCCAAGAAAATGCATGGGCATGTAGAGTTGCAGCATGAAGACGTTGACCAATACCAGGTCACCCAACGTCATGCGCCCCTTGACCACTTCGTCCGCCGCCAGCAGCATCAGCGCGGTGACGCCGATGGCGATGATGGTGCTCTGCCCGGCGTTAAGCGCGGCCAGCGAGGTCTGATTCTGCACCGCCGAGGTTTCCCACTTGCTCATATGCTCGTCGTAACGCCGCGCCTCGTATTGCTCGTTACCGAAATACTTCACCGTCTCGTAGTTAAGCAGGCTGTCTATGGCGCGCGTGTTGGCCTTGGAATCCATGTCGTTCATGGTGCGGCGGAAGATCATGCGCCACTCGGTAATGAACAGGGTAAATATGACATACGTCACCAGCGTGACCAAAGTAATGACCGTGAACCAGACGCTGTACTTGACCAGCAGGATGGCCATAACCAGGCCGATTTCCAGCAGCGTGGGCAGGATATTAAACAACAGGAAGGTGAGCAAGAAACTAATCCCGCGCGTGCCGCGCTCGATATCGCGCGACACACCACCCGTTTGCCGGTCTAGATGAAAGCGCAAGCTGAGGCTGTGCAGATGCGCGAATACCTGCAGTGCTACGCGCCGGATAGCGCGCTGCGTAACTTTGGCGAAAACTGCATCGCGCAACTCGCCGAACAGGGTGCTCAACAGCCGCAACAGGCCATAGCCGAGCACGAGGAAAACCGGCACCAGCAGCATGGCCTGGGGCTGGTTCAGTGCATCCACGATTTCCTTGAGCAGCAGCGGCACCGACACATTGGCCAGCTTGGCCAGCACCAGCAGCGTCACCACCAGCGCGACGCGCCCCTTGAATTCCAGCAGGTAGGGCAGCAGGGTGCGGATGACTTTCCAGTCGCCGCGCGATGTGGGTTCAGAGGAAGCAGAATGAGGGCGCATTATGGTGTGCGGAAAATGTAGCGTGCGCTGCGCGCACGCTACGAAGCGGTTGCTGCGGTCGGATGGCCGTAGTAAAAACCCTGGGCGTAGTCCACACCGATCTCCGCCAGTATCTTCGCGGTTTCCTCATCCTCGACAAACTCGGCCACGGTCTTCAGACCGAACTCCTTGGCCACCTGGTGGATGTGGGTCACCATAATGCGGTCGCGCTCGTCCACGGCCATCTGGCGCACGAAGCTGCCCTCGATTTTCACATAATCCACGGCCAAATATTTCAAATATATGAACGAAGAGAAACCGCTGCCGAAATCATCCAGCGCAAAGGCGATGCCCTTGTGGCGCAATTCGTCTATCACGCCCCTGACCTGATTCAGGTGCGGCAATGCCTCGCGCTCGGTGATCTCAAGCACCACCCGGTCGCAGAGAATGCCGGATTGCGCGAGCTGGTCCGGGATGGAGAGCATCCATTTGGTATCACCAAAGGTCGCTGCCGACAAATTGAAGAACAGCTTGGCTTGCTGGTGCTTCTCCTGCATTCGGTTAATGTGTTGCAGCCCCTGCTGGAACATGCGCTTGTCCAGCTCCCTGATGATGCCGAGATCCTCGGCCACCTGGATGAATTGCTCAGCTTCAATCACGGCGCCCTCATGCCGGATGCGCGCGAGCACTTCATAAGCAAAAACATCGCCGCTGCGCACGTCCACGACAGGCTGCAGGTAGGCCTCGAGCCGATCTTCGCGCAGGGCGCGCCGCAGGAAATCGCCCTGCTGGAAGATGTTCCTCAAAACACTGTCCTGCCCGGATGCGGTGGTCACCACCTGGTTCTTGCCCTGGTTTTTTGCCTGATATAGCACCGCATCCATCGCGGCCAGCAATTCCATTTTGTCCTTACCATCTGCGGGGTAACTCACCACACCAAAACTGGCGGCGAGTTTGACCTGGCCCACTGGTAATTCCAAATCCTCGCTGGCCAGGGTGTGATGCAATTTTTTCGCCACCCGCAAGGCACTGGCGGCGGCCGTTGCCGGCAGGATCACGGCAAACTCGTCGCCGCCCAGACGCGCCAGCAGGTCGCCCTTGCGCAGGCAGGATTCGAGCAGCAGCGTGAGCTTTTTCAGCGCCATGTCGCCCACCGGGTGGCCATAGGTATCGTTGATGGATTTGAAGTCATCGAGGTCGGCCATGATGATGGAAAAACCCTGCTGCTGTCGTTCGGCGCGCAAAATTTCGTAGGCCAGAACCTCCTCGAATTTGCGCCGGTTATACACCCCGGTAAGCGGGTCGCGCACCGCTAACTCCTCCATCTGGAGGTTATATTCCTGCACCGTGCCCAGCAGCCGGTTAAAATATTCCGAAAGATATTTTAACTCGACTATCCAGTAATTGCCGACCACGCGCTGGCTGAAATCCGTTTCGTGGCTGACTTTCTTCATCACTCCGACCAGATTTCTGATCGGCAGCACCACCAGTTTGCGCAATAAAATATACAACAGGGCGAGCACCAGCCCCATCATCAATAGGCTATAGATGATGACGGGAGCGATCATCTGGTTAAGCGATTTGTGGAGATTGCCTGTCGGATAAGTGATGTCTATCACGCCATGCACCGCGCCCACGTGGGACTCGGTGTGGCACACCAGACATTCCTGGGTGGCGCGCAGTGGGTACAGATAACGTATGGACGCCTGGTCCGGGGACAGTATTACATCCTTGCCATCGCGCAGGGCGCCTGCCAGCACGGGGTCAGCGGCGATAACGGCGTGTTCGCCGGGCATCGCGCCAAACTGACGCTCGACTATCTCGCCGCGATAGGCTCGGATAGAAACATCGGGCATGACTGCATTCAGCCGCGCAATGATTTCATTGATTTCCTGCTTATTCCAGCCCTTACGCATGGCCGAATACAGGCTCTGAAATACCAGTTTGGAAGTTTGCTGCGCGTTCTCGCGCGCCAAGTCATGCACCGCGTGGTCGCGCACCACACCGGACAGGAGATAAGCAAAAACAAGGACAAGCAACAGGGAAAAAACAGACAGGTAAATCAGCAGACTGCCCAGTGCAATCTGTTTCATGAACCTAAAAACTGCACCCATACCCTGCCCTATTAAACTTTCCCCATGGTAACCAGCATGTGAGACTAGCCCGAACGTTTCATAAATTCGCGTGGTGATCACGCAGGATTTTGATTGATAGGGAAGTTTTGAGAAGGAGCGGCGTAGTTATTCATACGCCCGACTGAACAAAATCTTTCATATCAATCAAAAGACAAGTGAGGACATGCGTCAATTTATGAAACGTTCGGGCTAGATGTCCAAAGGCTGGTTAAGTAACCCAAGTTGATTATACATGCCCGCTGCCTGGGCGATCTAGCAAGTATTGTAGCGTGCGCTGTGCGCATGGTTTTTTTGTTTTGTCGTGCGCACAGCGCACGCTAGGCTTGCTAAACATCATCGCGGCCGCGCGCGTAACCGATCACGCCGGTCAGCACGCGCACCACGGCATAACTGGTGCGCGCCAGCAGGCGCATCCATAACCCCTGCTTGCGCCAGGTGGAAGGTGCGACGGGATGCGCGCCGTGCGCGATCTCGTGCAGCAAACTGGCACGCAATGCTGCGGCAAACCCCTCATCGCGCACGGCCAGATTGGCTTCGCGCGCCAGCCACAAACTAAACGGGTCAATATTGGATGAACCCACGGTCGCCCAATAGCTATCCACCACCGCCACCTTGGCATGCATAAAACTGGTGTGGTATTCGTGAATCTCCACCCCCGCGCCCAGCAACTCATCATACAGCGCGAGCGTGGCATAGTGCTGCAGACGGTATTCCACCTGCCCCTGCAACAGCAACACTACGCGCACCCCGCGCCGCGCCGCGTTGAGCAAGGCGCGGCGCAAGCGTTTTCCGGGCAGGAAATAGGCGTTGGCCAGGATAATCTCGCGTTGCGCGCCGGCTATGGCTTTGAGATAGGCTTGCTCGATGTCGCGCCGATGGCGCAAGTTGTCGCGTAGCAAGAAAGCCACTTTCTGTTTCGCGGCATTGGTATATGCGGGCAGTAATTTTACGCGCTCGCGCTGCCGCCGAAAATTCGTCCACGACACCAGCACCCACAAACGCCGCATGGCAGCGTGTATGCGCCCTACCGTATCACCTTGCACCTGCACCGTATAATCCAGGCGCGATGCGGTAAGCGGCCCGCCCGGCGCGTCATCGTTGATGTTGATGCCGCTGACAAAAGCGCTGCGTTCATCCACCAGCACCAGCTTGCGGTGCAGACGGCGCAGGCGCTGGCGGCGCAGGGTGAGCCAGGAGATTTTCGGGCGGAACCACAACACCCCCACCCCTGCCGCACGCAGCTCGTCCACCCACGCCTGCGGCAACTCGGACGAACCGTAACCATCCAGCAGCAAGTGTACCGCCACGCCGCGTCTGGCCGCGCGTTGCAAGGCATCTGAAACTTCACGTCCAGTGGCGTCGGCGGCGTAAATGTAGGTTTCCAGATAAACCGAATGGGTCGCGCCGTCTATCGCCGCGATGAGGCGCGGAAAATATTCTTCACCGTTGCGCAACAGGGTGAGGGTATGGCCGTCAACGGAATGGGTGCTACTCATGGCAGGATGAGTTCTGCGGACAGCGCCGCATGATCGGAAATCTTGTTCCACGGATGATGCGCATGCACCTCAGTGTGCCGGATGTCTAGGCCGCGCACGTAAATGCGGTCGAGGCGAAACAGCGGCAACTCGACCGGGTAGCTGCGCGCCGGCCTGCCGTGGCGCACCTCAAACACCTCATGTAATTGTAACTCCTGCGCCAGCAGGTGGCTGGCATGGTTATGCCAATCATTGAAATCTCCCGCGACAATCAATGGCGCATGCGCCGGCACCATCTGTTTGATGCGCTCAGCCAGCGCGTTGAATTGCTTGCCGCGCCCGCGTTTGAACAAGCCGAAATGTACGCAAATGCAATGCAGAACCTGGCTGGGATCTGCTTGGTTTATAGGGGGCACGGGAATTTCGCAATGCAGCAAGCCACGACTCTCATAACGGTGCGCGGAAATATCCTGATTATCCCAGCTCAGAATCGGGTAGCGGCTCAGGATGGCATTGCCATGATGGCCGCCGTCATACACCGCGTTTTTGCCGTAGGCATGATGCGGCCACATCTGGTCGGCCAGAAACTCATACTGCGACGAGCTGGGGTAACCATGATAAGTGCGCACGCTATGGCTGTTCTCGCCCTGCACCTCCTGCAAAAATACGATGTCGGCATTTAGTTCACGCAAGCGCTCACGCAGCTCATGCAGCATCATGCGCCGGTTGAAACGGGAAAACCCCTTGTGAATGTTGTAGGTGGCAATGGTCAGTGTAGTCACAGGGCACCTCTAAAAATCCAGATTTCATCCCAACTGCTGCGTTGCGGAAAAAATTTCTTGCTAACATATCAATCATATGCGGCGCTGCAAAACGAAGTTTCAGTGTAGGGTAACCTTTAGGTTAGCCGGAACTAAAATTTT
>CAMTXD010000113.1:0-22973 GCA_947085625.1 uncultured Gallionellaceae bacterium | reverse complement strand
GCTGATCAAAGCTAACGCCAGAGGATTTCGCAACTTCAATAACTATCGGGCAAGAATTCTGTTTCAGTGTGGCAAGCTGGATATGCGCTTAGGCTAATGAAAATTCACAGTGAATATGACGATGGACCTCTGGGTAAAGTGGTCATTGACGACCATCATATTGTTCAGTTGGTAAATATCAGAAAAATAGTCCCTAAAGAGGCACATGACATGCTGTTCCATGCTGTTCCATGGTGTTCATACGGGGTGATGATCCTTGATTCGGAACGGCGGATGTTCAGATGAAGGCGGATGTTCAGATGGATGTCTTACCTGTCCTGGATTTGTTAAGGCAAAAAATAGGACTCAATCCGAAATCGATTGGAACCGCACCGATTGAGAGGGCTGTCAGGGAGTGTATTGAAGCTGCCGGGGCAGTCAGTGTCGAAGATTATATCAATATGATCAATGGCTCATTGGCGGAGCTAGGAAGATTGATTGAGTCTGTCGTTGTAAGAGAAACATCCTTCTTCAGAAACACGACCCCGTTTGTCACATTGCATAGCCATTTAAAGCAGTTCATCCTGAATAAAAACAGGGTAGGACCTCTGCGCATACTTTGTCTTCCATGCTCTACCGGAGAAGAGGCCTATTCGATCGCCATGGTTCTTTTTGATTTACATCTTTCCGCGAACCAGTTTTTCATTTTTGCCGGGGACATTAGCGAACAAGCTCTGCAGATCGCCAAATCCGGGAGATACAGCTCCTATTCATTTCGCGGGGAAGATATTGCATTCAGAAGCGAGTACTTCACCAAACAATCGGACGGAAGCTACATCCTGGAAAAAAAAGTCTGCGATGCAGTACACTTTGAACAGGCAAATATCCTGTCCGACGGTTTTCTGCCGGGGCATAAGCCTTACGATGTCATCTTCTGTAGGAATTTATTGATATATTTCGATGATGCCGCCAAGGGAAAAGCCATCAAGGCATTATCGGAGCGCCTATCTAATGAGGGCGTCCTGTTCGTAGGTCATGCTGAAGGGGCCAGCATCCTCGAGTTCGGCTTTGCCAGCCTGGATTATCCGATGTCATTCGCTTTTGCCAAGGATGCATATGCATCGGTAATCAATGACGCGCTTAATGTAAACAATCCGGCAAAAAATAATTTTTCTCCGCCTGTTGCAGTTCAAAAAAAGATGTTCAAGCCGGAAATGTTGAGCGATGCAGGGAAAGTTGCTCCAATTGCATCTGAACCCGGAAAGCATGGCGAAAATCACATATCTTCCCAGGAAATCAAACAAAGAAACAGTATAGCTAGTGATATTGCAACAGCAAGACGGCTGGCTAATTCCGGATCGTTCAGCGCAGCTGTGTTTATATGTGAACAACTGTTGTCTGAGGGTGCCGAGCCCGCAGAGATATATTATCTGCTCGGTCAGGTAGCAGGTGCTATCGGAGACCATTTCCAGGCTGAGGAATATTTGAGAAAGGCGATATATCTGGATGCTGATTGCTATGATGCGCTGATATATTTGTCTACCATCTTTGATCTAATGGGTAACCCAGAAAAAGCCGCATCTTTTCGCAAAAGAGCTCAGCGGGTAAAACAAAGAAATAAAGAAGGCGCAGAGAAATGATGATTACCTCCATGTTCTCTAAAATTAACCGCCATGTCTGAACCGAATAAATTCGTTCCACCGGAAAACTGCTGGAACTCTATTGGCGTGTGGGGCAGAGATGTTCCGCGCTGTCCAAAGCTGGCCGAATTTATCCATTGCCAGAACTGCGATGTCTTCCATGCAGCGAGCTTGAATGCTTATGAAAGAGCCATCCCTGCAGATTATCGTCAGGAGTGGACCGAATTGCTTGCCAGTGCCAAGGGAGAGCGTGTCACCGATTCCCGGACAGTGATCGTCTTTCGCATAGGTGACGAATGGGTGGCCATCTCAACCGGCATGTGCAAGGAGATTTCGCGAATGATGAAGATCCACCGTTTGCCGCATAACAAGAGCCCGATTTTGAAAGGGGTCGTGAACAACGGCGGGGAAATACGGATCTGTTTTTCTCTCGGAAATCTGCTTGGCATAGCCAAAGCAGAGAAGATATTCGGCAACGAGTTCAATGCTGTGTATGCAAGAATGATCGTGATGAATGTAAACGCGCAGAATTATGTATTCCCGGTAAGCGAGATCAAAGGATTGCTTAAGTTTAGTGATACAGACCGCGCCCCATTGCCTGAAACTATCAAGGCCTCATCTGCCAGTTACATGAATGGCGTGATCAAATGGGATGATATAACCATAGCTTGTCTCGATGAGGAGTTGCTGACTTCACAGCTCGAAAGGAGCATCAGGTAACGATGGGAAATGATAAGGATAACAGCAGTTTTTCAATGCTTGATCTGCTTCGCACAGAGGTCTCGGAGCAGGGGAAGGTTTTGACCGAGGGGTTGCTGGCGCTGGAGGTTGATCCCACAGCCGCAGATAGGTTAGAAGCCTTGATGCGTGCCGCGCATTCGATCAAGGGCGCCGCGCGGCTTGTGGGTGTCGAGCCAATAGTAAAATTGGCGCATGTGGCCGAAGATGTGTTCGTCGCTGCGCAGAATTCCACGATCACGCTGAATTCGGATCATGTCGATATCCTGCTGAATGCCGTTGACAGGATAATCTCCATTTCCGGGCTGCCGGAAAAAGAGATCGCAGGATGGGAAGAGTCGCATCGAAGCGAGCTGGATGGACTGGTTAAAGGCATTGTAGCGATCATGTCGGGGGATGTCGTTGAGAAAAAGCCTGTCCTGAGCCCTGTCGAAGGGCCTGTCGGCGAGCCCGCAAGCCCTGACAAAAAATCTCCCCCAACGAAGGTAGCCGATGAAAATAAAAAAATCGCAGAAACGGAAATCCAATCGGAGAAAATGCCAGCGGCAATCACCACGGACGAGTCAGCGAGCGACGACAAAAATCGTATCCTTAGAGTAACCGCAGAACGCTGGAATCAATTGATGGGACTCGCCGGAGAAGTCAAGGTAGAGGCCGGCTGGCTCCATCCTTATGTGGCCTCACTTGCCAGGCTAAAACGCCGCCAGGTAGAGCTGGCGGAAATTCTGGATGGGCTGAGATCGGCTCTTGATGACATGGGTGCTCAAAAACCAATCATTCAAATGCTGCAGCATGCCCAAAAGAAGATATCCGAGTGCCGCAGCTTGCTTGCCGAACAGACATCCGATCTCGATGCATATGACAGGCGAATGAATAACCTTTCTGAAAAGCTGCACAGGGAAGCCATCAAGACACGCATGCGCCCTTTTTTAGATGGTGTTCATGGTTTCCAGCGCATGGTCCGTGATATCGCGAAGTCATTGGGAAAAAAAGTAAAATTCGAGATAAACGGACTTTCCATCCAGGTAGACAGAGATGTGCTCGAAAAGATGGAAGCTCCGATGAATCATATTCTGCGCAACGCACTCGATCATGGAATCGAACCGCCTGCACAGCGGAGAGAAGCAGGAAAGCCGGAGCAGGCGACGATACGGATCACGGCCGTGCACAGTGATGGAATGTTGTCCATCATGATCGATGACGATGGACGCGGAATAGATATCGCGCGCTTGAGAGAAAAGGTCGTCGAGAAAAAGCTGGTGACCCGGGAAATGGCTGTCAATCTCAGTGAAGAAGAGCTGCTGGAATTCCTCTTTCTTCCGAGCTTTTCGACCAAAGAGGAGGTCACGGACCTATCCGGCCGAGGGGTGGGACTGGATGTGGTGCTGGATACAGTACAGAAATTGCGTGGATCGGTCAAAACTTCGACCAAGCTGGGGCAAGGGACGCGCTTTCATATGCGGCTGCCCCTAGCCATTTCCGTGATATCTTGCCTGATCGCCGAGATTTCAGGGGAGCCGTATGCATTTCCGTTGGCACGGATCGTACGTGCGGTCAAATTGCCTTCCAGCAATATCTATGTGGTGGAAGACCATCAATTTGCAACAATCGATGGCGAGAACATCGGCCTGGTAGGCGCGTCACAGGTGTTGGGGTTGGGTGTCCAGGCGGTCAGCGATGACGACCTGGCTATCATTATCATCGGAGACCGTCACAACCGCTGCGGTGTCGTCGTTGACAAGCTTCTCGGTCAAAAGGAGCTTGCTATCCAGAAATTGGATCCGCGTCTGGGCAAGATACCGGATGTCAGTGCCGCGGCAGTGCTGGAAGACGGCACCCCGGTTCTGATTCTGGATATTGACGACCTGGTATTGTCGGTCGATGCGCTGATCAAGAGGGGAAGCCTCGAAAAAATTACCAAGTCGGATAGCGATGAATCCGGGGAATCGATCAAGAACATTCTGGTGGTGGATGATTCACTGACCGTACGCGAAGTGGAGCGCAGTCTGCTGGAAAATGCCGGCTATCATGTTGATGTCGCAGTGGATGGGGTCGACGGCTGGAATGCCATCAGGACATTCAAGAAATACGATCTGGTCGTGACCGATGTAGACATGCCCCGTATGGATGGTATAGAACTGGTGCGTTTGATAAAAAGCGACAAAAGCTACAACTTGGTATCGGTGATCATCGTATCTTACAAGGAGCGGGAATCAGATCGCAGGCGCGGTATGGAGGCCGGAGCTGACCATTATCTGACCAAGGGAAGTTTTCATGATAAATCCCTGCTGGATGCTGTTGCAGATCTGATCGGAGCTGTGGAAGCATGAGGATAGCAATAGTCAATGATATGAAAATGGCAGCTGAGGCTTTGCGCCGTGTCATAGTGTCGGTGCCGGAATATGAGGTGGCATGGATTGCGGTAAACGGTGTTGAAGCCGTGAGGCTTTGTGCCGAGGATGTGCCGGACCTGATTCTGATGGATCTCATCATGCCGGAGTTGGATGGTGTGGAAACCACCCGAAAAATCATGGAAAAATCCCCTTGTGCGATTCTGGTAGTTACCGCTTCAGTGACCCAGAATGTCTCGCTGGTTTTTCAGGCTATGGGAGCTGGAGCGCTCGATGCAGTGAGTACCCCGGTTGTGGGGCTTGATGAACAGGCAAGCGGTCGCAACGAATTTCTACAAAAGATCCGGACGATAGGAAGACTGATAGGTGCAAATCGGCGCAATTCCCCCCTTAAGTCCAAGAATTCAGACCGGCCAGGGAAAACAGGTGGTTGGCTGATTGCGATCGGTGCATCTACCGGAGGTCCTGCAGCCGTTGCGAAAGTAATTTCAAAATTTCCAGAAGATCTTGATGCATCGGTCATTGTCATACAGCATGTAGATCAAAGTTTCGCTCCTGGCCTTGCAGGATGGTTGGCTCTACAAACCCTCCTCCCGGTACGGCTGGCAAAAGAGGGAGATAGAATTGAAAGCGGCAGGATATTGGTTGCGGGAACGAACGATCATTTGATTATAAAGAAGAACCAGACCCTGGGTTATCAGGTCGAGCCTGTCGCCACTCCGTACCGTCCTTCTGTCGATACATTTTTTGAAAGTATGTTGGCCAACTGGCAGGGACGATCCATCGCGGCACTGTTGACCGGCATGGGAAGGGACGGCGCCGAGGGATTGCTGGCGCTGAGAAATAACGGGGTATACACCATTGCCCAGAACGCTGCTTCCTGCGCCGTATACGGGATGCCAAAGGCTGCAGCCGAATTGGATGCGGCTGTTACAATATTGCCGGTTGACGGTGTCGCGGAAGTAATCTTGAATAAAATTTCACAAGGTCGTTGAGCTGATGCCGAAAATAAATAATAAATCCGATTCCGGGGATGCCGGATCCGGCAGTACAAATATCCAGGCCAATCCGGTGGTGGTGGTGTTGCTGGTGGATGATCAGGCAATAGTTGCGGAGGCGGTACGGCGAATGCTGGCCGATGAGACCGATATCGAGTTCCATTACTGCAAGGATCCAAGCCAGGCTATAGCCCAGGCAAACGAAATAAAACCTACGGTCATCCTTCAGGATCTGGTCATGCCTGAAGTGGATGGCTACACACTGCTCAAGTTGTATCGCGCGAATCCAGCCACTTCGGGCACGCCCGTTATTATCCTTTCATCAAGAGATGATCCGAAAGACAAGAGCCACGCTTTTGAAATGGGCGCCAGCGATTACCTGGTAAAGCTCCCGGATAAGATAGAGATGATCGCCCGTATCCGGGCATACTCGAAGGCCTATTTGTTGCTATTGCAGCGTGACGCGGCTTACCTGGAAATGAAGAAACTGCAGGAGCAGTTGTCAGAGAGCATTAGAAAAATCGAAGAGAGCAATGCGAGTCTCCTGTGGCTTTCTACCATGGATGGCCTTACCGGTATCGCCAACCGCCGCCATTTCGATGCAACGCTCCAGACCGAGTGGAAAATGAGTGCGCGGAAAATAACACCGCTTTCCGTGATCATGATCGATATCGATTTTTTCAAGAAATATAATGATGGCTATGGGCATCAGGGCGGCGACGATTGTCTTAAGGAGGTTGCGAAGATATTGAATGAAACGATCAACAGGGCCGGAGATTTCATTGCCCGCTATGGGGGCGAGGAGTTCGTGGTCATTCTTCCAGGCACGGATGCAGATGGAGCAGCTGTAATCGCCGAGAAATTGCGCACCAATGTCGAGGCAAAACATATCGCGCACGCATATTCAAGTGTGGCCGATCATGTAACGATCAGTCTGGGTGTTGCTTCAATTAAGCCGGACAGTTCAACCGCACCGGAAAATTTGATTGGCAAGGCAGACGAAGCTCTTTATAAAGCGAAGGATGCAGGGCGTAACCGCTACTTTATTGCGGAATGATTCTTGGAGACATCATTCCGTGAATTGTGGATCTTCGCGCCCAGTGACACAGATAGAAGCCTGCCGTAAAAAAGGAGCAGGTTAATGAGTGAAAGCAAACGCAAGAATTTTACCAGCGGGTTCAAGGCCAAGGTGGCGCTGGAAGCGATCCGTGGCGTGAAGACATCGAACGAGATAGGACAGGAGTTTGGCGTACATCCGACGCAGGTTGGTTTGTGGAAGAAGGAATTGCAGGAGCAGGCGTCAAGTCTGTTTGATCCCAAATAATCCATTAGCCCCGTCATTCCCGCGTAGGCTGGAATGACGGTTTTTCGAAGCCCCCTTGTATAGAGACGTGTACATCAACCTTACTCCAACCCTAATTTGCTGCGCAATTCGGCGATGATGGCGGGATCGAGCGGCGGGGTGGTGTGTACGCCTCTCCGTTCAAAATCCAGCAACAACGCTTCGACCATTTCGCGGCCATCTTTTGTTTTCACGGCTTGCAGCGGGGTCTTGCCATTCAGTGCGGGGAGTTTGATTTCCGGCCAGGTGCTGTAGTGCTGGCGCAGGTATTCGGCTACTTCCGCCTGGACTTCGGGGCGGCTATTCAATTCGTCCCGTTCTTTTTGGCGCTGGCGGGAAACTGGTGTTTCACCTTCTTCTTTCGCCCGCGCCAGCATGGCTTGCAGTGATTCGATCACGGTGGTTTTGTAGCGCGCGCCCGACAACATTTCTTCGATGAGCGCGCGGATTATCTGCGCGCGGTTTTCGGAGTTGACTTCGATGGTCATTCTGCGCCCATCAATTTTGATGTGCCCGAGGACGGTGTTGTGCCACGACTTGTTTTTTATCATTGCCGCGTTTTTGCCAAGGTAATTCTATTTTGAGCAACTCACCTTTTGTGTCGAATTCGGCTTCCTCAAGCAAGACTTCTTCGGTCATGGTCAGGCACAGCGGCCTGAGCGCGTCAAAAGCCGCGCGCGGCGATTCGATTTCGTACACGAGACGGTGCGGCAGCAGGGGATCGTCGTCGGTATTTTGCAGTTGCGGCATGGGCGGATTGAGCAGGCGGTCTGTGATGTCGTGGTAGACGCCCAGCATGTCATACAGATATTCCCGCAGCACTTCCGCTGTCAGTATCTTGTTGCGGCGTTCCATTTTTTTGCGCAGCTTCAGGATCGTACTTTTTCCATGGGCGGGAACATCATCGGCGCGCAGGCTTCGAGCATGGCTACCCCGTCTATTTTCACTAGCTTGCCAAATAGGATGTCTCCGGTCTGTAATTGGCGGGATCCGGCATGTTCGGTGACATCAACTTCCTCGCTGGTAAAGATGTCGCGCAAGGTAAATCCGTCGCCGGGGCGGACGGGCAGGACATCGTAAAAGCTGAACGGCGAAGCGCAGCATTGTTCGATATAGCGGACGTGCAAAGGGTCTAGGTGGCGGCTTTTTTTATCCAGGTAGGCTTGACCCAGTGTGCGCTCGTCCAGCGCCTCACGGCTGACCGAGGTGTTGTGTGGACGGGCAGCCAGTCATAAAAGAACCAAGGCATGAATATTGGCATGTGCGGCGTATCCATGGCGAACTCCTCGTCATCCCACGGCATGAAGTCGTCCCATGCTTCCTGCAGTGCATCCCGCCCGAAATGGCTGCTGCCGAATTCCAGCAGTTGCATGGGCGAGCCTTCGATTGCGCGGCGTATCCTGCGCCACAGGAATTCGTCTTCCGGTAGTGCTTGCTCCGCTTTCAGGCAGCACTGTTTGTATTTCTTGCCACTGCCACAAGGGCAGGGATCGTTGCGTCCAGCTTGCATTTCGCTACCTTTCGGGTTGAATATTCTTTTACGCCACGTTGCAATTGTGACGCAACTTCATTGCGCAATGCTCGCGGCGCGAGCGCCCGAGTTTTTCCTGCAAAATAGGGTAGGACACCGGCTGTCGCCGGGAGCCGATAATTTTATGTAATTTATAAATTCACTGCAACCGATCCATATGCTTTACATAGCTCGAAAATGACAGTGGGATTGTAGTCCATGAGGGAATTTTCCGAAAAATCATCTTCGCTGTGGGATAATCCCGCCATGAATTCCTCCCTGCTTTCCGGCCTTAATCCCGAACAACGTGCCGCAGTAGAACTGCCCCCGCAATCGGCGCTGATATTAGCCGGGGCGGGCAGCGGCAAGACGCGCGTGCTGACCACGCGCATCGCCTGGCTGATCAGCACCGGGCAGGTCAGCCCGCACGGAATTCTCGCTGTCACTTTCACCAACAAGGCGGCGAAGGAGATGTTGACGCGTTTGTCCGCCATGCTGCCGATCAACATGCGCGGGTTGTGGATGGGCACCTTCCACGGCCTGTGCAACCGTATGTTGCGCGCCCATCATCGCGAGGCCGCATTGCCACAAACCTTTCAGATTCTGGATAGCGCCGATCAGCTTGCCACCATCAAACGCCTGATGAAGGTGATGAATGTGGACGATGAAAAATTCCCGCCGCGCGAGGTACAGGGCTTTATCAGCAGCAGCAAGGAGCAGGGATTGCGCGCGCACGAGGTGGAGGCCTACGACCCCTATACGAGGCGCAAGGTGGAAATTTTTGCCGAGTACGATGCGCAGTGCCAGCGTGAAGGCGTGGTGGATTTTTCCGAATTGCTGTTGCGCTGCCATGAATTGCTGGCGCGCAACCAGCAGTTGCGCGAGCATTATCAGGCGCGCTTCCGCCACATTCTGGTGGATGAATTTCAGGACACCAACAAGCTGCAATACCAGTGGCTGAAGCTGCTGGCGGGTGCAACATCCTCTCCTCAATCCTCTCCCGCAAGCGGGGAGAGCGCAGCGAGGGGGGCGGAGCCAGGCGAACGTGAAAAGCAATCTTCAACTTCTGCTTTATTTGCGGTGGGCGACGATGACCAGTCTATTTACGGATTCCGTGGTGCGAATGTTGGCAACATGCAAGCGCTGACGCGCGACTTTCATGTGCAGAACGTGATCAAGCTGGAGCAGAATTATCGCTCGCATGGCAACATCCTCGATGCCGCCAATGCGCTGATAAAAAATAACCGCACCCGTTTGGGCAAGAATTTGTGGACGGCGGAAAACAAGGGCGAGGCACTGCGCGTGTATGAGGCGCCGACCGATGCGGAAGAGGCGCGCTTCATCGTGGACGAGGCGCGCGAGCTTAACCGCGAGGGTGTCAACTTTTCCGAAATGGCGTTGCTGTATCGTTCAAATGCGCAGTCGCGCGTGCTGGAACATGCGCTGGTGTCGGCGGGTGTGGCTTACCGTGTGTATGGCGGGCTGCGTTTTTTCGAGCGCCAGGAAATCAAGCACGCGCTGGCCTATTTGCGCCTGCTGCAAAATTCCGAGGACGACAACGCGCTGCTGCGCATCATCAATTTTCCCACGCGCGGCATCGGTGCGCGCAGCATCGAGCAATTGCAAGAGGTAGCGAAGATAAACAGCACCACATTATGGGATGCCGCAGCACGCGCAGGCGGCAAGGTCACAGCTTTCGTCGGGCTGATCGAATCGTTGCGCAGCGCAACGCGCGAATTGCCGCTGCCCGAAATCATGGGTCATGTGTTGCAACACAGCGGCTTGATTGCGCATTATCAAAATGAGACGGGCGCGAAGAAGCGCGAAGCGGAAGAGCGGCTGGAAAACCTCAACGAGCTGATCAACGCCGCGACGCTGTTCGTGCACGAGAATGAGGATGACAGCCTGACCTCTTTCCTCACCCATGCCGCGCTGGAAGCGGGCGAACACCAGGCGGGTGACAGCGAAGATGCGCTGCACTTGATGACGGTCCATGCGTCCAAGGGGCTGGAGTTTCACACCGTGTTCATCACCGGGCTGGAAGAAGGATTGTTCCCGCACCAGAACAGCAAGATGGGTGACGGCGTGGATGAGGAGCGCCGTCTGATGTATGTGGCCATCACGCGCGCCAGACGCCGTTTGTACCTGACTTTCGCGCAGAGCCGCATGTTGCACGGGCAGGTGAATTACGGCATGGCATCAAGTTTTTTGCGCGAGCTGCCGGAAAAATTGCTGCACTGGATTACACCGCGCGTGGTGGCGCGCAAACCAACCCCTCCCCAGCCCTCCCCTTATCAGGGGAGGGAGCTGCCTGCTCCTCCCTTGGTAAGGGGAGGTCGGGAGGGGTTGGCGTGGCGCATCGGCCAAGCGGTACAACATGCCAAGTTTGGCGAGGGGGTTATACTCAACATCGAGGGTAGTGGCGCAGATGCGCGCGTGCAGGTGAATTTTCGCAAAGCCGGGACGAAGTGGCTGGCGTTGGAGTATGCCAAGCTGACGGCAATGTAGGATGGGTGGAGCAAAGCATAACCCATCACCGCAGAGGCAATCTACCGAACTTAAGAAGTTCGGATTCAGATCGCCGGTAGAGGTTTACAGTCAACTCCTGCTAAACATGGAGCTGGCTAAAACCGTTACTAAACATTAACTGTTGCGGTTGGTTTTTGAATCCGCCCTTTATAATCCACTATCCTGTCATTCTCACCTTTGTGGGCATGATCCTAGAAACCCCAGTTGACCGCTTATCTGGGTATTTAACAAGATGCTTTCAATAAATTTATTCATGATTCATCGTTTCCCCCGATGGGTGAGACCGCTACGGGATGGATTGCACTATTTTTGCGCCACATGGCTGCGTTGCAACTCCTTGGAATGGAACGACCAAAGCCGCGTCGTTGCGCCTTGCCCTGCACCCCAAAAATAGCACACTCCATCCCGTCCAACTGAGGTTTCTAGGATGATGGGTTATTCTGTTTTTCCTGAAAAACTATGAACATCATCACTTTCCCCAACAGCCCCTACCGCCTGCACCAGCCATTTGAACCGGCGGGCGACCAGCCCACCGCGATTGCGCAACTGGTTGAAGGAATCCATGAGGGGCTATCGTTCCAGACCCTGCTCGGCGTAACTGGCTCCGGCAAGACCTTCACCATGGCCAATGTCATCGCGCAACTGGGCAGGCCAGCCATCATCATGGCGCCGAACAAGACGCTGGCGGCGCAACTGTATTCCGAAATGCGCGACTTTTTGCCGGAAAACGCGGTGGAATATTTTGTCTCTTATTATGATTATTATCAGCCCGAGGCTTATGTGCCGTCGCGCAACGTGTATATCGAGAAAGATTCCAGCATCAACGAGCAGATCGAGCAGATGCGGTTGTCCGCCACCAAGTCCCTGCTGGAACGGCAGGACGTGGTGATTGTAGCCACGGTCTCCGCCATCTACGGCATCGGCGATCCGGTCGATTATCACGGCATGATCCTGCACCTGCGCGAGCACGAAAAAATCGTGCGCCAGGACGCGATCAAGCGCCTGACCGATATGCAGTATGAGCGCAATGATGTGGATTTTTCGCGCGGGCATTTCCGCGTGCGCGGCGACGTGATCGACATCTTTCCGGCAGAAAGCAGCGAACATGCGTTGCGCCTGACGCTATTCGACGACGAGGTGGAAACCCTGTTGTTGTTTGATCCGCTCACCGGGCACATCATCAACCGTGTGCCGCGCTTCACTGTGTATCCATCCAGCCATTATGTCACACCGCGCAGCACCACCTTGCAGGCTATCGAAACCATCAAGGTCGAGCTGGCCGAGCGTATTGCATTCTTTGTCAGTGAAAATAAACTGGTCGAAGCGCAACGCATCGAACAGCGCACGCGCCATGATCTGGAAATGCTCAACGAAATTGGCTTTTGCAAAGGCATCGAAAATTATTCTAGCCACCTGTCCGGGCGCAAGGCGGGTGAGCCGCCGCCGACGCTGCTAGATTATTTGCCGCCGGATGCGCTGATGTTCCTAGATGAAAGCCACGTCACTATCCCGCAGATTGGCGGCATGTACAAGGGCGACCGCGCGCGCAAGGAAAACCTGGTTAACTACGGCTTCCGCCTGCCTTCTGCACTGGATAACCGTCCGCTGCGCTTCGACGAATTCGAGCGTGTGATGCGCCAGTCCGTATTTGTTTCTGCCACGCCGTCTGTGTACGAGGCTGAGCACGCAGGGCAGGTGGTCGAGCAACTGGTGCGCCCGACCGGGCTGGTGGATCCGCAGATCGAAGTGCGCCCGGCCACCAATCAGGTGGATGACCTGATGTCTGAGGTCAGCCTGCGCACGGCCAAAGGCGAGCGCGTGCTGGTCACCACGTTGACCAAGCGCATGTCGGAAGACCTCACCGATTATTTTGCCGAGCACGGCATCAAGGTGCGCTACCTGCATTCGGATATCGAAACCGTCGAGCGCGTGGAAATCATCCGTGACCTGCGCCTCGGGATGTTCGACGTGCTGGTCGGTATCAATTTATTGCGCGAGGGGTTGGACATCCCCGAGGTATCGCTGGTGGCCATACTCGATGCCGACAAGGAAGGCTTTTTGCGTTCCGAGCGTGCGCTAATCCAGACGATTGGGCGAGCAGCGCGCCACATCAACGGCCGCGCCATACTTTATGCCGACCGGATTACAAATTCGATGCGCCGCGCGATAGACGAAACCGAGCGCAGGCGCAACAAACAGCTACTGCACAACGAACAGCATGGCATCACGCCGCAAGGCATACAAAAACGGATCAAAGACATTATCGAAGGAAGCTATGAACCGGATACCGCGCGCCGGCAACTCAAGGCGGCGCAGGAGCAAGCTAAATATCTGGCGATGAGCGAACGCGACATTGCCAAAGAAATTAAACGGCTGGAAAAAGAAATGTTGCAAGCCGCGAAGAATCTGGAATTCGAGCGTGCCACTGAATTGCGCGACCAGTTGAAGAAGCTGCGGGAGAGTGTGTTTCTTTCGCCGTTGTGACCGGAGAAAATGTGATCGAAAAATTCAAGGTTAGGATTTTATTTGTGTGTATGGGCAACATCTGCCGCTCACCCACTGCTGAGGCGGTATTCCGTACCCGCGTCGGGGAAGCGGGGCTGGCGCAACATATTCTGACGTTTTGCCTTCAATTTAGTTTCACCCATTTGGTGAGCCGATTTCTCTAGGTTTGTTATGCCAACTCAGTAGGTTACAGCATATTCCCTTGTTGATCGCCGGGTATAGGTTGATGGGTTACGCTTCGCTTCACCCATCCTACACAATCAGGACTGTACTTGATCGTCTGGCGCTGTCACTTCACCCTCGGTCACCGCAGGAATATTTCCCTCCATCGGGAACAGGTCGCGGTAAGCGGCGTACATCGAAGCAATGATCACCGGCAGCAGGATCAGCCAGCCCAGCATAATCGGTAAGGAGGCGAGGATGGCTAAGAGTAGCAGCAGCAAGCTATACACCGTCAACGGCATCAGGTTGCGCCAGAAAGCCCGTAAACTGGCTTTCAGCGCGGGAACCGGCGACAGCTTGTCGAATATGATCAGCATCGGGGCAAGCTGCATGGCCATCAACAGCAGCAGGGACAGCGTAATCCCTAGCAACAGCGCCGCGCCTGCACCGGCAACGGCTTGCTTCAGTATTTCCGGGTCGGTCACCGGCTCGCCGCTCATCATGATGCCCACCAATGTCGCCCCGCCAGTGAGCATCATCATGCCGAGTATCAGCAACTGGCCGACCAGATTGATGCCGCCCAGGGTGACCAGTTGCTGCATGTTGTGCTGAAACCCGGCAAAAAGATGCGCCAGTTCCAGCTCTTCGCCCTGTTCCAGCGCACGGCAGCCAAGCATGAAGCCGCCGAGCAGCGCCGGGAATAGCAGCGTGACCAGCGGGTCACCGACCACGGGAATGTGGGAGATGGCGAGCATACCGACCAACCCGATTGTCGCCAGAACCACCCACAGCACCGGGCTTTTTTTAAATAGCCAGTAACCCTGCTTGATCCATAACCAGCCGTTGGCGGCTTCTACTTTGCGTGCTTCCATGGGGGGGTGCCTCTAAAAGTGAACCTTAAAAATTTCGCTATTCCCGTGTTGTGTGCGCTGTGCGCACGATTTTTAAACGTGCGCACAGCGCACACTACACACGATTCTTTTTCACGCCTTGCGGCGTAGGTTTGTAGGATGGGTGGAGCGTTTTTGCGTAACCCATCAAGCGCACGTTGCAATGATGGGTTGCGCATAAAACCGCTCCACCCATCCTACCTATTTTTACAACCAGGCCACATCGCCGTTCGCGGCGATGTGCCGCTGCAGGATGCGCTTGAATTGCTCCGGGTCGTGCGCGTTGATTAATTCGCCGTCGCGCGGCAGGTACCTATCATACAGGCGCGACAACCAGAAACGCAGTGCCGCCACGCGCAAGGCAATAGGCCAGGCCGCACGTTCTTGCGGCTGCAATGGCCGCACCAGATGGTAGGCGCGCAGCAGCTCCTGGGTGCGCGCCTGGTCCAGCGTGCCATCGGCGCTCATGCACCAGTCATTCACTGTAATGGCCACGTCATACAGCAGGCAGTCATTGCAGGCGAAATAAAAGTCTATCAGGCCGCCGATGCGTGCGCCGTCGAACAGCACGTTATCGCGAAACAGGTCGGCATGGATCACGCCCTGCGGCAGCGCGGCCAGCGTGTGGCTGGCATGAAAGGCGACCTCGCTCTCCAGCAGCGCCGCGTCCTGCGGCGGCAGAAAAGGCAGCACCTGTTGCGCGGCATGTGCGCGCCAGTTTGCTGCGCGCGCATTGGCCATGGTTTCCGCGTAGCTCTGTGCTGCGCCGTGCAGTTGCCCCAGCATTGCGCCCACGGCGGCACAGTGCGTCACTTCCGGCTGCATCACCGATTTGCCCGGTAGACGGCTGACGATGCAGGCCGGCTTGCCTTGCAATGGACTGAGGAAACGATTGTGGCGGTCGGCCACCGGGCTAGGGCAGGGAATGCCGTGGCGCGCCAAGTGCGCCATCAAATTCAAATAGAACGGCAATTCATGGGCTGACAGCTTCTCGAACAGCGTCAGCACGAAGCGGCCATGGCCAGTGGTGACGAAGTAGTTGGTGTTCTCGATGCCGGAGGCTATGCCCTGCAATTCCAGCAGTTGGCCTAACGAATAATCGCCCAGCCATGCGCTGAGTTCTGCCTCAGTAACGCGGGTAAAAACCGCCATATTTAAAAACCCGTATCAGAAGCTGTGGATGATCCAGCGCGGCGGGCGCAGGCCGGAATCCAGGCTTTCTTGGCGCGAGAATTTGCCATCGCCGCGATCATCCACTAGGTAGTAGGGCTTGCCGCCTTTCGGGGTGATCTTGATCATGTAAAGTTTGCCGCCGGCGCGGTATTCTTCCACGGTCTGTTCGGTTTGTTTGGTGATGGTCACCTGCGGTTCGTCCACTGCATCGTTCGCATCGAGTAGCGGGGGCGGCAGCGCTTGCAGTGCGGGTGGTTGATCCGCGCCAATGGCCGCACCCAGCCCGCCCAAGAGTAAGGCGCCGCTCAGTAACAAGGTGGTAATCAGGCGCATCGCATTTCCCCAGTGATTTTGCAGGAGTGCATTTTAGCTGATAAGCCGAGGGGTGAAGCGTGAAATGTGAAAAGTGAAAAGTCACAGGTGACAATGGGCAAGTGATGCCCACCCGGCACTTCACCTATCACCTGTCACCGCTCTTACAGGTTCAGCTGCATTTCCCGTTCCGCCTCGGAAAGCTCGAAGCCGCGCGTCTCATAATGCTTGAAGATGGCGTCCACTATCGCTCCCGGCTCGTCTATCAGCTGGATCAAGTCCATGTCCTCCGGGTTCATCATGCCTTCGGTGAGCAGGGTTTGCCGGAACCAGTCCAGCATGCCGCGCCAATATTCACTGCACACCAGAATGATGGGGATGCGCCGGGTCTTGCCGGTCTGCACCAGAGTGAGCGCCTCCATCAGCTCGTCCAGCGTGCCAAACCCGCCGGGCATGACCACATAGGCACTGGCGAATTTTACGAACATCACCTTGCGCGCGAAAAAATGCTGGAAGGTCTGGCTAATATTTTGGTACGAATTGTTACTCTGCTCATGCGGCAACTGGATGTTCAGCCCCACGCTGGGCGACTTGCCGTAGAACGCGCCCTTGTTGGCCGCTTCCATGATGCCGGGTCCGCCGCCGGAGATCACCGAGAAACCGGCATCGGACAGCAGTCGCGCAATCTCTTCTGTCTTCTTGTAATAAGGATGGTCGGGCGGGGTGCGCGCGCTGCCGAAAATGCTGACCGCAGGCTGGATGGCTTTCAGGCGTTCGGTGGCGGACACGAATTCTGACATAATGCCGAATACGCGCCATGCGTCTTTCGAGCTCCCTATTTCAGGCACAGACGAGGCGGGCAGTTTGGCTTGGTCACTCATGCTTGATGAACCCTTATAAAAAATGAAAACACTGCTGCTGGTTGACGGCTCATCTTACCTTTATCGCGCTTTCCATGCCATGTCGCAATCAGATTTGCGCAGCCCGCAGGGTGAGCCGACTGGCGCGATCTACGGCGTACTTAACATGTTGCGCAAATTGCGCGCCGACTTCCCCTCAGATTATAGCGCGTGCGTGTTTGACGCGAAGGGCAAAACCTTCCGCGACGACTGGTATCCAGAATACAAGGCGCACCGCCCGCCCATGCCGGACGATTTGCGCGCGCAGATAGCACCTCTGCACGAAATCGTTGCCGCCGCCGGCTGGAATATCTTGATGGTGGACGGCGTAGAAGCGGATGACGTGATCGGTACGCTGACGCAGCAAGCCTCGAAAAACGGCGTGCACTGCATCATTTCCACCGGCGATAAGGATCTCACGCAACTGGTGAATGAACATGTGTTGTGGGTTAACACCATGAGCGAAGAGAGGCTAGGCGAGGCAGGTGTTGAAGCCAAGTTTGGCGTGAAACCCGAGCGCATCGCGGACTATCTGGCGCTGGTCGGCGATACCGTGGACAACGTGCCAGGCGTAGCCAAATGCGGCCCCAAGACCGCCGTAAAATGGCTTACTGAATACGGCACGCTGGATAATCTGGTCGCGCATGCCGGAGAGATCAAGGGCGTGGTTGGCGACAACTTGCGCGCCGCGCTGGACTGGCTGCCGATGGGTCGCAAGCTGGTCACGGTGAAATGCGATGTGCCGCTGCCCCTGCACTTCGACCAACTGGCCGCGCCGCCACAGGATACCGAACAGATGCGCACACTGCTGGAGCGCTTCGGCTTCAAGAGTTGGTTGCGCGAACTTGCAGGCAACTCTTCAATACCCATCCCCATCCCCATTGCCCCCTCGCTGGACTCTCCCCCTCTGA
Source organism: uncultured Gallionellaceae bacterium (assembly GCA_947085625.1). Taxonomy (GTDB): domain Bacteria; phylum Pseudomonadota; class Gammaproteobacteria; order Burkholderiales; family Gallionellaceae; genus Nitrotoga. Next base: position 5,034 of record CAMTXD010000113.1, on the reverse strand, counting down.
AGGGGAAGGAGTCTTTACCCCCTCCCCTTCAAGGGGAGGGCTGGGGTGGGGATGGGTTGCTTCGTGAACCAGTCACTTCATCAGGCCACTACGAAACCATCCTCACCGAACCCCAACTCGATGCCTGGCTGGAAAAAATCATCCAGGCTGATCTCGTCTGTCTGGACACCGAAACTACCGGCCTCGACGTGATGAACGCGCAGCTGGTCGGCATCTCCTTCGCCATTGAGCCGCACTACGCTGCTTACCTGCCGCTTGCCCATCGCTTTCCGGGTGCACCAGACCAGATCAACCGCGAACACGCGCTGCAAAAACTCAAGCCCTGGCTGGAAAGCGCGCAACACAAAAAGCTCGGCCAGAACCTCAAATACGACCAGCACATCTTCGCCAACCACGGTATCGCGCTTGCGGGCATACACGACGACACGCTGCTGCAATCCTACGTGCTGGAATCGCACAAGCCGCACGACCTGGAAAATATGGTGTTGCGCCATCTCGGCTTGAAGACCATCCCCTATGCCGACCTGGTGGGCAAGGGTGCCAAGCAGATCGGCTTCGACCAGGTTGATCTCGAAACTGCCACGCGCTACGCGGCGGAAGATGCCGACATTACACTGCAACTGCACCAGCATTTCGCGCCGCAACTAAACGGCAAACTGGCCGAGGTCTATCGCGACATTGAGATGCCGGTGCGCGAAGTGCTGTTCAAGATGGAGCGCAACGGCGTGCTGATAGATAGCGCCATGCTGGCGCGGCAGAGCCGCGAACTGGGCGAGAAGCTGCTCGCTATCGAGGCGCAGGCGTTCGCGGCGGCGGGGCAACCGTTCAACCTCAACTCGCCCAAACAGATACAGGAAATCCTGTTCGGCAAACTGCAACTGCCGGTGAAGAAAAAAACGCCGGGCGGCACACCCTCCACGGATGAAGAAGTGTTGCAGGAACTCGCGCTGGATTACCCGCTGCCGAAGATACTGCTGGAACATCGCAGCATGGCAAAACTGAAATCTACCTACACCGACAAACTGCCGCAGATGGTGAACCGCACAACCGGGCGCGTCCACACCAGCTACTCGCAAGCCGTCGCGGTCACCGGGCGTCTCTCATCCAGCGACCCCAACCTGCAGAACATCCCGGTGCGCACTCAAGAAGGCCGCCGCATCCGCGAAGCCTTCATCGCAGCGCAAGGTTCGCGGATAGTATCAGCCGATTATTCGCAGATCGAGCTACGCATCATGGCGCACCTCTCCGGCGACGAAGGTCTGCTGCGCGCATTTGCCAATGGCGAAGACATCCACCGCGCCACCGCTGCCGAAGTGTTTGGCGTTTCGCTGGATGGGGTGAGCAGCGAACAGCGCCGCTACGCCAAGGTCATCAACTTCGGCCTCATCTACGGCATGTCCGCCCACGGCCTGGCAAAACAGCTAGGCATCGAACGCGATGCCGCCAAGCAATACATAGACCGTTACTTCGCCCGCTATCCCGGCGTGAAGAACTATATGGACAGCACGCGCGAACAGGCCAAAGCCTGCGGCTATGTCGAAACAGTATTTGGTCGCCGCCTATGGCTTCCCGAAATCAACGGCGCGAACGGCATGAGAAGACAAGCCGCCGAACGCGCTGCCATCAACGCGCCGATGCAAGGCACGGCAGCGGATTTAATCAAACTTGCCATGATCGCCGTACAGAGCTGGCTGGAAAAAGAAAATTCCGGCGCGAAGCTCATCATGCAGGTACACGATGAACTGGTGCTCGAAGTGCCGGAGCATGAACTGTTGCGAGTGAAAGAAAAACTGCGCGATCTGATGTGCCATGTGGCTGAACTCAAAGTGCCGCTGGAAGTGGGATTGGGCGAGGGTGGGAATTGGGATGAGGCGCACTAAATGATTATGCAGGACGAGTGAAAAAATTTATTTGCCTAAGGAAAACGCAATGGGAAACTATCCACTCATCGAAGTAAAAATATTTACTGATACGGATTTCAATTTCGACAGCTATGTTGAAGCAGCTCAATTCAGTCGAATCAAAACAGAGCTGGCTTATGCTGACCGTATTAATGGAACTTTTCTATATCGCGGGAACTGTCTTTCAATCATGGATGCGATTTCTTTAAAGCATCCTGATGGCTGCTTTGATATGGTGTTTGCAGACCCGCCATATTTCTTATCAAATGGCGGCATTACTTGCCATGCAGGCAAGATGGTCAAGGTTGACAAAGGTGCTTGGGACAAATCGCAAGGCTTAGAACTCAATCATGAATTCCATACTGAATGGTTGAAGCGGTGCCAAAAACTGCTTAAACCAAACGGGACACTGTGGGTGTCTGGTACCATGCACGCGATTTACTCAATCGGTTTCGCCATGCAACAGTTAGGTTTTAAAATCCTGAATGACATAATTTGGGAAAAACCCAATCCCCCACCCAATCTATCTCGTCGTTATTTTACACACTCTACTGAAACTGTTTTATGGGCAGCAAAAAATCTTAGGTCACAACACATTTTTAACTATTCAGAAATGAAAGCCGCAAATGGCGGGAAGCAGATGAAATCAGTCTGGCGGGTTCCGCCACCGGGGGTTTCAGAAAAAACCTTCGGCAAGCACCCCACTCAAAAACCAGTAGCATTAGTTAGAATGTGCATTGATGCGTCCACGAAGCCGGGCGATTTAATACTGGATCCCTTCGCGGGTAGTTCAACAACTGGCGTAGCGGCGCTTTCTTCTAATCGCAGATTCTGTGGAATTGAAAATGAAGAGAATTTCGTGGAGCTATCAATACAAAGGCTGAATGATGCAATTAGCGATAAATAAATTTTTTGCAACTGCCACTCCATGAGTGTGCGCGCAACAGCCATTTTTTTCCTTTACATGGAGCAGCGTAATCTCAGTAATTTTTCACTAACACTTCAACTGCTTGTTTTCCGCGCTTCGCTCCTTGGCAATTTATGAAACGATTCGCTTCTACCACGATTAACTGAAAATCTTTGTAGAGATCCTTGATGAAATCAGTATTACTGTTACTGAGCATCACATGGCATCCTCTACGGGCCAGTGTGCAAAAAATCTCTGCAAGTTCAATTTGGTTGTGAGCGTTGAAATCACCCTTCACGTATTTGGTAAAGCTGGCTGTGGCCGACATAGGGTAGTAAGGTGGATCGAAGTACACGAAATCGCCCTTCTTGGCTGAAAGAGCCGTTGTTGTATAGTCTTGATGGGCAATCGTGATATTGGACTGATTCAAATATTCAGAAACAGCTCGTAAATTATCAGCATCGGCGATATTAGGATTCGTATATCGACCAAATGGCGTATTAAATTGCCCTCTACTATTCTCACGGTAGAGTCCATTGAAACATGTTTTATTCATGTAAATAAAACGGCTAGCTCGTTGAACGGGGGACATTTTAGATGGCATCTTGGCACGCACTTTATAGAAATGTGCTTCGTCGTTTTTGTGCCGTTTCAAGCTGCGAATGAGAGCTTCAACATCGTCTCGAACAACAGTGTATGTATTGATTAATTCTGGATTAATGTCGGAGATAAGACCTTGCCGGGGGAGCATAGAAAAAAGCAAAGCTCCTCCTCCAATGAATGGCTCAATGTATGACTTGTAAGACTTGGGGGTATTTAAACGCAGTAGCGGAATGAGCTGACGTTTCCCTCCTACCCATTTTACGAATGGCTTGGTTGGGGTGTATTCAGTGATTTGCCATTGTAATTTTGAACCAATACTTTTCTCTGCCTGTGGAGTGTAAATTCCTGTTAAAACCGACAAATCACCTCGTGCGTATTGACCGTCTTCTTTCATGTGCCCTCTCATTTTTTGCGTGTTTTAAAGAATTTTGCGTGGTTGCTATGGCTTACCTGTCGGCAATCCAAGCCATGCTAACGGCAACGTATTAAACTGGTAATGACAGTTGACGCTGTGGATGTAATCCAGCACATCCTTGTAAGATGGGTGCTTAAACCAATCGTTGAGAACATAAACATACTCTACTTTAAACCCAAGACCTGAAACCAGTTTTAGATATTGCTTTCGTTTGAAGTCGCACGTCTGTAATTTCTCATCTACGGAGCCTGCTACTTGCTGGTATTTTACTTCGATTATGAATAGAGTTTCTCGAATGATCACTAGCAACGCATCATCGGGCAATAGTTTTTTGGAGATGACGACTTTCCAATTCACACCTTCTTCTTCTAAATAATGATAAAAACTGGCTTTTCTAAAGCAACGAGCGATTAACTTGTCATTAAAAAAAACCCCCTCTCCAGCTTTACCGTGAACGGGCTTGATGGTGTATCCGGGGATTTGCCTTAGCAGCTCCTGGAAATCAACCGTTCGCTCAAACTCTAATCCTGTCCCGGTTGTCGCACCGCCTACGCCGCCTACTATCATTTGATTCCCCTTATTGAATCATTGTAATGAAACAATCATTTTTTAGAAACTGCAATATACCCTATCTCTGCAAATGTAATTCCATGCGCTGCAATGCGCTACAATGCGCTATGCTTATTGCACCCTGCATATGTTTAATCTTGGCAAATACAACTCCTCCACCCTCTTCCTCGCCCAAGGCGTTCTGCGTAAAAACTTCAAGCTGGATTTGATGCTGGGGTCGTGCGTGAAGCAGCGCACGGGCACAACAGCAGCCATCGCTTCCCAGCCCATGCTTTCGGATAGTTGGGTGACAATCATTTCGAGGGTGATGCCGTCCAGATTGCGCGGGCGTGTGTGGGTTTTGTTAGCGTTCATGGTTTGTCCGCTGCGCGGCATGTTTGATTGCTGGATTCCCGCCTACGCGGAAATGACGAAACGGATTTTACAGGGAATAGCAGATTCAAATATTTAACTCCAGTCAGCTACTTAGAATAAGTGGAAGGATTGACTACGACTGAAAAACTCGGGATACTTCAACCTAGAAATCCCAGTTGACCGCTCATCTGGATATTTAACAAGATAATTTCAATAAATTTATTTATGATTCATCGTTTCACCCGATTGGTGAGACCGCTACGGGATGGATTGCACTATTTTTG
>CAMTXD010000112.1:0-14749 GCA_947085625.1 uncultured Gallionellaceae bacterium | reverse complement strand
CCCCCACAATAATTTTTTTTTATTTTTGTTGGTGGTGTGCCGTTTTTGCCCTAACCCCACCCGCCGCAGTGTCAATGGTTGTGTCACCAAAAACCGCTCCACCCATCCTACAAAATCACAGCCAACGCATACATCCCATTTCAAACGGATGCGTCAGCATTTCGTGGCGCGGATAAACCCGTACCCGATATTCGAGCTTGCCACACAGTTCCGGCGTCAATTCCAGGGAAAAAACCTGTTCGCCCTTTTCTTTATTGTCGCCTTTTGCCGCAAACTGATAACGCATGGCTTGTTTGAGTTTTTCCACGCTGGATTTATGGCCGATCAACATTTCCACCACCGCGTCGGCAGGCTTGAGGCCATTCAGGTTGACGGCCACTTCAAGGGTCACGCCTTCACTGAACGTGATGCTGTGTTGGGGTGTGCTCAAGCTCCGTATCGTCACACCGGGCCATGCCTGGCGGACGGTATTTTTCCAGGCCGCAAGCTGACGCGCGCCGGCAAAATTATCATCGCAATACTTGCGGTACTGGCGGGTGGCCGGCACGTAAGCATGGTCCACATATTCGCCCACCATGCGGGTGGAATTGAAACGCGGCAGCAAGGTGGCGATGGAGCGCTTGGACATTTTCACCCAGTCCGGTGAATAGCCCATCTTGTTGTGATTGTAGTAAGTCGGGATGATCTGATCCTGCAATAATTCATACAGTGTCCGGCTTTCCTCGCTGTTGCGCTGGGCCTCCGGCAACAGCTCCGAGACCGGCTTGATCGCCCAGCCGTTCTTGCCGTCGTAACCTTCATCCCACCAGCCATCCAGCACGGACAGGTTGAGCACCCCGTTCATGGCCGCTTTCATGCCGGACGTGCCGCTGGCCTCCAGCGGATAGAGCGGGGTATTCAGCCACACATCCACCCCGGCCACCATACGACGCCCCAGCCGCAAATCGTAGTCTTCCAGCATCAGGATTTTGCCCTCAAATTCCGGCATGCGCGAAACCTGTGCGACGCGGCGGATCAGATCCTGCCCCGGGATGTCGGCGGGATGCGCCTTGCCAGCGAAAATGAACAGCACCGGACGTTCGGCGTCCGCCATGATCTGGCGCAACCAGTCCATATCTTCAAACAGCAAAGCGGCGCGTTTGTATGTCGCAAAGCGGCGCGCGAAGCCGATGGTGAGCACGTTTGGATTGGCCGGATCGGCAAACTTCAGGATGCGGTCGAGGTGTGCTTCCGAACCGTGGTTGCGGAAATGCTGGCGGCTGATGCGGAACCGTATTAACTGCAACATTCTCGACTTGAGCGACTCGCGCACACCCCAGAATTGATGATCCGGAATGCTGTCCACCTGTTGCCATAAATCGTCATTGGCCAGATGCTGGTTCCAGTCCCAGCCGAGGTAGCGCACAAATACCTCCGACCACTCCTTGGCCAGGAAGGTAGGCATATGCACGCCGTTGGTGACATAGCTCATGGGGTTTTCTTCCGGCCCGATTTCCGGCCACATCTCGGCGCAGATGGCGGAAGAAACCCGACCGTGGATGCGCGACACGCCATTCTGGAAACGCGAGCCACGGATGGCCAGCGCAGTCATGTTGAAGTCCGGTGTATGCGATGCGTGTCCCAGGGCGAGAAATTCATCGCGGCTGATTTTCAACTGCGGATAGTAGTGCTCAAAATAGGGCGTCATCATGCTGTGATCGAAATGATCGTGCCCGGCCGGCACCGGCGTATGCGTGGTGAAGACAGTGTGTGCGGCGACCGCTTCCAGTGCGCCCAGAAAATCCACGCCCTGCCCGATCAGGATGCGGATGCGCTCCAGCACCATGAACGCGGCGTGACCTTCATTGATGTGCCATGCGCTCGGCTGGATGGCCATTGCGGCCAGGGCGCGAACACCGCCGATGCCGAGCACGATCTCCTGCTCGATACGCATGGTTTTATCGCCGCCATAAAGATGGTGGGTGATGGCGCGGTCGTGTTGGGAATTTTCGTCGAGACAGGTATCCATCAGGTAAATTGTGACATTGCCGACACGCGCCTGCCACACCTTGATGGCCACGCTGCGCCCCGGCATATCCACGCTCACATGCACTTCCGAGCCATCCCCGCGAACAACTGGCGAAATCGGCAGACAGTCGAAATCCGAATCGGAATAAATGGCATTCTGGTTGCCATCGCTGTCTATGGCCTGGCGGAAATAACCCTGGCGATAAAGCAGGCCGACACCAATAAAGGGTAGGTGCATGTCGCTGGCAGATTTGCAGTGATCCCCGGCCAGGATGCCGAGGCCGCCGGAATAGATCGGAAAACTTTCGTGAAAGCCAAACTCGGCACAGAAATAAGCGATCAGGTCGTCTTGCGCGAATCCTTCAGTATGTTTGTTGCGCACCGGCTTGGCGTGGTAGCTGTCGTAAGCTGCCAGTGTGCGATTGTAATGATCCAGAAAAACCGGATCCTCCGATGCGTCTATCAGGCATTGTTCGTTCACGCTGCGCAGAAAAGCCTTGGGGTTCTGGCCGACCGTATCCCACAGGTTGCGGTGGATGTGCGAAAACAGGTCGCGCGTGGGCAGATCCCAGCTATACCATAAATTATTGGCCAGCTCTTCCAGCCGCGCCAAACGGGCTGGAATCCTGGGTTTGACTTCGAGCGAGAACGGCGTACTTGTATGCATGATTTTTTTGTTTCGGTTAATTTTCAGGTGAGAAAACTAAGTGCAGCCGTAATTATCGCCGTTTTTTAACTCGGATGCTTGCTCAATAATTACCAAGCAGGGTCGTGCGCCGTGCAACCAGGTCGGCACCCAGCAAGCCGATATTCGGATTGGTCACGATATGCAGCGGCAGCGTTTCAAGTAGGCTCGTAAAGCGGCCTTTGTCGCGGAAGGCGCGCAGGAATGCGCCTTGCTGCAAAATGGGTGCGATTTTCGCCGCGATTCCGCCTGCCACATAGATTCCACCGTGTGGTAGCGCAGCCAGCGCCACATTACCCACGAACGCGCCATAAATCTGGATGAATAAATCCAGCGCCATGCGCGCGATAGTTTCATCACCCTGCTGCGCAAACTGTGCAATCTCCGCCGCCGCATCGCCTTCTGCCATTGCTGCCAGCAGTTGCGCCGATGGCACGGCACTGCCGCGGCCGCGCAGAAATTCAAAAATCGCTACCAGCCCGGGGCCCGAGACGATGCGTTCATAGGAGACATGGCCGTGGCGTTGCTGCAAATGGCATAACAGCTCATATTGGATGGCGTCGGCTGGGGCGAAATCCATATGCCCGCCTTCTGATGGATGAACCACATGGCCGTCATTCTGCCACGTCAGCCACGCAAGCCCCAAACCGGTGCCCGCCCCGACCGCCACGCGCACGCCCTGCGCTTGCGGCACCCCCGCCTCAAGTGTCAGTAGGTCGGCGGGCTGCAATGCTGCAATGCCCAGCCCCACTGCCTCGAAATCGTTGATCAAACTTACCCGGGCTATGCCAAAGCGTGCGGCAATTGCGTCAGCGTCCACCCCCCACGGCAGATTGGTCAGCTTCACCCGCCTGCCGGAAACCGGCCCGGCCAGGGCAAAGCAGGCAGCAGAAATTTCTGTCTTGCCTGCTGCGCGTAAAAATTCATCCAGCATTTCGGCCAGTCCGGCGTATCTGGCACTGGGGTAGGATTTTTGCAGTAATGGCGCATGCGCAGAGTCTGTTGCGCTGATCTGCAACAGTGTTTTGGTGCCGCCGATGTCACCCGCTAGAAAATAAGACATTTTGCCCCATGTGATTCAGTTGGCTACGCAAAGCCTTTTGCTGGACTAGTCAGATGGCTATAACCAGCGACTTGGAGAGCGTTGTTTGCTCGCTTAGTTGAATAGCTAATAGTTCCATCAGTAGTCACATCAGAATTTCAACCGGTCCGCCGCGCAACGGCCATGCAAGGCTGATATCTCATAAAGTCTTTCAGAGTGCGCCGATTCCACCTGTTCCCAGGTAAAGCGCCATTCCCAATAGCCCTCGGATTTGCCCGGTAGATTCATGCGGTGCTCAAAGTCCAATCCCAGAATATCCTGGAACGAGTGGATGGCGATGTCCGCGACCGACTGCGAGGCAGCGTGGATTAAATCCCAATTTATCTCTTTACCCTCGGTGCGCAGGTATTTGCAGGCAAAGGTGCGTTCCCGCTGGGAGGCCGAAGCTAACCATCCGATGGCGGTATCATTGTCGTGCGTACCGCCATAAACGACTGTATTATTATTAAAATTGTGCGGCAGGTATGGATTGTCTGTTCCTCCACCGAAAGCAAATTGCAGGACACGCATGCCGGGCATATTAAATTTCTCGAGCAAGGCTACGACGTCCGGTGTTATCACACCCAAATCTTCTGCGATGATGGGCAACGTACCCAAGGCGTTCTGGATAGCGCTGCACAGCTTTTCCCCGGGGCCCGGCATCCATCTGCCGTTCATGGCGGTTTGTTCGGAGGCCGGGATCTGCCAATATCCGGCAAACCCGCGAAAATGGTCTATGCGGACAATATCAACCAGTTCGATCATTTTGCGCATCCGCATGATCCACCATGCATAGCCTTCTTGCTCGTGCGCCTGCCAACGGTAGAGCGGATTGCCCCAGCGTTGTCCGGTCGCGCTGAAATAATCGGGCGGCACACCGGCGACAACCGTTGGCTGGTGGTCATCGCCCAGTTCAAACAGATCCTGGCGAGCCCAGACCTCCGCGCTCTGGTAGGCGATAAAGATGGGCATGTCACCGATGATCCGAACGCCGCGCTCGTTGGCATATTGTTTTAATTTCAGCCATTGACGGAAGAAACACCACTGGCAGAAACGCCAGAACTCGATCTCGTCTGCCAGGTCGGCTGTAGCTTTCAACAAGGCTTTATTTTCACGACGCGCCAGGCGCGGCCCCCAATGCCTCCAGTCTTGCCAGGCGAACTTTTCGGCCAGCGCCATGAAAAGTGCGTAGTCGTCCAGCCAGGATTGTTCAGATGAACAAAACGCTGCAAATTCGGCATGGTGGTGTTGCTTGTCCGCGAGGAATCGGTTTGCTGCGATGCGCAGTCTGGCCATGCGGTATTGATGAACGAGGCCGTAATCTACTCTTTGTGCCTTGAAATCCGGATGCGGCAGCAAGTCGTCGGCGGCTAGCCAACCCTGCGCGCGCAAGTCGTCCAGGTCAATCAACAAGACATTACCCGCGAATGCCGAACTGCTCATATAGGGAGAGTTTCCGGGGCCAATTCCGCCCAGCGGCAGGATTTGCCACATTTTCTGCCCTGCCGATACCAGCCAGTCAACGAAATGATAAGCACCGGCGCCGAAATCACCCGAGCCATATGGACCCGGCAACGAAGTCGGATGAAGCAGGATTCCACTGCTACGCGGGAAACGCATGGGCGAACCTTTTAACGTGAAACTCGCGCAGCGAGACCCTGTCCCCCTCTCCCTTGGGGAGAGGGCTGGGGAGAGGGAAGCGAGCATGATGTTTTATTATTATGGGTGGCACAATTGTCATGCTCGTTAGGGTGGATAGATGGCGGCGGAAGCTCGTGGCAAAGAATCACAGAAACCTCACGAAGCACGCCGCATCGCTCCGCCCGCTTCAGTCTCGCTGCCGCCGCCGTGGCTGATCGGCTTGTGCAAGGCCGCCGGAACCGGCAATTTTAGCAATTGGTAAAGCTGCATCAGGTTGTGGCGGTATAGCCGGTCAAAACTTTCCACCGCGTGGGAGGGATTGTAATCGCCGAACCACCAGAACCAGTCCGAGCTTTCGCATGAAGCCAGTTGTTTTTCTGCGGCCCGCAGCTCCGCTTCATTCAGGTGGCCGCTCGCCACTACCAGGTCATAACTTTGCTTGGACACACACAGCAAATCCCAGGCGCGGTTTTTGTCGGGAGAGCCGATCCAGGTGGAGAATGTGCCATACACCCAGCTGCCGGCGACTAGGCGCGGCAATTCTCCTTCTTTAGCAAACTTATGGCCGCCTTCTTCGGCATCACCACTGTCCAGATAGTCGCGATAGGTCATGGTGCGGATGGTCGGGTGTGCCTGCAACGCGGAATACAGATCGCTGAGAAAGTGATAGGCGTTATAGGGGTAATATTCCCAAGCATTCTCACCATCCAGGATGATGCTGACTAGCGGCGTTTCGCCATCCGTCGTTTGTTGCGCAATATCTTCGAGCTGGGCGACAAAATGCAGCGCGGCATCCTTGCCATTCCAGCGCGAATATTCAAAACCGATCAAGTCAGACAGGCGGTCATCGCGGAAGAAACAGCGCACGCCGCCGGCCTTGCCCCGCACATGATAGGGGCGGTAGAGATAGTGCGCACGCTCGGGCAGGGGACGTTCCGCCGCGTGCAAGCTGTTGGCCAGCACGCCTTCCCCGCTGGCCACCCAACGGCACTCATGTTCCGCCAATACTTCCAGCAGTGCAGTTGAAAGCGCACCTTCCGCTGGCCACACGCCTTGCGCGGTGGCGCCAAAACGTGCGCGGTGGCTTTCCTGCGCGGACAGCAGGTGCGCCAGAACGCGCGACTTGCCGCCAGGGTAGCACTGTGATTGCGGCAAGCTGCTGTCCGGTGCGCTCTCTCGCGCACTGTTAAAGTCCAGCAGCAGCGGTGCCAGCGGATGATAGTGCGGCGTGGTGGAAAGCTCGATCTGTCCGCTTTCAGCCAGCTTGCGGTAACGCGGGATAATGTCGGCAACGAGCTGGCCGATCAGGTCAAATAGCTGCTTGCGGTCGGCATGGTCGAAGCCTTCGCCCTGGCTCATCAGGCTGACGGCCAGTTCATGCTCGCGGCGCACGCTTTCGCCGCACCACGCCAGGTGATACCAGGTCAGCAGGTCGGCATAATATTGTCCCGACAGATAGGCAAGCGCCGCATTACCGCCTGTTTCCAGTATCTTGAACAAGTCGGACAGGCGTTTGTAGGCGGGGTATGGCGCGACCATTTTTTTGTGGTTGCTGCGGAAGCAGCTATCCAGCACCAGCTCGCGTTCCGTTACGCTCAGGTCATCTAGGTTGTCGCGCGCCAGCAGTCGCAACAGCGGGTCGCGTATGTGCCCGTCGGCGAACTGCTGTTGGTAATCTTCCAGTTGATCCAGCAACACCGGTACGAAATTCACCACCGCTTTTATTTGCGGGTGCTGTTCCAGATGCCAGGCCATGTCGGTGTAATCCTTGATGGCGTGCAGGTATACCCACGGCAGCAGAAATTCGCCGCTGGCGTGGTCGCGGTAGTCCGGCTGGTGCATGTGCCAGAGAAAAACAAGATTGAGAGGTTTGGACATGAAATTTTATTTAACCGGGGCGCGCCGTGCCCAACTCTAACGGGCATGACGTAAGTCACCCCTGATAATGAAACATTATGCCCGTTTCCCTCTCCCCAGCCCTCTCCCCGAGGGAGAGGGCTGGGTCTCGCTGCGCGAGTTTCACGTTAACGCACGCGGTGCAGGTCCTGCCCCAGCATGTCGGGCGTGATCAGCGTAATGCCTTTATCACTTACAAAAAAACGCTTCGCATCTTCCTCGCGATTCACCCCTACGGTCAAGCCTTCCGGGATCATGCAGTTCTTGTCCACCACCACACGCTTGAGTGTGACGTTGCGTGCCACCTTAACGTTGGGCAGGATCACCGAATCCTCAATCGTGCTGTAACTGTGCACAAACACGTTGGAAAATAGCAGCGAACGGTGCACGGGTGAGCCGCTGATGATGCAGCCGCCGGACACCAGTGAATCCACGGCCATGCCACGGCGATCCTCGTCATCGAACACGAATTTGGCCGGTGGCAATTGTTCCTGGTAGGTCCAGATCGGCCATTCCTGGTCGTACATATTGAGGTCGGGCGTAACCTTGGTCAGTTCCATGTTGGCTTCCCAGTAGGCGTCTATGGTTCCCACGTCGCGCCAATACGATGCGCCGCCACTCTGCTGCTGCACGCAGCTGTCGTCAAAGTTCTGCGCGAACACGCGGTAATGCGCCGACACCAGATGCGGGATGATGTCCTTGCCGAAATCATGGCTGGAGCGTGGGTCATCCGCGTCGCGCAGCAGTTGTTCATGCAGGAAGCGCGCGTTGAAAATGTAAATGCCCATGCTGGCCAGCGCCCGCTCCGGTTTACCTGGAAGCGGCGCCGGATGGACAGGCTTTTCGCTGAAAGTCAGCACCCGTGATTCATTGTCCACGCCTATCACGCCAAATGCACTGGCATCGGCCAGGGGCACCTCGATACAGGCGACGGTCATGTCGGCCTGCTTTTCCAGATGGAAGGCGAGCAGCTTGCCATAGTCCATTTTGTAAACGTGGTCGCCGGCCAGGATCAGCACGTAATCTGGATTGGTCTGGCGTATGATGTCCAGGTTCTGGAACACCGCATCGGCCGTACCCCGATACCACGATTCCTCGATCCGCTGCTGTGCCGGCAGCACGTCTATGAATTCGCCGAACTGGCCATTGAGGAAGCTCCAGCCGCGCTGGATATGCTGGATCAGGCTGTGCGACTTGTATTGCGTGGCCACACCGATGCGGCGGATGCCGGAATTGACACAGTTCGACAACACGAAATCAATGATGCGAAATTTTCCACCGAATGGCACCGCCGGCTTGGCGCGCCAGTTCGTCAGTTGATGCAGGCGAGTGCCGCGCCCCCCGGCCAGGATCATGGCGTAAGTGTTTTTAGTAATCGAATTCAAAAAACTCAATTTTTCTGGTTGCATCATGGCATCCCCTGTGGGCATTAATGTAGCATCCCGCCGTAACTGTAGCAGATTGCGGTTATGGCCGGAGACTGATTATGGTTATAATTGAACCAACCATGAAAACCTCTCTCTGCGTCAAGGTCGATCCGCGTGCTGATTTGTTGGTGCAAGGGCGCTTGCATGATCCCTACGGCTATCTTGGTACGCACCAGGAAAAAGAGGGTTATGTGGTGCGCGTATTCAATCCCTACGCCAGCGAAATCCATCTTGAAACCATGCAGGGCAGGGAAGCGCTGCAACGCGCCCACCCGGATGGTTTGTTTGAGTGGCGCGGCCGTGACCAACCGCTACACCCGTATAGCCTGCGCGTCACGGAAGACGGCGTTCAGCGTTTGGCGCATGATCCCTATGCTTTCGTCCCGCAAATCTCCAGCCTTGATCTGCACCTGTTCAACGAAGGCAAGCTGCATCAGGGCTATCGTGTATTGGGCTCACACGCCACACGCATAGATAGCATCCCCGGCGTGCGTTTTGCCGTGTGGGCGCCCAATGCCGAGCGGGTCAGCGTGGTAGGCGAATTCAACCGCTGGGACGGGCGCGTCCATCCGATGGTGGTGCATGGTTCCAGCGGCGTATGGGAGCTGTTCATCCCGGATATTGCACCAGGCGCGCTGTACAAGTTCGAGATCCGCAACCGCGTCGGTGCCTTACTGGTCAAGACCGACCCCTATGCCAACGCCTTTGAATTGCGCCCCGGCACGGCCGCGCGCGCCGCATTGGCTGTCGGTCACGCCTGGCAGGATGCGGCATGGATGGAACAGCGCAGCAACTGGGACTGGCTACACGCCCCGCTCAATATCTACGAAATCCATGTCGGTTCATGGAAGCGCCATCCCGATGGCAGTTTCTATACCTACCGCCAACTGGCTGAACACCTGATTCCCTACATCAAAGACATGGGCTACACCCACGTTGAGCTGATGCCCATTTCCGAGCATCCGCTCGACGAATCCTGGGGCTACCAGGCCACCGGCTATTTTGCCGCGACCAGCCGTTTCGGCTCCCCGGATGACTTGTGCCATTTTATTGATAGCTGCCACCAGGCCGGTATCGGCGTGCTGCTCGACTGGGTTCCGGCGCATTTTCCGCAGGATGCATTTGCGCTGGCGCGCTTCGACGGCACGTCGCTGTATGAACACGAAGACCCGCGCCTGGGTTTTCACCAGGACTGGGGCACGCACATTTTCAATTATGGCCGCAACGAGGTAAAAAGCTTTTTGCTGTCGAGCGCGCATTACTGGTTGTCCGAATTTCATTTCGATGGCCTGCGCGTGGACGCGGTGGCTTCCATGCTGTATCTGGATTATTCGCGCAAGCATGGCGAATGGCTGCCGAACAAATATGGCGGACGGGAAAATCTGGAAGCGATCGAATTTTTGCGCGAACTCAACATCATGGTGCATGAGGCATTTCCAGGCGCGCTGACGCTGGCCGAGGAATCCACTTCCTGGCCGGCGGTGTCACGTCCGGTGTATCTTGGTGGGCTGGGATTTTCCATGAAATGGAACATGGGCTGGATGAACGACACGCTCAGCTTCATGCGGCACGATCCGGTGCACCGTCGCTATTACCTGAACGAGCTGACCTTCAGCCAGCTTTATGCCTACACCGAAAATTTCATGCTGCCGTTTTCACACGATGAGGTAGTGCATGGCAAGGGCTCGCTGCTGTCCAAAATGCCCGGCGATGCGTGGCAGAAATTTGCCAACCTGCGCCTGTTGCTGGCGTACCAGATGATCAGCCCAGGCAAGAAACTCAACTTCATGGGCAATGAATTTGGCCAGGGACGTGAATGGCAGTCTAGCTGGGAGATTGAGTGGGGGCAGCTTAGCCTTGCGCCGCATCGCGGGATACAATCTCTGGTGCGCGACCTGAACCATCTTTATCGTGACTTGCCGGCACTGTACGAGCTGGACTTCGGGCAAGGCGGCTTTTCCTGGATAGACTGTCAGGATGCCGAAAATTCACTGCTTTCTTTTCTGCGCCGTGGGCGCAACGGCGAGGCCATCGTGGCAGCCTTTAATTTCACCCCGGTGCCGCGTCACCGCTATCGCATTGGCCTGCCGTTCGATGGCGCCTATCGTGAAATTTTCAACAGCGATTCGCGTTATTATGGCGGCGGCAACCTCGGCAATGCCGGTGGAATCCGCGCCGAGCCCGTGCCCTGGATGGGGCAGCCGTATTCCGCCGAGATAGAATTGCCGCCGCTGGCGAGTGTTATGCTGGCTCCGACATGACTTGCAGCAACGTGTTACCAACCCTGGAAAGGAAATGATCATGGCTACATCACGCACAGCAACCGTCAAGAAAGCCACAGCCAAGACCGCAGCCAGCACAGCAGCGAAGAAGCCACTCGTCAAAAAAGTTATTGCGGCGACGCCCCTAAGCAAACCTAAAGCCACCACCAAAAAAGCGGCGGCAACCCCAGTCAAAAAAGTGAGCGCGTTGAAAGCTGAAAAACCAGCTGCAGCCGCAAAAGGCGCGCCAAAAAAGATCGTCAAGAAAGCCAGCGTTACCCCTGAAGAGCGCTATCAGATGATCGCCACCGCCGCCTATTATTTTGCTGAACGGCGCGGATTCTGCGGTGGTTACGAGATGGGAGACTGGATCGCTGCCGAGGCTGAAATTGATGCGATGCTCAAGGCATGAGGGCATGAGCATGAACCCTATCCTCCCCCTTTAAAAAATGGGGTTGAGGGGGATTTTGACTGCGCGGATACGATCCGCAGTGAAAATCCACCCCCACCTCCTTTTTTAAAGGAGAAAAATACAGACAACCTGTGAATATTTCATAGACATAAATTGTATCGGGACTACCATGTCAACCCTAACCAAATCCTCCGCTTGGCAAGCCTTAACGGCGCATCAAGTAATAATCAGCCAGCAGGCCATGCGCGAGATGTTTCGCACCGACCCGGCGCGCTTCGATAAATTCTCCTTGCAACTGGATGGCTTGCTGCTGGATTACTCTAAGAATATCCTCACGCAAGAAACGCTTGCGCTGCTGCTTAATCTTGCGCGCCAATCAAAACTGGACGACTGGATTGCGCGCATGTTCAACGGCGAAAAAATCAATGCCAGCGAACAGCGTGCGGTGTTGCATACCGCATTACGCGCACCGCGCGGTGCCGAAATTCATCTGGATAGCAAGGACATCATGCCGGACGTGCAGCGCGTGCAGGATCAGATGCGCCGCTACTCCGATGCAGTGCGCGACGGCTCCTTGCGCGGGCATACCGGCAAGCCATTCTGCGACGTGGTGAACATCGGCATCGGCGGCTCGGCGCTGGGGCCGCTGATGGTCTGCGAGGCGCTCAAACCTTATGGCAGCGCGCAATTAAACGCGCACTTCGTTTCCAATGTAGATGCCACCGACCTGGTGGAAACCCTCAAGCATCTCAACCCGGAAACCACACTGTTCATCGTCAGTTCGAAAACTTTCACCACCCAGGAAACGCTGACCAATGCCCGTTCCGCACGCGCCTGGCTGGTTGATCAACTGGGAGAAGATGCGGTCGCCAAGCATTTCGCAGCGGTCTCGACTAATCTCGCCGAAACAACCCAATTCGGCATCAACCCTGACAATGTATTCGAGTTCTGGGATTGGGTCGGCGGGCGCTATTCGCTGTGGTCGGCGATAGGTCTGCCCATTGCGCTCTACATCGGCATGGACAATTTTGAACGCCTGCTGGCCGGCGCCCACGCCATGGACACGCATTTTCGTGAGACGCCGTTTGAACGCAACATGCCGGTAATCATGGGGTTGCTCGGAATCTGGTACACCAATTTTTTCAATGCGGGATCGCATGCCATCCTGCCCTACGACCAATACCTGCACCGCTTTCCCGCGTATCTGCAACAACTGGAAATGGAAAGCAACGGCAAGCGTGTGGACCGCGACGGCCACGAAGTGGACTACGCCACCGGCATGGTAATCTGGGGCGAACCCGGCACCAATGGCCAGCATTCTTTCTACCAGTTAATCCACCAGAGCACACGCATGGTGCCCGCCGATTTTCTGGCGCCGATTACCAGCCACAATCCGCTGGGCGAGCATCATGCCATGTTGCTGGCCAACTGCTTTGCGCAGACCGAGGCGTTGATGCTGGGCAAGACCACAGACGAAGCCCGCGCCGAACTGGTGGCGCAGGGGCTGAGCGGCGCAGCGCTGGAAGCGCTGTTGCCATACAAGGTGTTCCCCGGCAACCACCCGAGCAACACGCTGTTATTTGACCAGCTCGACCCGCACACCCTGGGTATGCTGATCGCCCTGTATGAGCACAAGGTGTTCGTGCAAAGCGTGGTGTGGAATATCAATGCCTTCGACCAATGGGGCGTTGAATTTGGCAAGCAACTCGCCGGGAAATTGCTGCCGGAGCTACAGGGTAAACAGGGTGCAGCGCATGACGCTTCGACCAATGGCCTGATCAATCACACCCTAACACACAAAACCTAACTGACAGCATAAGGAAGGATGCCCATGGCTATTGCATCGCTCTCGCCCGATGAGCTGGAGAAAATAAATGCCTGCTGGCGTGCCTGCAACTACCTGGCAGCCGGCATGATCTACCTGCGCGACAACCCGCTGCTGCGCGAACCGCTCCAACCCGAACACATCAAGAGCCGCCTGCTGGGTCACTGGGGCGCCAGCCCCGGCCTCTCCTTCACTTACCTCCATCTCAACCGGCTGATCGTAAAATACGATCTGGATGCCATCTTCCTCGCCGGCCCCGGCCACGGCGCCCCCGGTGTGCTGGCGCCGGTCTATCTGGAAGGTACGTACAGCGAAATCTACCCGAACAAGGGCGAGGACGAAGACGGCATGCGCCAGTTCTTCAGGGAGTTCTCCTTCCCGGGCGGCATCGGCAGCCATTGCACGCCGGAAACGCCCGGCTCGATCCACGAAGGCGGTGAACTCGGCTACAGCGTTTCCCATGCATTTGGAGCAGCTTACGACAACCCGGACCTGCTGGTGGCAGTGGTGGTGGGCGATGGCGAAGCGGAGACGGGAGCGCTGGCCACCTCCTGGCACTCCAACAAATTCCTCAACCCGATCCGCGATGGCGCGGTGCTGCCCATCCTGCATCTCAACGGTTACAAGATCAACAACCCGACCCTGCTCGCGCGCATTTCCCGCGAGGAACTGGAAAGCCTGTTCAGGGGCTATGGCTGGACGCCCTATTTTGTCGAAGGCTCCGACCCAATGACCATGCATCAGGACATGGCCGCGACGATGGAGCGGTGCGTGCTGGAAATACGCCGCATTCAGCAGGAGGCGCGCAGCAGCGGCAAGCCGACCCGCCCGCGCTGGCCGATGATAGTTCTGCGCAGCCCCAAGGGCTGGACCGGCCCCAAGGAAGTTGATGGTAAAAAAGTTGAGGGTTTCTGGCGTGCGCACCAAGTACCCATTACAGGCGTGCGCAACAATCCCGCACAGCTGGTGCAACTCGAAACATGGCTGCGCAGCTATCGGCCACAGGAGTTGTTCGATGAGGCGGGCAAGTTGCTACCCGAGCTGAAGGCCCTGGCGCCGAAGGGCGCGCGCCGCATGAGCGCCAATCCGCATGCGAACGGCGGGCTGCTGCGCCGCGCTTTGCGCATGCCGGATTTCCGTGGTTACGCTATCGCCGTGCCCAGGCCGGGCACCACCGTGGCCGAGAATACCCGCCCGCTGGGAAAATTCCTGCGCGATATCATGCGCGACAACATGAGCAATTTCCGCGTGTTCGGGCCCGACGAAAACACCTCGAACAAGCTCGACAACATTTACGAAGTCAGCAAGAAAACTTGGCTCGCCGACACCCTGCCGGAAGATGCCGACGGTGGCGAACTGTCGCCGGACGGGCGGGTCATGGAAATGCTGTCCGAGCATACGCTGGAGGGCTGGCTGGAAGGTTATCTGCTCACCGGACGGCACGGCTTCTTCTCCACTTACGAAGCCTTCGTCCACGTCATCGACTCGATGTTCAACCAGCACGCCAAGTGGCT
>CAMTXD010000111.1:0-4831 GCA_947085625.1 uncultured Gallionellaceae bacterium | reverse complement strand
TCTGTCCTCGCCCAGCCACTTTTTCGCTTCGATTCTTTAACCTAAATTCAGCAATTGGATCGCGGACGTCCCGTCCGCGATCCAATTGCTGAATTTAGGATCATCCGGTATCAAATTGATGGGTTACGCGCCCAAAAAGCCGGGCACTCCACCCATCCTACATAACACTTTTAAAATGGAAATGGAATCACTCGTGTAGTGTTGCATTCTTGTGGGAGCGCCGACGTCCTCGTCGGCATCTATCATCAAATGCCGACGAGGACGTCGGCGCTCCCAAAATTCAAATCGTGGACACCCATCGTGGACACCCATGAACCCTTTGAAACCCCAATCAATAGCGGCTTCCCAGCCGGGATGCCTCTATTTAACCGGACGCTAGTGTCAAGAATAATAAATAATGAAACATCTTGTTTTTAGATCAAATGCAGTAGTAGGGCGGGCTCTGCCCGCCATGGCGGGTAAAACCC
Source organism: uncultured Gallionellaceae bacterium (assembly GCA_947085625.1). Lineage (GTDB taxonomy): Bacteria > Pseudomonadota > Gammaproteobacteria > Burkholderiales > Gallionellaceae > Nitrotoga. The sequence continues at coordinate 4,364 of CAMTXD010000111.1, read as the reverse complement.
GCCCTACGCATCTGTAGCACTCGTGTAGTGTTGCATTCTTGTGGGAGCGCCGACGTCCTCGTCGGCATCTATCATCAAATGCCGACGAGGACGTAGGCGCTCCCAAAATAAAAAACGCGGATACCCGTGAGGATGTCCGAGTTAAGCTAAGGAAGCGTGCGGATTTAGAAGTCGTGGTTGATGCCGATGGAAAAGGTGGATAGGTCATTCCCGGCGGTGTTGGGCTTCGCCGCGCCGCTGGAACCGCCCGTGGCCAAGCCATACTTCGCACCGCTGTCGTTATTGGTGGCGGCATAGAGGGCATAAACTGTGGTGCGCTTGCTAAGCGAGTGGTCCAGGCCGACCACGAACCAGTCCGCGCCGGTGTTGCTGGCCGTGTCATTGTCGTCAGCCCGGGCGTAGGCGACTTTTAAGGTGTTGCTGCCCATCTTGTGCGTCAGCGCCGCATACCAGGCCTCGCGATCCAATAACGTGGCCGCGCCGTCTTGCGCTATGTCCTCATAGACAAAGTTAATCTTGGTTTTTTCGTGATTGAAGGTGTAACCGAAGCCGAGCTTCCAGGCTTCGGTATCGTAGATGCGGTTGAGGGAGGTGCTGCTTATGCTTCCTGCGGCATTCGCTTCATTCTCATGGCTCTCATAGGCAAGGCTCGCATAATAGGGGCCATTTTCATATACGCCAGCCAAGCTGTATTTATCCCGCTCAACGGCAGCGTCTTCATCCACGCGGTAGGCCGCGAGGAACTGGAAACTGTTCATCTTGGGGCTCCAATAATTGATGGAGTTGGCTTCGCGTTCATCAAACGGCGTGCTCGCGCCGCTGACGTTGCCGATGATGGCGTTGTAGTCGCCCATGCTGTCGTTGGAGACATCCAGCTTGCCGGTGGCAAGTTTGTAGGCGTTGTCGGTGGCGCCCAAGGCCAACGTGCCGAACGGGGCGGCGATGCCGACATAGGTGTTGCGAAAAGTGCCAAGCAGCGTACCGGTGCTGCCCGCACCGTCATCAAGATTGACCAAAGCTTCTATCTGAAAAATGGCCTTCAGCCCATTACCTAAATCTTCCGCCCCCTTGAAACCCAGGCGCGAGTTGTTGTTGGAAACGTTGGTGAGGTTATTGCTGCCGTTATCCGTCATGTCCACGGACATGCGCGCCTTGCCGTAGAGGGTATACGTGTCAGCCGCCTGTGCCGTGGTGGCAGTGACTGCTGCGGCCAGTGCGATGAAAAGAAGTTTTTTGTGTGTATGCAGTTTCATTTTGCTGTTTCCCTATTAATTTACGTTTATTTACACTGTGGCTATGCGGCGTGTAATTCTTCCCTGATGATGCGTCTCAGGGTCTCAGGCGTTACGGGTTCGTTGTTGCTGACGGTCTGCTTGAGCGCATCGTTAATCAGGGTTTGATAGCCTTTGCCCTCGGCCTCCGCTTTGGCGCGGAATGCCTTGACCACGCTGTCATCAAGATACATCGTGACCCGTGTTTTGCCTTTTGCCGAGGCAGACTGTAACTTGGATAGATGCGGCACATCCTTGGCGCGCTTTGCACCGGAAAAATCATATTCAGCTTTCATATTGCCCCCGTTCATTCCTGGTTGCTGGACGTGCCGAAATCAGCCTGATTATCTCGCCGCTTCGCAGGGCGTAACATAATAGGGTGCCTCTAAAAACTCATAGCAGCTTTCTTCGGATCAAATTCTATGCCCATGGCTGATGATACATATATTGTGCGTATATCGCAATCATGAGCCTCTTGTTTTGATTTTATCAAAGTTTTGATATAATGCGCTCATGAAATCCATTTTATTCATCGGCAGCAGCCAGGATGATCTGCGCGATTTCCCGATTGAAGCAAGGCGCGAGTGCGGCAGGGAATTGAACCGGGTGCAACACGGCTTGATGCCGACAGATTTCAAGCCAGTGTTGAATGTCGGTTCCGGCGCTTATGAAATACGGGTGCATGTCTTGGGCGAGTGGCGCGTGATTTATGTCGCCAAGTTCGCGGATGCGGTGTATGTGCTGCACGCCTTTCAAAAGAAAACACCGAAGACGCGCAAGGAAGATGTTGAATTGGCAGCTCGCCGCTACAAATTGACAGGAGGCTGAACCATGAAAGAAAAAATCAAAAAATCATCCGGCAATGTGTTTACTGATCTTGGCTTCCCGCCGGAGGAAGCGGAGATTATGGCAATGCGCTCCAATTTGATGTGTGAATTGGAGTTATTGATTGCCGAGCGCCACTGGACACAGGCAGAAGCCGCCAAGATTCTTGGTGTCGGCCAATCGCGCGTGTCTGATCTGGTGCGTGGCAAATGGGATAAATTTAGCCTGGACATGCTGATTACCTTGATGACCCGCGCGGGGCGGAAAGTTGAATTGGCGGTGGTGTGAGGGTGCCGCAGATATATGGGAGAGGTGATGCCATGCTGAATCTGGATAATGTAATCATTGAATTTGACAAGGGTTTGCGCACGCTCTTGAGCCGGGCGCACAGCACCCGCCCGTTTCCCGATGCCGGTTTAACCGAGGCGACGCTGAATGAGCGCGAGAAGAAACACGCGGCGGCGCTGATGCGGGTTAACCACAGCGGCGAGATTTGCGCGCAGGCTTTGTATCAAGGGCAGGCGCTGACCGCGCGCGATCCGGCAGTGCAGGAAAAATTGCGGCAGGCGGCGCAGGAGGAGACCGAGCATCTGGCTTGGACTGCGCGGCGGGTGCATGATCTGGGCGGGCATCTGAGTTTGCTCAATCCGCTGTGGTATGGCAGCTCGCTGGCTGTCGGCGCGCTGGCCGGGCTGCTGGGGGATAAATGGAATTTGGGATTTCTGGCGGAGACCGAGCGCCAGGTGGGCGCGCATTTGCACAGCCATTTGCAAAAATTGCCGCAGCAGGATGAGAAAAGCCGCGCCGTGGTGACACAGATGGTTGTGGATGAAACCCGCCACGCCGACATGGCCGTGCAACTGGGCGGGGAAGAATTGCCGCTGCCGGTGAAGCGGGCGATGCAAATGGGTTCTAAGGTGATGACGCGGGCTGCGTATTATTGCTAAACCCCTCCCGGCCTCCCCTTATCAGGGGAGGAGCCAACCACCCCTCCCCTGATAAGGGGAGGCCGGGAGGGGTTGGGTGGTTCCTACACCACCTCAAAATCATGCGTGATGTCCGCCATTTTGCCCAGCATGATCGAGGCCGAGCAGTACTTTTCTGCGGATAGCTTGATCGCGCGCTCGACTTGTTCCGGTTTTAACTCTTTGCCGGTGACGATGAAGTGGAAGTGGATTTTGGTGAATACCTTGGGGTCTTCCGCCGCGCGTTCTGCTTCGATTTCCACTACGCAATCGGTTACTTGCTGGCGGCTTTTCTTGAGGATGTGGATGACATCGTAAGTGGTGCAGCCGCCGGTGCCGAGCAGCACCAGCTCCATCGGGCGCGGCCCGAGATTGCGCCCGCCGCTGTCCGGCGGGCCATCCATCAGGATGGTATGGTTGCTTTCGGTTTCGCCTGAAAATGTAACCTGCTCTAGCCACTTGATGCGTGCTTTCATGTTGTTGTTCCTTTCAGGGTTTCAGCGGCGTAGATGGGCAATACTGTTCGGTTAAACCCTACCCTCTCCCTCCGCTACGCTCCTCCCTCCCCCCCCAAGAGGGAGGGGAGCGAGTCCCCCTCTCCCCCGGGGAGAGGGAGGAGCGTAGCGGAGGGAGAGGGTGTTGACCGGCAAGGGGGCAATTCCACTTTTCCATGTCACCGGAAAACGCCCTCAGTCCGTCACCGCACCCAGGCTGCTGCTGGACACTTGTTTGGCATATTTTGCCAGCACGCCGCGTGTGTAACGCGGCGCAGGGGCTTGCCATGCGGCGCGGCGGCGCGCGATTTCTTCATCCGCCACATTAAGCTGCAATAAGTACTGTTCCGCGTCCAGGGTAATCGAGTCGCCCTCGTTGACCAGCGCGATAGTGCCGCCGACAAAGGCTTCCGGCGCGACGTGGCCAACCACCATGCCGTAAGTGCCGCCGGAAAAACGGCCGTCGGTGATGAGGCCGACGGAGTCGCCTAGACCTTGGCCGACGATGGCTGCGGTGGGCGAGAGCATCTCGCGCATGCCGGGGCCGCCCTTGGGGCCTTCGTAACGGATCACTACCACATCGCCTGCCTTGATCTTCTGCGCCAGGATCGCTTCCATGCACGCCTCTTCCGATTCGAACACGCGCGCGGGGCCGGTGATCTTGGGTATCTTCACGCCGCTGGTCTTGGCTACCGACCCTTCTGCGGCCAGGTTGCCTCTGAGGATGGAGAGATGGCCGTGAGGGTATAGCGGCTTAGCCCAGGGCCGGATGACATCCTGATCGGCGCGCGGCTCCTCGGGCACGTCGC
>CAMTXD010000110.1:0-21710 GCA_947085625.1 uncultured Gallionellaceae bacterium | reverse complement strand
GTCGCGTCAGTGGTGTCGTTCGGGCTTGGGGGTGTACTTGGATCACTATATTTTCTCCTGTTTGAATGACTCTATCACACCACGCAGAAAGTCTCGGGCTCGGAACAAAGGCCAACTGCGAACGGGTATATGATCACACGGGACGGAACAACTACTCGCAAGAAAGCAGCATAGCGGGCCATTGGTCATACAAAAAATAGGCTCGGTGGATTCACATACGAAGTGCAACTTCACATCAAGCAGACATCACTGCTGGTTGTGATATTGATATTGATCTTGATCAAAACCCATTTCATCCCAGCTTGTCCATAAAATTTTGAGAGCAATTTTGATTGGTGGAATAGCCGACAGAAAATTCAATAATCTAATCTGTCCCAAATCGAATGGCGCGGGATTTTTTTCTTGCCAGTTGTGTCAGGGTGAGTGTTTTGGCGAATTCTTCGCTGCGTTGAATATGGCGCTTAATGAGATTTCGCGCTTTACCGATGTCACGGTTCAGAATTGCAAGCAGGATTTGATGATGTTCCTGAAATGTACGATTGATGCGGTCGGGATCGGTAAAGTCAACTCGGCGAATAACGCGAATATGGTCATTGATATCGCGCAAATATTTCGCAAGGATCTCATTCCTTCCACCCAAGGCAAGTGCAATATGGAATGATTCGTCCCTGTCCTCCATAACATTTGGCATGATCTTCTCAGGCAACTTATCTGGCGCCCAAATTTGTAATAACCCCTCTATTTCACTGGCTGGCATGTGATTGCACGCATCTTCGACAGCCGCCATTTCCAAACTTATCCGCACCCGGTAGTACTCCGACAGTTCTGCAATATCGATTTGCCTGATAAAGCAGCCTTGCTTAGATCGGATGGTGAGGTGACCTTCGTTCTCAAGTTTGAGTAATGCCTCTCTGATAGGCGTACGACTCACCTTGAAATAATCTGCCAGCTCTGTCTCGGTAACACGGCTGCCCGGATAGAGCTCAAAAGAAAGAATCATATCGCGCAAAATTGTATAGATATCCTGCATGGCAACTGTTTTTTTATTAGATTTACTATGAGAGCCATCCATCTTGGCCGACGCAGCTTTGGTCATTTGAGCCCCTTAAAATAAATGCAAATGGGAATTCTTTTCGCTAATGTAACAAGTTTAGGGCGTAGCTGCTGCTGTTTTTTTTTGCTCTTTTATGAAGCGCTAATCACAGAAAGCGCACTATGACAGTGCGTATTTTTATTTAGATTCCTTCCCGCCCGATCTGCATCTCGTTCGCTAAACACCCGTATTCCGGCACTATTCGTCAGATATTTATAGCTGGCACAGAGTTTGCATACATCGTTGTATACAACGCACCCGATCATTGCCTAGGTAAGTTGTAAACCCGCTTCATTATTTATAAAAACTTTAGAAAGGAAGACAAAATGTTTACGAAATACCAACGTCCTGCAAAAATGCAATCTTTCTGGAATACAGCAAAATTCTGCATGGCAACCATATTGACCAGCGGACTGGCGTTTAGTCCCATGGCATCAGCAGCCGACTGGTCGGACACTTTCGCAGGCTATCGGGTGGGTGATAAATTTCGTGAGCCCGGCAGCGGCACGACTGACATCCACAAGAACATCCTCTCTTTGACCCACGTTAGTGGATACAAATACGGGAGCAATTTCTTCATGGCAGATTTCCTCATGTCCGACGACAAGGATCCCGCCGTAGGTGGTGGTGGTGGCGCACAAGAAGTCTATGCGGTATACCGCCATCAGTTGTCTATGGGAGCGGTGTCAGGCAATTCGCTGGCATTCGGCCCCATTAAGAACATTGCTATTACTGCGGGGTTCGATTTAAATTCCAAAAATGACGCCTTTGGCTCGCGAGTCCGAAAGTTTGTGATTGGCCCCACTTTTAAATTCGATGTCCCGGGCTTTTTCGACGCTAGCCTGTTATACCGCACCGAACAAAATCACAATGGGATCGTCGGCAACTCTGTTACCTTCGATCCAACCTATGGAATAAATCTTGCGTGGGGAATTCCGCTTAAGTCTATCAATTCCAAGATTGATGGTTTTCTCGACTACATCGGGCCAAAAGGGAAGGATGGGTTCGGCTTCGAGACCAAAGCTGAAACCTTGGCTCGAATATATCTGATGTATGACATCGGTAGCCTCGCTGGCAAACCGAGCACCTTCTATGCGGGCATCGGTTACGAATACTGGAATAACAAATTTGGTGGAAATCCCAGTAATTTTGGCAAAACCAGCGCACCGATGCTCGCCCTGGAAGCTCACTTTTAACTTCAAACCAATTTTTTCATTTATTATAGGAGCACCCCTGTCATGAACAAACTTACCTTTTCTCCTAGTCGTCGGACACTAATCAAATCTGTCGGCGCTGCCGCTGCCTTGGCTGTTTTGGGGCCGCTCACAATTCGCAACGCGTTCGCTGCCAATAATCTGACCGTCGGAGTGATTTATGTCGGTCCACGCGATGATTTCGGTTACAACCAGGCACAGGCACAAGCCGCCACAATCATCAAAAAACTTCCGAGCGTTAAGGTCGTTGAGGAAGAAAAAGTCGCCGAGACTATCGCTGTGCAGAAAACCATGGAAGCGATGATCCTCCAGGACGGCGCAAAACTCATCTTCGCCACTTCCTTTGGCTACTTTGACCCCCACGTACTCAAAATAGCCGCGAAATACCCGGATGTGCGATTCGCCCATTGCGGCGGCATGTGGACCGAAGGCAAGCACCCCAAGAACGTGGGCAGCTTCTTTGGCTACATTGATGAATGTCAGTATCTGAATGGTGTCGTCGCAGCCCATGCAAGTAAGAGCAAGAAGCTCGGGTTCATCGCGGCCAAACCTATTCCGCAAGTGTTACGTAACATCAACTCGTTCACCCTCGGTGCACAGTCGGTTGACCCTGCAATCACGACACATATCATCTTTACTGGTGACTGGTCGCTACCGATTAAGGAAGCTGAAGCGGCAAACGGGCTTGTCGATCAAGGATGCGACGTGTTGACTTGCCATGTAGACGGGCCCAAGGTGATCGTCGAAACCGCCGAAAAGCGTGGCGTATACTCCTGCGGTTATCACGCGAATCAGGCAGCGCTTGCCCCCAAGGGTTACTTAACTGGTGCCGAATGGGATTGGGCAACACCCTATAAAGCCTTGGTCACGGCTACCCAAACCGGAAAGCCCATGATTAATTTTCTGCGCGGCGGCTTGAAGGAAGGCTTCGTTAAAATGAGTCCCTATGGAGCAGCGGTGTCTGTCAAGGCCAAGACTCAGGCAAACAGCATAAAGGCTAAGATGGTAAGTGGAGATTTCACTATTTTTAAGGGGCCCATCAAGGACAACACGGGAAACACTGTCATCCCCGCGGGTACCAGTCTCAGTCAGCAAGATCTGATTTTAGAGCAAATGAACTATCTGGTTGCGGGCGTGATTGGTAAAATTTAACACCGGGATTCTGGCAGCACCAACCCAGCCGAGATCGTGCTGCCAGCCCAATCATAGGATAGGTATATGTCACCAGATTGGTCGAATCGCTTGTCGAGACTTGTCGAGACGGTCGGCATTACAGTCTCTGCGCTCCTTGTGGCGATGCTGCTGTTCGCGGGCTTCGTTGCGATAGTCGGGCAATCACCGCTCGAGGTGTTCGTGCTCCTGTACCAAGGGGGTTTCGGGTCGAGTTTCGCCTGGCAGAATACGCTGTTGCGAGCCACACCCTTAATTCTTACCGGCCTCGCCGTAGCGTTACCCGCTCAGGCTGGTATGGTCATTATCGGTGGCGAAGGGGCGCTGGCACTGGGCGCATTGGCCGCTGCCATTGCCGGAACTGCCCTGATCGGTACGCCCCCACACGTGGTTCAGGCAGGAATGCTGCTTATGGGCGCGCTGTCTGGGGGACTGTGGATTGGCTTGTCTGGCTGGCTGCGACACTATCGGGGCGTGAACGAAACCATTAGCAGCCTGCTCCTTTCGTATATCGGTATCGCTTTGCTTTATCATTTCGTCGAAGGTCCCTTGAGGGATCCGGCCAGCCTGAACAAACCTTCGACCAGTCCAATCGGCGATCTCAACATAATAGGCAACTTGCCGGGGCTGGAAGTGCATTACGGATTAGTGTTCGGCATCCTGTTTGCCTTGACCGCATGGGTCGTGCTGAAGTTCACTACTATCGGTTTTGCATTGCAAACGGTGGGCGGCAATCCACGCGCCGCACAAATGGCAGGGTTACGTGTCGGATTTTGGGTGGTCGGCGCTGCGGCGGCGGGAGGGGCGGCGGCTGGTCTGGCCGGTGCCATCGAAGTCGCTGCGGTACAGGGTTCCGCCAACGCCTCAGTCATCGCGGGTTACGGTTACGCGGGTATATTGGTTGCCTTTATGGCGCGGCAAAATCCGCTCGCGGTCATTCCAGTCGCCATCTTGTTTGGTGGTATTAATGCTGCGGGCGGCATGTTGCAGCGCCGCCTTGACATGCCTGATGCCAGCGTACTTGTGCTGCAAGGAATTATTTTCGTAGTAATCATCGCCAGCGAAACGCTTATCGGACGACTGCGCTTGCACAAAACAGTGCCGATGCTGAGCATGCCACAGAGTCCCGTCACATGACCGGGGCAATCGAAAGCCTGGGTTGGTGGGGCGTACCGCTCGCAGTACTGGCGGGAGCAATCCGCGTCAGCACCCCTTACCTGTTGGTGAGTCTGGGTGAGTGCATCACCGAAAAATCGGGCCGCATCAATCTGGGTCTGGAAGGCGTGCTAATCATGGGGGCAATGGCAGCTTATGGCACTTCGCTGGCCAGTGGCTCCCCGTGGCTTGGCGTGCTGGTCGCCGGGATGGTTGGCGCAGCACTTGGACTTTTGCACGGTTTGTTATGCAGCTTGCGCCGCGTCAACGATATCGCCATCGGTATCAGCATCATGCTGTTCGGGACTGGGCTCGCATTTTTTCTTGGCAAGCCCTTGGTGCAACCCCAGGCACCAACGTTATCGTCCATACCCTTTGGCTTTTGGAGCGATTCACCGCAAATTCAGTCGGCACTGCAAATAAACCCCCTGTTCCTGATTGGTGTTGGACTTGCGGTACTGCTGCACTTCGCTTTTCGTCACACGCGCTGGGGCTTGCAACTGCGCATTGTCGGCGATAGCGAGGATGCCGCGCGTGCTTTGGGCTACCGTGTCTTGCCGACACGCATCGGCGCAACGGTAATCGGCGGTTTCCTGGCAGGCGTCGGCGGTGCGTTCCTCTCGCTCTATTACCCGGGAAGTTGGAACGAAGGCCTGTCATCCGGCCAGGGAATTATTGCCGTGGCGCTGGTTATTTTTGCACGCTGGGAACCATTGCGTTGTCTCTGGGCTTCACTTTTATTCGGCGGAACCAGTGCGGTGGGACCCGCCTTGCAGGCCATGGGTATAACCAGCGGCTACTATTTGTTCAATGCCGCTCCTTATGTGTTGACGCTGGGGATATTGATCGCTACTTGTGCGCCCAATCGCAGGCTGGTCGGCGCGCCCGGTGAACTCAGTCTAGTGCGCCAATAATGCGGGAATTTGAATGTCAAAACAATATATCAAGGCGGATCCCTACATGTGGCCCTACGACGGCGCACTCGCGCCGGGCAATACCGCGTTGATCGTGATCGATATGCAAATCGACTTCTGTGGGCGCGGCGGTTATGTGGACAAAATGGGCTATGACATTTCGCTTACACGCGCTCCGATTCCCATTATCAAAAGCTTGCTCGACGCAATGAGAGACAAGGGATATACCATTATTCACACACGCGAAGGCCACCGTCCGGATCTGTCGGACTTGCCCGATAACAAGCGCTGGCGCTCACGCCAGATTGGAGCCGGTATCGGCGATCCCGGTCCTTGTGGCCGGGTTCTCGTGCGTGGCGAGGCGGGTTGGGAGATTATTCCCGAACTCACCCCCCTTGCCGACGAGGTCGTGATCGACAAGCCGGGCAAAGGTTCGTTCTACGCCACCGACCTCGAACTTATTCTTCGAACAAAAGGTATTCGTAATCTGATACTCACCGGCATCACTACCGATGTCTGTGTGCATACGACCATGCGTGCAGCCAACGACCGCGGATTCGAGTGTTTGCTGGTAGAAGACGGCTGCGGTGCAACCGATCCTGGCAATCATCTTGCCGCACTCAAAATGGTCAAAATGCAGGGTGGCGTATTTGGGGCTGTTGCAGCCCGCGCGGCGATACTGGAAGGATTGCCGGAATGATGCCGATCGAAACACAGCGCCCGGCTATGGCAGCGCTTGACCTCGAAATAATCGGTATGGGCAAATGCTTTGGCGATGTTGTCGCGCTCGATGATGTATCCCTGCGCGTCCCGGCAGGCGGGTTCCACGCGCTGCTCGGAGAAAATGGCGCAGGCAAATCCACCCTGGTGAAATGCCTGGTCGGTTTCTACACGGCAGATCGAGGCACGATCCTGATTAATCAGCGCGAGGTGTCAATTCCCAGCCCGCGGGAAGCATCGCAACTCGGCATTGGCATGGTGTACCAGCACTTCACGCTGGTTCCGAGCATGACGGTAGCCGAGAATCTCGTGGTCGCGCGCGGTACGTTGCCGGCATTTCTCAACTGGCGCGAGGAGCGAGCCAGACTGGCGGACTTCATGACTACCTTGCCGTTCAAGATTCCGCTCGATAAACCGGCGGGAGCACTGGCAGCAGGGGAAAAGCAAAAGGTCGAAATCATCAAGCAACTCTATTTGCAGCGCCGCTTGCTGATTCTCGACGAACCCACCTCCGTATTGACGCAAGATGAGGCCAATGAAACTCTTGGACTTGTCAAGGAATTGGCACACCAGAAACAGCTTACCGTGCTCATCATCACCCACAAATTCCGCGAAGTCACTGCTTATGCCGATAGTGTCACGGTGCTCCGGCGGGGTCGCTTTGCCGGCAGCGGACGAGTATCTGAACTTTGCGTCGAACAGATGGCGGAAATGATGGTTGGCAGTCCTGTCGCCCGGGATGCCGCATCACGTATGGCGCGTCTTGCACCAGCCGATGTGCCGCCTAGGCTGGTCATCAACAAGCTCACTGCCGAGGGTGATAACGGCCTGCCGGTATTGAAAGGCATCAGTCTCACCTTGCGCCCCGGGGAGATCCTGGGCATCGCCGGTGTTTCAGGCAATGGTCAGAAAGAGTTGGTCGAAGTGCTGATCGGTCAGCGCATAAAATCGGCTGGCACGGTGACTGTCAACGGCGCGCCCTACACCGGTCGGCGCGCCGAATTAGCGCTCCACAAAATCTATAGCCTGCCTGAAGAACCATTGCGCAACGCCTGTGTTGCCGGTTTGTCGGTGGCGCACAATATGGCGCTGCGAAATTACGACAGACCGCCGTTTGCGTGCTTGGGATGGATCAATCAGCATGCGCTGCGCGAACAGGCGCACCGCTACGTCGAAACATTCCGGGTAAAAACCGCAGGTATCGACGCCAGGATACAAACCTTATCCGGTGGGAACGTTCAGCGTGCGGTGCTGGCGCGTGAACTGTCGCATCCCGTGGAAATACTTATCGTAGCCAACCCGGTGTTCGGGCTGGATTTTAACGCTGTGACAGAAACACATGCACGCTTGTTTGCCGCGCGTGATGCTGGCGCAGCGATATTGCTGGTAAGCGAAGATATCGACGAGTTACTCGAACTTGCCGACCGCATCGTGGTGATGAGTGAAGGACGCATCGTGTTCGAGACAGCAGCCGAAAACGCAGACATTCGTGAATTGGGTCACTTTATGGCTGGCGGTCACAAAATAACGGAAGCGGTGCAATGACCCAATCTGCCACATCCGCTGAATATCTTGAAGTGGCAGCGATGCCATACCCATTTCACTTGCCGCTCAAGCGCACTGCGATAGTCATGATTGACATGCAGCGCGATTTCATCTTACCCGGCGGTTTCGGCGAAATGCTGGGCAACGACGTCGCCCGGCTTGCTGCCGCCGTCCCGGTGGCGCGCCGTCTGCTCGACTGGTGTCGTGCGAGGGGGATACTTGTTATTCATACAAAAGAGGCGCACACCTCCAATCTATCGGATTGTCCGCGAGCCAAATTGAATCGCGGAGCGCCCAGGTTGCGTATCGGCGACCCGGGTCCGATGGGACGCATCTTGATCAACGGAGAACAAGGCAGTGATTTCGTTCCAGAGCTCGTCCCACATGCCAATGAAACCGTCATCGTGAAACCCGGCAAGGGCGCTTTCTATTCAACGGATATCGGCCGCATCTTGAGTGACGCAAACATTACACATCTGCTGATCGGCGGCGTTACCACCGAAGTGTGTGTGCAGACAACCATGCGCGAGGCCAATGACCGTGGCTACGAATGTCTGCTGATTGAGGATGCGACCGAAAGTTATTTTCCGGCCTTCAAGGAAGCGACCCTCGCCATGATTCGCGCACAGGGGGGCATCGTGGGCTGGACTGCTCCTTTGTCCGCGCTGCTTGAGGCCATGCCCAAGGATGCCGAATGAGTGATGAAACCGCAGATTTAATCGAATACGTGCGGGTCGCGCTGAGGCTTCAGCGACTTGAAATCGACGACACGCGTCGCACTGCTGTGACGCATCAATTCCGCCTGCTTGCGGCAATGGCGGAAGCTTTCATGGAGGAACCGCTCCCCCCGGACATGGAGCCAGCACCAATCTACCGGTTATGAGCAAATATCCCACAACAGCACTCGCCTGCGTCAAGGCTTTTTCTGCGGGGGATGTTTCCGCGCGCGAACTGGCGACCGCGACTCTCGCCCGCATTGCGGCACATAATCCGCGCCTGAACGCTTTCATTGAAATTACGCGCAAGCGTGCGCTGGCCGAAGCAGACGCGCTGGACACAGCCCGGATACGCGGGAACGCGTTGCCTCCGCTTGCGGCAACGCCCTATGCGGTGAAGAATCTGTTCGACGTTGCCGGAATAACGACCGTGGCCGGCGCCAAGATGCTGGCTCGTAATCCCCCGGCAGATCGGGATGCGATATTAGTCGATCGCATGCGTGCCGGAGGGGGGCTGCTCATGGGCACGCTGAATATGGATGCCCTGGCTTACGGGTTCACCACCGAGAATACCCACTTCGGCGCGACCTGCAACCCGCGCGATGTCTCGCGTACCGCTGGCGGGTCTTCCGGTGGAACGGGCGCAGCAGTCGCCGCCGGCCTGGTTCCCATCGGACTTGGCAGCGATACGAATGGATCAATCCGCGTACCTGCATCGTTGTGCGGTGTGTTTGGCCTCAAGCCAACTTATGGTCGTCTTCCACGTACGGGAACATTTCCCTTTGTGGCTAGCCTTGACCACCTCGGCCCGCTTGCCTCTACAGCAGGCGATCTCGCGCTTGCATACGATGTATTACAAGGCTCCTGCCTTCAGGATCCAGCCTGCGCCCAGCGTGTGCCAGAGCTGACGCTCAGGAAAATAAATTATGGCGTGGAAGGGCTGCGCATCGCACGTCTGACAGGCTACTTCGATGAAAATGCCGGGCCAGCGGCGCGCTGGGCGGCCAGTGCCGCAGCCGCAGCGCTCGGTGCAAGCGATGAAATCGAGATTATGGGCACCACCCAGGCACGAGCGGCTGCATTTGTCATCACCGCGTCCGAAGGCGGCGCATTGCATGTTGCGGCGCTACGCGAACATGCCGAGGAATTCGAGCCGCTCTCCCGTGACAGGCTTATCGCTGGTGCCATAGTGCCGGCAGCGTGGTATCAACAAGCGCAGCGCTATCGCCGACTCTACCTTAATCGTGTACTAGCCCTGTTTGAGCAATACGACGTGTTGATCGCTCCCGCAACGCCGGTGACGGCTCCATTGCTGGGGCAACAAACTATACGGATCGGGGATCGGGAGCTAACCACTGGGCCTAACCTTGGCCTGCTCACGCAACCGATTTCGTTTATCGGCCTGCCGGTTGCCGTAGCCCCTCTATGGCCTGACAACGGCCTTCCCATTGGGGTTCAACTGATCGCGGCACCGTGGCGCGAGGATCTGTGCCTGCGCGCTGCATGGACGCTTCAAGAACTGGGACTGGCTTCCAGCCACCTCAGCGGTGACGCGCCATGATCACTCTCGACCAAATTAACCTGGCTCATATCAAGGTAGAAGTCGAAGCGGCTTTCGAAGCCTATGAAACGGCCTTGATGAAGAATGATCTTACGATGCTGGATCAGTTTTTCTGGCCAAGTTATCTCACGACGCGCTTTGGCCTCGCGGAAAACCTGTATGGGATCGAAGCGATCCGAGCGTTCCGCGAGGCGCGAGATACCGGCACGCTCAAAAGAACCTTGATCAACTCACGGATCACAACCTACGGTGAGGATTTCGCCACCGCGACCACTGAATTCGTACGGGACGATCAATCAGTCGGTCGGCAAAGCCAGGCCTGGGTTCGGTTTTTGGGAGGCTGGCGTATTGTTTCTGCACACATCAGCATGAACGAAGAATGTTCCAGTTCCTCCTCAGAAAGCAGTAATCGTAACGCTTGATTTTTTCGACTCCCCATTCTAGGCCTACTGATTTTTCGTAACATGCAATGATAATACCCGCTTCGCTGCATATGGAAACTACCGCTCAGCGAGCTCGGCCCTTTCGTCGCGGGAATACCGGCTCCCCTGGGTATTGGCACTCTCGCTCTGGCAGACGGCACCCATGCCCAGGGGTTCATCTGTGAGGCTTTCGCCATATATGAAGCAGAAGACATTACACATTTTGCCGGATGGCATACATTTCTTGCACGCAAGTCTTCCTGAACACCCAGCCACAAAATAGTGCATCCACAGCATGGCAACGCACCGAGATATGGCGAAAAAGTCATATCCGCTAGAAATTATAGACGGACCCAAGTTTGCTGAAAAGTCGGAGAATCGAAAAATACCATTAAATAATAGTACATAGCGTAGCTCAACTATTTCCAGAGCAAGGTGTGGCACAGAACCTGCTTAGAGTGTTGGGTGCATTGCATGCATGGCGATATACGGAACAGCTGTTATGTAACTATGATTTAGTTTTTCAACTATTATAAGGGAGGATCAACAATGAAAATCAATACAGCATTCATCGAGCAACAGGGTAGTAAACGCAGTGTGGTAGCTCTCGTGGTCGCTGCCACCTTGTCACTTTCTGCACTACCAGCTCATGCTGGCGGCACGATCACAATTGGCGAAGACAAATCAGTGAGCGTTGGTTTTGGTATGCGCAGTAGTTTCAGCAGTGCCGAAAATGGCGCACCCAATGGCACGTCGGACTCGCAGAACTTCAGCTTGAACAACGCCCGCATCTATCTGTCGGGCTCCCTGAACAAGCATATCAAGGGCATGCTCAATACAGAAAAGGATATTGCCGGCCAAGGATTTCAGGCCATTGACGCCAATGTCCAGATAGCCATCACGCCCGAGCTGACCATTTGGGCTGGACGTTTTCTATCGCCCAGCGACCGCGCCAACATGGCTGGCTCTTTTTACTCATTGGGCGGTGGCTATTGGTCGGGCATCGCTTCACGCTATGGCTTCAACGGCGGCTTTATCGGGCGGGATGACGGTGTGGCTGTGGTGGGCAGCTTGATGGGCGGAAAGCTGGCCTATTCCTTCGGCGCGTTTGAGGGGACTACCGCATTTCAAATCGCCCCGGTTACGGTGGGGACGCGCACCGGTTCGGACGGCCTGATGTATGCCGGCCGGCTTCAGTACGATTTCTGGGATGCGGAGCCGGGCTATTACGGCACGGGCAACTATCTTGGCGGAAAAGATATTTTGGCGGTTGGCGTTGCCGGCCGGACCCAAAAAAACGGCGCTTTCTCGACTGCCGCGACTGGCGATTACAGCTCTTATAGCGTCGATTTTCTGCTGGAGAAGAAAGGTGTCGGGCC
Source organism: uncultured Gallionellaceae bacterium (assembly GCA_947085625.1). Taxonomy (GTDB): domain Bacteria; phylum Pseudomonadota; class Gammaproteobacteria; order Burkholderiales; family Gallionellaceae; genus Nitrotoga. The sequence goes on along the minus strand of CAMTXD010000110.1, from coordinate 9,821 downwards.
AGGCGCACTGTCAATCGAAGCGGCGGGTTACGACTATGACACCAGCAATGTCTTTCTAAGCGAGCAAGGCAAGGCTTATTCCGCCGGGCTTGGTTACATTTTCAACCAGAAAGTGGGTTGGGGACAATTCCAGCCCTTTGTTCGTTACCAGAACTTCACTCCCGACAACAACATCGACACCAAGAAATCTGAACTCGGTGTTAACTACATTATCGATGGTTACAACGCTCAAGTCAGCGGTGTGTACTCGAACACAGAAGTGACCGGCGCCAGTGACGTGGGTGCAATCAACATCGCATTGCAAGTTCAATTCTGATTGGTCGGAATGGGCCCAGCCCAGCACTATGACAGCAGTCACTGCAGTACCCAGTACCAACATGTTCGTACTGGGATTGCAACTGCAATTCTGAAGATAGCAACGACCAACTTTATCTTTATATAAAGGAGTAATGACTATGAAATCCCGTCGCACATTTATCAAATCCATGACTGCCATCGCCGCTGGTGTTGCCCTCATGACCAGCAGCATGTTGCTTCATGCCGCCGAAAAAGAGCCGATCAAGGTTGGCATTCTGCACTCCTTGTCCGGCACTATGGCCATCAGTGAAACGGTGCTGAAGGATGTGGCGCTAATGACTATCGAGGAAATCAACAAGAATGGCGGCGTTCTGGGCCGCAAGCTGGTGCCGGTAGTGGTTGATCCGGCCTCGAACTGGCCGTTGTTCGCCGAAAAGTCGCGCCAGTTGTTGAGCCAGGACAAGGTCGCCGTCGTGTTTGGTTGCTGGACATCCGTGTCGCGGAAATCTGTGCTGCCGGTGTTCAAGGAGCTGAACGGCTTGCTGTTTTATCCGGTGCAATATGAAGGCGAAGAACTGGAAAGGAATGTGTTCTACACCGGTGCTGCACCTAACCAGCAGGCCATCCCGGCAGTGGAATACCTGATGAGCAAGGAAGGCGGAGGTGCCAAGCGCTTCGTTTTACTTGGCACAGACTATGTGTATCCGCGCACCACCAACAAAATCCTGCGCGCATTCCTGCATTCCAAAGGCATAGCTGACAAGGATATTGATGAGAAGTACACGCCTTTCGGTCACAGCGATTACCAGACCATCGTCGCCGACATCAAGAAATTTTCAACCGGTGGCAAGACTGCGGTTATCTCCACCATCAACGGCGACTCTAACGTGCCGTTCTACAAGGAACTGGGCAACCAGGGTCTGAAGGCGAAAGACGTGCCGGTCGTAGCGTTCTCGGTCGGTGAAGAAGAGCTGCGCGGTGTGGATACCAAGCCGCTGGTCGGCCACCTGGCCGCATGGAATTATTTCATGTCGCTGAACAACCCGGCCAACACCGAGTTCAAAAAGAAGTGGGCCGCATACTCCAAGGAAAAAAATCTCCCTGGCGCCAGCAAGCCGTTGACCAACGATCCGATGGAAGCGACTTACATCGGCATCAATATGTGGAAGCAGGCTGTTGAAAAAGCCGGCACTACCGATGTGGACAAGGTCATCGCTGCGGTAGGCGGCCAGAAGTTCAAAGCACCGTCCGGTTTTGTCGCCGAGATGGACGCCAACAACCATCACCTGCATAAACCGGTATTCATCGGCGAAATCAAAGCGGATGGCCAGTTCAACGTGGTGTGGAAGACCAAGGGCCCAATCAAGGCGCAACCGTGGAGTCCATTCATCGCAGGTAATGACAAGAAAGCAGACAAGCCGGATAGCAAGTAATAAAGGGATGTTAAAATCAGGCCGCTGCGGCTAGCTAGTCGCAGCGGTTTTTTATGCAGGGTTATTTCAACAGTGGGGGCATTGCTTGTAGAGTACCTGTACTCTTGAAATAGTCTTGGCGATATATGGAAAATGATACGTGCGGAAATCAATAGCAACTTTCATCTTTACCGTGTGGTGCAGTGGCGCGTGGGCGCTGGGCGCGGATGAAATCACCAGGTTGGCTATCGGCGAGAGTGATGACCGCATCGCAGCACTGAATGCCGTGCTCACCAGCGGCGACCAGACTGCGTTGCCTTTCCTGCAAAATTTGCTGGATGATCAGGTAAAAATTGCGGGCGGCAAGGTGTATCTGGTCAGCGATGGCAATGTGTCCGACCCGGCCACCGGACAGGCGTTAACCCTGCCGGAAAATGCCGAAGATGTGGTCAACAACAATCGCATGCGCGGCGAACTGGATGCAGCAATCGCTGCACTGAAACTATTTTCTCCCGACCGCGCAATACGTCTGGAAGCCGCCAAAGCCCTGCAAGGCGCAGAAGCAGACGACGGCAAGTTGGCACTCATTCAGAAGATAGAGCAGGCGGAGCCGGACAAGGAAGTACGCGACATGCTGGTGCAGGTGCGCGCCAGTATTCAGCTCAATAGCCACGATAAGGCGATACGACTAATTGCCGTGCGCACCTTGGGCGAGAGTAGCAATTCCAATGTAAAACAAATGCTGTCATCGCGCCTTTCGCCAGACGGCGAAACTGACCCCGAGGTGCGCACTGCCGTCGAAAAAGCCTTGCTCAATATCGACCGCAACATGGCCGCCTATGAATATGCCGGCTTGGTATTTACCGGCATCAGCCTCGGCAGTATCCTGTTGCTGGCGGCACTCGGCCTTGCCATCACCTATGGCTTGATGGGCATCATTAATATGGCTCATGGCGAAATGATAATGATCGGCGCCTACACTACGTTCGTGGTGCAAAATTTATTCCGCAACTACCTTCCCGAACAATTCCAGTGGTATCTGCTGATGGCCATACCTGCCGCCTTTCTGGTGGCGGCGCTGGTCGGCATGCTGCTGGAGCGCTCCGTGTTACGCTTTCTTTATAACCGTCCGCTGGAATCACTGCTGGCCACCTGGGGCATCAGCTTGATGCTGATACAATCGGCGCGATCACTGTTCGGCGCGCAAAACGTGGCAGTGGAGAATCCCGTATGGATGTCCGGTGGCATTGAAGTGGCGGCCAATCTGGTGCTGCCCTACAGCCGTATCGGCATTATTTTATTCGCCGCCACGGTGCTGCTATTGATATGGGTACTGCTGGCGAAAACGCGGCTAGGTTTGTTCGTGCGCGCGGTGACGCAAAATCGTCAGATGGCGAGTTGTGTCGGTGTGCATACTGGCAAAGTGGATACACTCACATTCGGTCTTGGCTCCGGTGTTGCCGGATTGGCCGGGGTGGCGTTGTCACAAATAGGCAATGTCGGGCCCGACCTGGGGCAGCAATACATCGTTGATTCTTTCATGGTGGTGGTGCTGGGCGGAGTCGGGCAGCTGGCCGGCGCCGTATATGCGGCGATGGGGCTGGGGATTTTTAGCAAATTTCTGGAAGGGTCGGTCGGCGCGGTGCTGGCCAAAATTATCGTGCTGGTATGTATCATCATCTTTATCCAGAAGCGGCCGCAGGGGATTTTTGCCCTGAAGGGTCGCTCGGTTGATGCGTAGGGCGGGTTTTACCCGCCATGGCGGGCAAAGCCCGCCTTACAGCTGCATGTAATCTACAAACAAGATGTTTCATTATTTATGATTCTTGACACTAGAAAATAACCGATGAGCTATCAACCTGTTTCCATGCAACTGGCGCAACGATTATTCGGTATAAATGGCTGGATAGGATTTTGCATTGCGCTGGGCGTGATTATTGTATTGTTCCCGGTGCTCAATTTGGTGGTGCCGGTGGATAGCCCGCTACATTTATCCGATTATGCGGTCTCGCTGGCCGGCAAGATTCTTTGCTACGCCTTGGTAGCTTTAGCGATGGATTTAATCTGGGGCTACACCGGCATACTCAGCCTTGGCCATAGCCTGTTCTTCGCGCTCGGCGGCTATGCCTTTGGCATGTATCTGATGCGCCAGATCGGACACGACGGAAGTTACGGCAGCCACCTGCCGGACTTCATGGTGTTCCTCGACTGGAAAGCCTACCCGTGGTATTGGAGCTTTACCGACCATTTCTGGTATGCAGCGTTGCTGGTGATTCTGGCGCCCGGGCTACTGGCTTTGGTGTTCGGTTACTTTGCTTTCCGTTCGCGCATCAAGGGTGTGTATTTTGCCATCATCACCCAGGCTATGACTTTCGCTTTTATGCTGCTGTTCTTCCGCAACGAAACCGGCTTCGGCGGCAACAACGGCTTCACCGATTTCAAGCGCATTGCCGGTGTACCCATCGCCACGGGTGAGATGCGCATGGTGTTATTCATACTCAGCGGACTGACCTTGCTCGGCTTCCTGTTGCTGGCGCGCGCCATCGTCACCAGCAAATTCGGACGGGTGTTGACGGCCATACGTGATGCCGAAAGCCGCGTCATGTTTTGCGGCTACAATCCCTTGCGCTACAAGCTGGCCATCTGGACTTTCTCCGCTGTCATGTGCGGCATTGCCGGGGCGCTCTATGTACCGCAAGTCGGCATCATCAACCCGAGCGAAATGTCGCCCGCCAACTCCATTGAAATCGCCATCTGGGTGGCCGTGGGCGGGCGCGGCACATTGATAGGGCCGTTACTGGGCGCAGGTATCGTCAACGGCGCAAAAAGCTGGTTTACCGTGGCCTTTCCCGAATACTGGCTGTACTTCCTCGGCTTGCTGTTCGTCCTCGTGACCTTATTTCTGCCGCAAGGTGTAATGGGGCTGCTGAAGAAAATTAGGCGCAAAATATGATTGCGAATGAGCTGAAGGAATCCCACGCGTCGGGCGACAGCGGCAGCCACACCCTGGTGCCCGGGGAACTGGACACGAGCCACGGCGTAGTGCTTTATCTGGAGGAGATAACGGTCAGTTTTGACGGCTTTCGCGCGTTGAATAAATTGTCGCTGACCATAGATGTCGGTGAATTGCGCTGCATTATCGGCCCCAATGGCGCCGGTAAAACTACCATGATGGATGTCATTACCGGCAAGACGCGCCCGGACAGTGGTACAGTATTTTTTGGCCAGACCCTGGATCTCAGCCGGATGAATGAACCGCAAATCGCCCATGCAGGCATCGGGCGTAAATTCCAAAAACCGACTGTGTTCGAAAACCACAGCGTGTATGAAAATCTGGAACTGGCCATCAAGACCGACAAAGGCGTATGGAATTCCTTATTCGGACGATTGAGCGGCGAACAAATTGACCGCATCGGCGAAATTCTCACCACCATCAACTTGGCCGAAAAAGCGACTATGCTCGCAGGCCTGCTCTCGCACGGGCAAAAACAATGGCTAGAAATCGGCATGTTGCTGGCACAGGAACCCAAGCTGCTGCTGCTGGACGAACCGGTGGCCGGCATGACCGACCACGAAACAGAACGCACAGCCGAACTGCTCAACACTTTAGTCGGCCAGCATTCCATCATCGTGGTCGAGCACGACATGGATTTCGTCAGCAGCATTGCGCGCAAGGTCACAGTGCTGCACGAAGGCAGCGTGCTGGCGGAAGGCACGATGGACAAAGTGCAGAACGACGAAAAAGTTATCGAAGTTTATTTGGGACGCTGATATGCTTGAAGTCACCGCACTGAATCAATTCTATGGTAGCAGCCAAACATTGCGTGACGTGAGCTTTACCGCCCAGATAGGCGCATGCACCGTGATGCTGGGGCGTAACGGCGTGGGCAAGACCACCCTGCTCAAATGCCTGATGGGCGCATTGCCCGCGCAAGGGGGGAAAATTGTTTTTGATGGACTAGACATCACCGCATTGCCGCCCTATTCCCGCGCGACGCTGGGCATGGCCTATGTGCCGCAAGGACGCGAAATTTTGGCCCGGCTGACGGTGGAAGAAAACCTGTTGATGGGACTGGCAGTTAAAAGCGGCAACGCGGCGCGCACCATACCATCGGATATCTACGATATGTTTCCGGTGCTGAAAGACATGCTGCATAGGCGCGGTGGGGACTTGTCCGGTGGGCAACAACAACAACTGGCCATTGCCCGTGCGCTGGTTGCGCGTCCAAAATTATTGATCCTGGATGAACCCACTGAAGGGATACAGCCCTCCATTATCAAGGACATCGAGCGCGTCATCCGCATGCTGACTCAGCGCGGCGACATTGCTATACTGCTGGTGGAACAATACTATGATTTCGCCCGTTCACTGGCCGACCACTACCTAGTCATGTCACGCGGGCAGATCATCAAAAGCGGGCGTGGTGCGGACATGGACGCTGACAATATCCGTAATTTCGTGGCACTATGAATTTGGCGGCTCCTGCTTTGGTGGAAAACGTCCGCCATGGCTGGCAAGCTAATCTGTCGTTGCGCTTTATCCATGCCGATGGCCGCAGCGTACTCGCCGCGCGCAGCCACGACGGGCCGCTGCTGGTACAAAAAATGCTGTACCCGGAAGGCGCGCAAATTTGCCATGCTGTTATCGTACACCCACCCGGTGGCATTGCTGGCGGCGACAGCCTCAGCTTAAAAACAGCAATGGAAGCAGATGCGCACGCCTTGCTCACTACGCCCGGCGCCGGCAAGTGGTACAAGGCCGACGACATGACTGCCAGCCAGTCCTTAGCTTTCACGCTGGCGGAAAATGCCGTGCTGGAATGGTTGCCGCAGGAAACAATTATTTTCGATGCGGCACAAGCATTGCTTGCAACACGCGTGGAACTGGCACCTTCCGCGCATTACGCCGGTTGGGAAATCATCTGCCTCGGACGGCAAGCGGCAGGCGAAAAATTCAGCGCAGGCCGCTTGCGTCTGCGCACGCAAATATTCCGTGCCGGTCACCCTATTTGGGGAGAGTTTGCCGACCTGCGTGGCGGCGATGCGCTACTGACTTCGCCAGTGGGAATGAACAACTGCACAGTCTGCGCGACCTTCCTCATCGCAGCGGGTGCCACGCCAGCGGGCGTGCTGGAGGCGTGCCGCGCAGTGACGGCGCAAGATAATGCCGCGTGCGGTGTAAGCGCGCTACCGGAAATATTCACCGCACGCTACCTCGGCCGCAGCGCGCATCATGCGCGCTATTATTTCGAGGCGCTGTGGGCTATCCTGCGGCCTTGGTATGCCGGGCAGGAAGCGCGACGGCCACGTATATGGAACACTTGAACAATAATCCTAGAAACCCCAGTTGACCGCTCATCTGGATATTTAACAAGATGATTTCAATAAATTTATTCATGATTTATCGTTTCACCCGATTGGTGAGACCGCTACGGGATAGATTGCACTATTTTTGTGGCACATGGCTGCGTTGCAACTCCTTGGAATGGAACGACCATTCCGCGTCGTTGCGCCTTACCCTGCACCCCAAAAATAGTACACTCCATCCCGCCCAACTGAGGTTTCTAGGTTAAAGCAAATAGGAGAGGCTCACTATGTTGAATCGTTTGAACTTTATCAAGAAGCAGTCGATCAGGAGCAAGGTCGGCTTTTCCGTGGCGCTGATATTCGCGCTGGTGATAATCGTATTGACCAGCTATAGCATCGTGCGTGAACAATCCAGAATGATGGAACAGGTCCATCAGCAAACTGAAGATTTGACCACGATGTATTTTGACAGCCTGAACACGTTGATGTTGACGGGAACCATGTCCGAACGTTCGATCCTCAGAAAAAAGATGCTTGCGCGGGATGGCGTGGTGGAAGCCAGAGTCATACGCGGCAAACCGGTAGCGGATCAGTTCGGGCCCGGTATGCCAGAAGAGCAGGTGATGGATGAATTGGACGCAAGATCCCTGAAAGGCGAGCAAATACACCAAATTGAGAAAAAAGACGGCAAAAGAACCATGACCGTTATCACGCCCTTTGCCGCAACCGAAAATACACGGGGTGTAAATTGCCTCCAATGCCATAACGTGACAAGCGGCGACATCAACGGGTCGGTTCGGGTCAGCTATTCCCTGGACAAGATGGATGCCATTCTCCGGCAAGAACTCTGGCTGGCCATTGGCGGCGGGCTGGCCTTTCTTGCTATCGGGCTGATACTCATCAATCTGATGTTGAAGAGCTGGGTCGTGAATCCGCTGCATAGCCTGATGGGTGTGGTGTCAAAAAGGGCGCAGGGGGATCTGGGCGCGAGGGTCACGGATATCACTTCCGACGATGAACTCGGGCAGTTGGCACACGCATATAACGAAATGTCCGATGTCATGGATGAGGCGGCTGCTCAGGAAAGCGCCCGGGTGCTGCGCGATCAACAAGCCGACAAAGAGCTGCGAACCAAGGTGGATGATCTCCTGAAGGTGATGACCAGGGTATCGAACGGAGATTATACGGCCCAAGTCGGCTTCACCGGTGAAGATGCGATAGGCGAGCTGGCAGGCAAGCTGCAAAACATGATCAGCTATATCCGTGAATCAAGCGAGGAAAAGTTGCGGGCAATGCAATCGCTGCAACAAAACGTGGACATCATCGGCAATGCGGTTACAGCGGCGGCTGAAGGCGACCTGACAGGCAATATAAAGATCGAGGGAAGCGATGCGGTGGCCATGCTCGGTCAGGGCGTGCAGAAAATGATCAACAGCTTGAGCAAGCTGGTAACCCAGGTGCAGCACTCTGGGCTACAGCTCGTCTCTTCGGCAACGTCGATCGCCGCGACTTCAAAACAACTAGAAGCGACAGTGGCAGAGCAGGCAGCGACCACCAATGAAATAGCCACGACCGCAACCGAGATATCGGCCACTGCGCAAGGGCTCGTGACAACGATGAATGATGTATCCAGCGTGGCCGGAGTGGCGGCGGGCGCGGCTGAAAACGGCAGGGTGGGGTTGAGCAAGATGGAATCGACGATGAAAAATATCGTCGATGCTGCCGGCTCGATATCATCTAAATTCGAAGTGCTCAATGAAAAAGCCAATAACATCAACACGGTTGTCATCACCATTACCAAGGTGGCGGATCAGACCAACCTGCTGTCGCTCAATGCCGCAATCGAGGCGGAGAAGGCGGGGGAATATGGTTATGGCTTTTCAGTCGTGGCCAAGGAAATCAGGCGGCTTGCGGATCAGACCGCTGTCGCCACTCTGGATATCGAGCAAATGGTCAAAGAGATGCAGTCGGCAGTATCGGCCGGTGTCATGAGCATGGAAAGATTTTCGGAGCAGGTGAGGCATAGCGTAAACGATGTCCGGGACGTGAGCGCCCAGCTCACCCAGATCATCGAGCAGGTTCAGGCGCTCACCCCGAGGTTCGAAACCGTGCATCATGGTATGCAGTTCCAGTCGAAAGGGGCTACCATGATCAATCAGTCCATGATCCAATTGAGCGAGGCAGCACATCAGACAGTAGATTCGTTGAAGGAGTCCAATATGGCCATAACGCAGTTGAATGTCACGGCGCACGATCTGCAAAGCGGCGTCATCAAGTTTAAAGTACGGAATGATGCCTGAGGTGCCCATATGCTTTTTATGCAATTCAAGGTCAACGACAACAGATATCTTCTGGATGTCAAGAATGTCGTCGAGATTATTCCTTTTGCCAATCTGAAGCGGATTCTAAAGTCTTCGGCCTATGTGGCGGGACTATTGAACTATAGAGGGGATGCCGTTCCCGTGATAGACGTCTGTTATTTGATGAGCAATAAGCCCTGTGAGCCGAAATTAAGCAGTCGGATCGCAATGGTGAATTACAAAGATGATAACCATTCGGTATGCATCGGCTTGTTGATCGAGCACCTGACGGAAACCGTGAGATACAACGAGGATGATTTTTCAGATCCAGGCATAATTCTGAAAGAGAGTCCTTATCTGGGTAGGGGCTACGTCGATTGTACTGTGAATTTTTCCTCAATGCGCGAGAATCCTATTTTTTAAATTGACCGACAAAATCATGAAAGACACCGCACTATACGAACAACTTCTTGGACTGGAATCACCCTGGTCGGTGAAATCGGTT
>CAMTXD010000109.1:0-30959 GCA_947085625.1 uncultured Gallionellaceae bacterium | reverse complement strand
GCGTTGGCTTCCTCACTCACTCCTAGCCCGTACGTGTGTACTGTCTTCGTCGTTCGTTAGTCGCCGCCTTGTTTCACCTTCGAAATAGAATTGGAATATTCCCATGTTTGAAAAAATCCTCATTGCCAACCGTGGCGAGATCGCCCTGCGCATCCAGCGCGCCTGCCGCGAAATGGGCATCAAGACCGTGGCCGCCCATTCCGAGGCCGACGCGGATGCCAAGTATGTCAAGCTGGCCGATGAATCGGTGTGCATTGGCCCCGCCCCTTCAGCGCAAAGCTATTTGCATATTCCGGCCATCATCAGCGCGGCGGAAGTCACCGATGCGCAGGCCATTCATCCCGGCTACGGCTTCCTGTCTGAGAACGCCGATTTCGCCGAGCGCGTAGAAAAAAGCGGTTTTGTCTTTATCGGACCACGCCCGGAAACCATCCGTTTAATGGGTGATAAGGTGTCGGCCAAGAGCGCCATGAAGAAGGCCGGCATACCCTGTGTGCCCGGCGTGGAGGGCGCGCTGCCGGCAGACCCGGCAGAGATTATCAAGATTGCACGCAGCATCGGCTATCCGGTCATCATCAAGGCTTCCGGCGGCGGCGGCGGGCGCGGCATGCGCGTGGTGCATACCGAGGCCGCGCTGCTCAACGCTGTGGCCATGACGCGCAGCGAGGCGCAGGCGGCCTTCAACAATCCCGTGGTGTACGTGGAGAAGTTCCTGGAGAATCCGCGCCACATCGAATTTCAGATGCTGGCCGATTCCTACGGCAATGCCGTGTATCTGGGCGAGCGCGACTGCTCGATGCAGCGCCGCCATCAGAAAATCCTCGAGGAAGCGCCCGCCCCGCTGCTCAATGCGCGCCTGCGCAGCAAGATCGGCGAGCGCTGCGCCGAAGCCTGCCGCAAGATCGGCTATCGCGGCGCGGGCACCTTCGAATTTCTGTTTGAAAACAATGAATTTTTCTTCATTGAAATGAACACTCGTTTACAGGTGGAGCATCCGGTCAGCGAAATGATTACCGGTATAGACATCGTGCAGCAGCAGATCCGCATCGCCGCTGGTGAAAAGCTCGGCTTCAAGCAAAAAGATGTCGTGTTCAAAGGCCACGCCATCGAATGCCGCATCAACGCCGAACACCCCTACAAATTCACGCCCTCGCCCGGCCGCATTACTACCTGGCACCCCCCCGGCGGCCCCGGCATCCGCGTGGATTCGCACGTGTATGCCAACTACTTCGTGCCACCGCATTATGATTCCATGATCGGCAAGATCATTGCTTATGGCGGCACGCGTGAGCAGGCCATGGCGCGCATGCGCACCGCGCTGTCGGAAATGGCGGTGGAAGGCATAGACACCAACATTCCGCTGCATCAGGAGTTGATGCAGGACGCCGCCTTCTTGCGCGGCGGCACCAGCATCCATTATCTGGAACAGAAGCTGGCCAAACGCACAAAGGGTAAGTGACATGTCCTGGCTTACGCTGACAGTCACCGCCGATGCGCAACACGCAGACTCCCTGAGCGAAGCTTTGCTGCAACTGGGCGCGTTGTCGGTGGATCTGCACGACGCGGATGCTGACACCCCGCAGGAGCAAGCCATATTCGGTGAGCCGGGCGAACCCGCCGCCCAACTCTGGCCACACAATCGCATCACCGCCCTGTTTGCCGAAGATGCGACTATAGACGCCATTATGCTGCAAGCGACGCACGCCATTGGATTGGATCAGCCGCCTGCCTATAGCATCGCAACCCTGGCGGACAACGACTGGGTGCGTTTGACCCAGGCGCAGTTCAACCCCATCCGCATCTCGCCGCGGCTGTGGATCGTGCCCACCTGGCACACGCCGTCCGATCCCACAGCCATCAACATCATACTCGACCCCGGCCTAGCCTTCGGCAGCGGCAGTCACCCCACCACCCGTTTGTGCCTGCGCTGGCTGGATGCCAATATTAAAGGTGGCGAAAGCGTGCTGGATTACGGCTGCGGCTCCGGCATCCTCGCCATCGCCGCGTGCATGCTGGGCGCGGCTAGCGCTACCGGCGTGGACGTGGAGGCGCAGGCCGTGCAAGCCAGCCGCGACAATGCAGTCGCCAATCAGGTGGAAGCAAAATTTTATTTAGCCGATGCAGCGCCGAAACAAGCGGTCGATATTGTCGTGGCCAATATACTCACCAACCCGCTCAAGCTACTTGCCCCATTGCTGGCTGGCGCAATCTGGCCAGGCGGCCGGATAGTGCTGAGCGGCATACTCGGTGTACAGGCCGGGGACGTGATGGCGATCTATGGGCAATGGTTTGATTTGGAACCGCCGGTCACGGAAGAAGGCTGGGTCTGCTTGTCCGGTGTTAAGAGATGAATACCATTACCCAATGTCCGCAGTGCGCCACTCGCTTCAAGGTAAGCCAGGCGCAGCTTGAGGCGCACCAGGGCATGGTGCGCTGCGGCCGCTGTCAGGTTGTATTCAACGCCAACCAGCATGTGCATGACGATCAACCCAGCCCGCAACTCAGCCTGCCCATCGAGCTGCCGCCGGACCTGGAGGCAGCCCCCAGCGCAACGGCGACGGACAATAATCTTGATGAAGCTGCGCCAGCCCGGCCTTCCCCATCTGACACGCTGACACAACAATTTTCTGATGAAACGACTAGCCATTCGACTAAGCGAGCAAACAACGCTCGACTAGTCGCTGGCTATGATTTGCTGCTAGCCGATGAAGTGTTGGATCAGCCCGGTGAAAACAAACTGCGCTGGCCGTGGGTGATCGGCGCTGTGCTGGTGCTGATCCTGCTGCTGGCGCAGGCCGCATATTTTTTCCGGGACGAACTCGCCGCACGCCTGCCTGGCCTCAAGCCCGTGCTCACATCGTATTGCAAGCTGCTAAAATGCAGCATCCTGCTACCGCAAAAAGCGGATTTGTTGAGCATAGAATCTTCCGACCTGGAAGCCGACCCGAACCATGCCAACGTCATAGATCTCACCGCCAACCTGCGCAACCGCGCACCCTACACGCAGGCCTACCCTCATATTGAACTCACCCTGATCGATCTGGCAGACGCAGCGCTGGCGCGTCGCATCTTCCTGCCGTCGCAATACCTCAAGCCTGGCGAGGAGGAAAAGCTGGGGCTGGCCGCCAGCCGCGAGCTCAGCATCAAGCTGCATCTCGACACCACCGACCTCAAGCCAACGGGCTATCGCCTGTTTTTGTTTTATCCGTAGGATGGGTTGCGCTACGTTCCACCTATCCTACAAAATTATTCCAGCACTTCGCGCTCGATTTCTTCCACGGTGACATGGCGCACATCGCGCCCCTTGACCATGTACACCACATATTCGGACATGTTCTTGGCGTGGTCGCCGATGCGCTCGATGGCCTTGGCCACAAACAAAATTTCCAGTGCGGTGGAGATGGTGCGCGGGTCTTCCATCATGAAAGTGATGAGGTAGCGCATGATGGCGCGGAACTCCTCGTCTACCTGTTCATCCTGGCGCACCACCTGCGCGGCACAGGAGAGATCGAGGCGGGCGAAGGCATCCAGCGATTTGCGCAGCATGTCCAGCGCCAGCTCGGCGGCATGTTTGATCTCGGTGTAACGCGGCAGAATGAGGCGCTCGCGCTGTGACAGCAGCTTGGCCATACGCGCGATTTTTTCCGCTTCGTCGCCGATGCGTTCGAGATCGGTAATGGTCTTGATTACCATCATAACCATGCGCAGGTCACCTGCGGCAGGCTGGCGGCGCGCGATGATCCGGACGCAGCTTTCGTCTATTTCCACCTCAAGCGCGTTGACGCGGTGGTCGTCGGCGATGACACGATCCATGAGCGCCACGTCGCCGTTGACCAGCGACTCGATGGCGAACTTGATCTGACTCTCCACCAGCCCGCCCATTTGCAACACGCGCGCGCGCACCGCTTCAAGTTCGGTGTCAAATTGTTTGGAAGTATGTTCAGTGGAAACCATTTCTAAGTTCCTTCTATAGGTAATGCCAGCGGGCGATTTTACCCGACAGCCATGACAGTTTTGTTACATATTGAGTTATGTGAAAAGTGAAAAGTACCACCCGAGAGGAAGGGTGGCGCAAAGCGCCGGGTGGGCTTCATCTTTCACCTTTCACTTTTCACCGTATTAAGCAGTGAGGGTTTGCACCCCGTCCGCGGTGCCGAGCAGCAGTACATCCGCGCCGCGCCGCGCAAACAGGCCGTTGGTGACCACGCCGGCAATATTGTTTAGCGTAGCTTCCAATTCTACCGGATTCAATATTTTCAAACCATGCACATCGAGTATGAGGTTGCCGTTGTCGGTGGTAAAACCTTCACGCAACTGCGGCTGCCCGCCCAGCACCACAAGCTGGCGCGCCACATAGCTGCGCGCCATGGGGATTACTTCCAGCGGCAGCGGGAATTTGCCGAGCACGTCCACCAGCTTGCTGGCATCGCACAAGCAGATAAACTTCTTGCTGGCAGCGGCGACAATTTTTTCACGCGTCAATGCGCCACCACCACCTTTGATCATATACAGCTGGCGCGTGATTTCATCCGCCCCATCCACATATACCGGCAAAGTTCCTGCATCATTCAATAACACCACCTTAATGCCGTGGCCTTGCAAACGCTGCGCTGATGCCTCTGAACTGGCCACCGCGCCGCGTATCTTGTGTTTTATTTTACCTAACTCATCTATGAAAAAATTGGCCGTTGAACCCGTGCCCACGCCGACGATGCAATCATCCGGAACGTAGGCGATTGCGGCCACCGCCACGGCGCGTTTCAACTCATCTTGTGTCATGCTCATGCTATCACTATCCTCACCTATCGGTTAACCTGCCGATTATTGCAGGAATTGGGGTTTTTAGAAACACTTGCCATCATGAAACTCTTTCTAATTACACGCAATCCCTGCTAATCTTGCGCGCATAAACCGTTTATACCCCCTATATTCAGGACTAACATGCAAAGTTATTTAAAACGCATCCTCTCTGCCCGCGTCTATGACGTGGCCATCGAAAGCCCGCTGGAAGCAGCTAGCAACCTGTCTGCGCGCATCGGCAACAACGTGCTGCTGAAACGGGAAGACATGCAGCCGGTGTTCTCCTTCAAGCTGCGCGGCGCTTACAACAAGATGGCGCAGTTGACCCCAGCCCAGCTCAAACGCGGCGTCATTACGGCCTCGGCCGGCAACCACGCGCAGGGCGTGGCGCTGGCGGCGCAGAAACTGGGTTGCAAGGCCGTGATTGTTGTGCCCACCACCACGCCGCAAATCAAGCTGCAAGCCATTGCCAGCCGGGGTGCGAAAGTGGTGCTGCATGGCGATTCCTATTCCGATGCCTATGCGCATGCGTTGGAGCTGGAGCAGAAACACAAGCTCACCTTCGTCCATCCCTACGACGACCCTGATGTGATCGCCGGGCAGGGTACGATAGGCATGGAAATCCTGCGCCAGCACAACCAGGCCATACACGCGATTTTTGTGCCCATAGGCGGCGGCGGATTGATTTCCGGCGTGGCGGCTTATGTCAAGCAAGTGCGCCCGGAAATAAAAATCATCGGTGTGCAACCGGCGGATTCGGATGCCATGTACCAGTCGCTTAAAAGCAAACGCCGCATTACCTTGGAGCATGTCGGCCTGTTTGCCGATGGCGTGGCAGTCAAGCAAGTAGGGCTGGAAACTTTCCGGCTGTGCCGCGAACTGGTTGATGAAGTCATCCTGGTGGACACCGATGCCGTGTGCGCTGCCATCAAAGATGTATTCGAGGACACCCGCTCCATCCTGGAGCCGGCGGGTGCGCTGGCTATCGCCGGTGCCAAGCTGGTTGCGGCGCGTGACCAGCTCAAGAGCAAGACCTTGGTGGCCATCGCCAGCGGCGCCAACATGAACTTTGATCGCCTGCGCTTCGTCGCGGAACGCGCGGAAATCGGTGAGAAGCGGGAAGCCATACTGGCCGTCAGCATTCCCGAAACGCCGGGCAGCTTCCGCAAGTTTTGCGCCTTGCTGGGCAACCGCAACATCACCGAATTCAATTATCGTTATGCCGATGTCAAAGAGGCGCATGTGTTCGTGGGTGTGCAGGTAAAAGACCAATCGGAAATAAGCAAGCTGGTTGCTACGTTAAAGAAAAACAAACTGAACACGCAGAACTTCACCGACAACGAAATGGCCAAGCTGCATGTTCGCCATTTGGTCGGCGGACATGCGCCCAGCCTCAAGGATGAAATAATGTTCCGCTTCGAGTTCCCGGAACGTCCCGGCGCGCTGATGAATTTCCTCAACAGCATGAACCATAGCTGGAACATCAGCCTGTTCCACTACCGCAACCACGGCGCGGACTACGGCCGCGTGCTGGTTGGAATGCAAGTGCCGCACCACGACAAGAAAGCGCTGCGAACCTTCCTCGATAAACTCGGCTATCGCTATTGGGATGAGAGCGACAACCCGGCGTATCGCTTGTTCTTGGGATAAAATCAGCGCAACCATTTTTCCGGCACCGGCAAAATGGTCTAGCTTTTGCAAAAAGGAGATACTGGTATGAGCACAACAGAATTAGTTGCACAGGCCTTGAAGCTGAATCCGTCGGAAAGATTCGATCTCGTTGACCAAGTGCTGCACAGCCTCGATCAGCCGAATCCCGAGATTAACCGTGTATGGATCGAAGAGGCCGAGAGGCGTCTGGCTGCCTATCGTGCGGGCAAGGTTAAGGGCATCCCGGCGAAAGAGATTTTCGGGGACTTTTGATGCGGGTGATTTTTTTCACCCGAAGCGCGCCTGGAATTCGAAGATGCCGAGCGCTATTACGACAGACAATTGGCTGGGCTGGGAGGGCACTTCCGCGCCGAGGTGAAATCGGCATTACCCCGGATTCGCGCATGGCTGCTGTCTTGCCCAGTCGAGCGGGGAGAAATCAGGCGGCTACTCCTGAGCCGCTTCCCTTACAAGCTCCTCTACTCAGTGGAAGACGATCATATTTATGTGACCGCTGTCGCGCACCAGCATCGCCAGCCGGATTACTGGGTTGATCGGATTCAGGTTTCATGATCTTGCATTCACGACCAGAAAATAATTCTCTTTCCGATTGTTTTGCCGGCGTCGGCAAAATGATTGCCAGAACAAGAAAAGCAACCGCCGACAGAACATGCCTACGCTTAATTAGATCGGCAAAGAATCCGTCGTCAAACATCACAAGGATGTGCCATATCGTCTGCTGGAACCGGTGGCGGAGGTCGTCACAAAATGCGACTACCTCGCCCGGCTTCATAAGTCAGATCAGGATGGCGATTCACAAAACGAAAGACAAACACTGAATGAACACCGAAACCCATAGCCAACTCGCCAGTTTCATCTGGAGTATCTGCAACCTCTTGCGCGGGCCGTACAAGCGTAACGAATACCGCAAGGTCATTCTGCCGCTCACCGTGTTGCGGCGCTTCGATTGCCTGCTCGCGCCGACCAAGGCGCAAGCGCTGGCCGCTCACAATGCAAACAAGGGTAAATCCGAAACCATCATCAGCCGCGTGGTATGCGAGGCGACGTGCTACCCGTTTTACAACCTGCATAAACTCGATTTCCAAAGACTGCGAGACGACCCCAACCACCTCGCACAGAATCTTTTCAGTTACATCAACGCCTTCTCGCCCAACGTGCGCGCCATCATGGAGAAGTTCAAGTTTGAAGAACAGATTGCGCACATGGCGAGCAAAAATATTCTGTATGAAGTCATCAAATCTTTTGCCGCGCTTGATCTCTCATCTGATCACATCGACAACATGCAAATGGGCTACGTGTTTGAGGAGCTGATTCGTATCGGCGCGGAACAATCGAACGAAGAAGCGGGGGAGCACTTCACTCCGCGCGAAGTCATCAAGCTGATGGTGGATTTGCTGTTCAACCCTGAGGAGGACATGCGCATCCTGCGTAAGAGCCATGTTGTGACCAAGATTTACGATCCGGCCTGCGGCACGGGTGGCATGTTATCCGAAGCTGAGAAACGCATACGCGAACTCAACACCAAGGCGAATCCCATACTATATGGACAGGACTGGAACGACGAAGCCTGGGCGGTGTGCCGTGCCGATATGCTTATTAAGGGCGAGGATGCCGACAACATTCAGCGCGGCGACACTTTCAGCGCCGACGCATTCAAATACAACGAAAACGGAGAAAAATTCACCTTCGACTACATGCTAGCCAATCCGCCTTTCGGCGTGGAATGGAAGCAACAGCAAAAATTCATCGAGAACGAACGCGACACGCTGGGCTCTGATGGCCGCTTTGGCGCGGGCTTGCCGCGCATCAACGATGGCGCATTGTTATTTCTCCAGCACATGATCAGCAAGGTGAACCGGGCAGAAGACCGCAGCAGCCGCATCGCCATTGTCTTCAACGGCTCGCCGCTGTTCACCGGCGACGCGGGTAGCGGCGAATCGGAAATCCGCCGCTGGATCATCGAAAACGACGGGCTGGAAGCCGTGGTCGCCCTGCCCGACCAGCTCTTCTACAACACCGGCATCGGCACCTACATCTGGATCGTCACCAACCGTAAGGAAGCGCGGCGCAAAGGCCGGGTGCAACTGATAGATGCGCGCAACTTTTTTATCAAGATGAAAAAGAGCCTGGGCAATAAACGCAACAAAATCGGCGACCGGAAAGAAGGCGAACCAGACCAGATTGGCGAGATCGTGCGCATCCACGGCAACTTCCATGATGGCGAAACCCGAGCCTTCGTCATTCCCGCGCAGGCGGGAATCCAGACCAAAAAAAGTCTGGTAGTCAGCCGCATTTTCGACAACGCAGATTTCGGCTATCACAAAATCACCGTCGTGCGCCCGCAGCGCGACGAGCAAGGCAACATCGTTATCGCCAGCAAAGGCAAGAACAAGGGCAATCCCGAACCGGATGCAGAACTGCGCGACACTGAAAACGTGCCGTTGAAAGAAAGCATCGAAGACTACTTCCAGCGCGAAGTGCTGCCGCATGTACCGGATGCTTGGATAGACCACAGCAAAACCAAAGTCGGTTACGAGATTCCTTTCAATCGCCATTTCTACCGCTATGAACCACCGCGCGAACTGGAAGTGATCGAGGCCGAGATCAAAGGGCTGGAAGAAGACATTCTCGCGCTGCTGAAAGAGGTAACAGTGTGAGCTTTCCGCGCTACACCGCATACAAATCTTCCGGCGTGGAGTGGCTGGGAGATGTGCCGGGACATTGGGAAGCAAAGCGCCTGAAGTACATCAGTACAATCAATGATGAAGCGCTCCCCGAAACAACCGACCCGGATTTCGAGCTGGAATATGTTGATATTGGCAGTGTTGATTCCATCCAAGGTGTAACGACCAAAGAAACCATGCTTTTCGAGAATGCGCCATCTCGCGCCCGGCGAATTGTGCGCGATGGCGACACTATCGTTTCCACTGTCCGAACCTATCTCAAAGCGGTAGCACCTATCGAGAAGCCGGAAGACAACCTCATCGTTTCGACGGGTTTTGCGGTAATCAGGCCAAGGGAATTGTTTGCCGCGTTTCTTGCATACTGCCTACGCTCTTCGTATTTCATTGAAACTGTGGTTTCACGCTCGACTGGAGTAAGTTATCCAGCAATCAACCCGAGCGAGATTTCATGCATCGAAATTCCAGTTCCAACAATTAAAGAACAACAAACCATCGCCCGCTTCCTCGACGAGCAAACTGCCAAGCTCGACACGTTGATGGCGAAGAAGCGCGCGCTGATCGACAAGCTCAAGGAAAAACGTAGCGCGCTGATTTCCCGCACCGTCACGCGCGGCCTGCCACCCGCAGCGGCAAAAGTGGCAGGACTGGAGCCGCATCCGGCGATGAAGGCGTCGGAGGTGGAATGGTTGGGCGAGATTCCAGCGCATTGGGAAGTAAAGCGGCTCAAGTATATTGCCGCTCGTTCTGAGGTAAAAATTGACGCTGAAGAAGACAATCCTCTCCCTTACATCGGCATGGAGCACGTTGAATCCTGGACAGGTCGCTTGTTACCGTTAGAAGAAGAATTGGTGCCAACTGGCGCATCGAATTATTTTAAAAGCGGGGACACGCTGTTTGGAAAGTTGCGGCCTTATTTGGCAAAGGCTTGCAATGTCGATTTTGAAGGGTTGTGCTCATCCGAACTTCTAGTCCTTCGTGGCAAGAGTTATGAGCCGCGCTTCCTTCTCTATCAGTTGCTGAGCACTGATTTCATCAAGCTTGTGGACTCCTCGACTTATGGTTCCAAGATGCCGCGCGCAAGTTGGAATTTCATCGGCTCTTGTGAACTTACACTCCCGCCACTCGAAGAACAACAAGCCATCGCCACCTACCTCGACCGCGAAACCGCCCACATAGACCAGCTCATCGCCAAGGTGGAAACCGCACTCTCACGCCTCACCGAATACCGTCAGGCGTTGATCACCGCCGCCGTGACGGGCAAGATTGACGTGCGTGATAATGCGACGCTCAAGGAGGTTGCATGACTGAACAGGAGTTGCTGACATTTCTACGCGAACGCTGCCCGCGCGAAAACGATAGTGTCGAGTGGAAAGAGTTCAAGCAACTGAAGCACGCGATTTCGGGCAAAGCGGGCGAAGACCTGATTTCTTATGTGTCGGCACTGGCCAACATGGAGGGCGGTGTGCTGGTGATGGGGGTAAGCAATAACCTCCAGGTTGTTGGCGTTCAGAACTTTCACGATTACACGCCGGACAATCTGCGGTTGCGGGTTTTGGGTCGCTGTCCGAATCTCGATTCAGAGGGCTTCAGTGTCGAAGCCTTCGTCACTTCCGATACTGCGAAAACGGTATGGTTGGTGCGCATTCCCAAACACAAGCCCCGCCTGCCCGTGTATGCCCACGATAAGAGCTGGCAGCGCATTGATGAAAGCCTCGTGGAAATGCGCAGTGAGCGCTTGGAGGCCATTCTGCATGAGTCAGTTGACCTGTCAGATTGGTCGGCACAGACAGTCGAAGGTGCCACTCTGAATGATCTTGATCCGACCGCTTTGGCACTCGCGCGCGAAAAGTTTGCCGAGAAACATCGCAATGCTGCGTTTACCGCCGACATTGGCGCTTGGGATATGCGTACTTTTCTGGACAAGGCGAAGATTACGATTGATGGCAAGGTCACGCGCACAGCCTTATTGTTACTTGGCAAGCCGGAAGCCAGTCATTTTTTGCCAACCCTGCCGCAGATCACCTGGAAGTTGATGGGGGAAGAGCAGGCGTATGAACATTTCGGTCTGCCTTTTTTGCTGACCACGACTCAGGTGTTGCACCGTATCCGCAACATTGGTTACAAGCTGTTTCCGCAGAATCAGCTACTGGCCATTGAGGTTAGCAAGTACGACACGCGCGTGATTCTTGAAGCGCTGCACAATTGTATTGCGCATCAGGATTACACCTTACGTTCGCGCATATTGGTGATCGAAAAAATAGATCGGCTGGTATTTGAAAATGCAGGCCGTTTTTTCGACGGCAAACCGGAAGATTACTTCGAAGGCGAACACACACCAAAACGCTATCGCAACCCGTGGCTCTCCCACGCGATGGTGAACCTGAACATGATTGATACTGTGGGGCACGGCATTCACGCCATGATCCTCGCACAACGCAACCGTTATTTTCCTTTGCCGGACTATAACAAGTCTGAGCCAAGCAAAGTGGTGCTGGAAATTTTCGGCCATGTCATTGACGAGAACTACACCCGCTTACTCTTGGAGCAACGCGATTTGCCACTCACTACAGTGGTGCTGCTTGACCGTGTACAGAAAAAGCAGCCCATTACCGATGGTGCGGCTGCCATGTTACGTAAAGAGGGATTGGTCGAGGGTCGGAAACCTCGTTATTACGTGGCGGCTCATGTTGCTAAAGCAACTGGCGGCAGAAGCGAGTACATTCGCAATCGAGCCTTCGACGACGCTCACTACAAAGATATGGTTCTGGCCTATCTGAAAAAGTTTGGATCAGCCAGCAAACAAGATTTAGAAGGTCTGATTTTAGACAAACTTTCAGACGTATTAGATGAAAAGCAGAAGGCAAACAAGCTTCGTAATCTGCTCTATGCGATGTCGCAACGCGACAAAACAATAGAAAAATCAGGTGGTAAAAACAAAGGGAGATGGGTCTTGTCGAGCTTGAATTTAGACAAACTTTAGACAAACTTTAGACAAACTCAGCGCCTAAGTTGAAGTCGCTCAGGGTTTGTACAGGTATGGGTTTGAGCTTATTTGATGGCTATTTGACTGGAAGGCGGCAGTCAGGTGCCTTTCAAGTTGCATGGTAAATAAAATCAATAACCTGCAAGGTATGTCCGCTTTGTTTTTATTTGATGGATATGGGATTGTTATGGCACAGACCAACGAAAAAGCCTTTGAGACTTACCTTGAGCAGATGCTGATTCAAGGCGGTTGGCAAAAGGGCGATGTTGCCGAATGGGATAAGGCGCTGGCCTTGTTTCCGGCACGGATGCTCGCCTTTATCGAAGCGACCCAGCCCAAGCTATGGCGCGAGATGGCGGCGCTGCATGGCGATGGGTTGAAGCCGATGCTGTTACAAGGATTGGCCAAAGAGCTAGACCTGAAAGGCTCGCTGCATGTGCTGCGGCATGGTTTCAGGTTTTACGGCAAGAGTTTTCGCCTGGCCTATTTCAAACCGGCACACGGTCTTTCGCCGGATGTGGTCGCGCTCTACAACCAGAATCAGGTTACCGTAACGCGGCAGGTGCCGTGCCATCCGAACGACCACAGCACGATGGATATGGTGCTGGCGGTGAACGGTGTGCCGGTGGCGACCATCGAGCTGAAGAATCCGGGCACCGGGCAAAGCTGGCGCAATGCGGTACGTCAGTACCGCGAAGACCGCGATCCGCGCGCGCCGCTGTTCGATTTCAAGAAACGCGCGCTGGTGCATTTCGCTGCCGACCCGGACGAGGTGCAGATGACGACGCGCCTTGCGAAAGACAAAACATTTTTTCTGCCTTTCAACCAGGGCAGCCATCCGGGCGCAATCCAGTGCGGCGCAGGTAATCCACAGCACGATTCCGGCTATCGCACTGGCTATTTCTGGCAGGAAACGCTACAACGCGATAGCTTCCTCGACATCCTCGGGCACTTCATGTTTGTCGAAAAAGATGAAGAGAAGGTGGATGACGGGCAAGGTGGCAAGAAACTGGTGACGACTGAGAAGCTGGTGTTCCCACGTTATCACCAGCTTGATGCGGTGCGCGCGCTGGTGGCCGCCGCGCGGGAGGAAGGCACAGGGCAGAATTATTTGATCCAGCATTCGGCGGGCAGCGGCAAGACCAACAGCATTTCGTGGCTGTCGCACCGGCTGGCAAGCCTGCACGATGCGCAGGATCACAAGATTTTTGACTGCGTGATCGTAATCACTGACCGCAAAGTGCTAGACAAGCAGTTGCAGGATGCGATTTACCAGATCGAACATGCGCAGGGCGTGGTGAAGGCGATAGACCAGGATGCGAAGCAGCTGGCCGCCGCCTTGATAGACGGCACGAAGATCGTTATTACCACCTTGCAAAAATTCCCATTCGTGTTGCGTGGACTGCTGCATGCGGCGGGTGCGGAGAGTCAGGACAAAGCTAGTACGGAAGAGCAGCAGAAAGCCCGTGAGTGGGCGGCAGAGATTGCGGCACGGCGTTATGCGGTGATCGTGGATGAGGCGCATTCCAGTCAGACTGGTGAGACGGCGCGCGAGTTGAAGGCGATACTCGGGGCACAAGCACCCGCCGAAAACGGCGAGGAAGAAGTGGATTCGGAAGACCTCCTGAACCAGATCATGCAGTCGCGCGGGCGGCAAAAGAACCTGAGTTTCTTTGCCTTTACCGCCACGCCCAAGGGCAAGACGCTGGAGCTGTTCGGGCGCATGGGAGCAAGCGGCAAACCGGAGGCATTCCACACTTACAGCATGCGCCAAGCCATCGAGGAAGGTTTTATTCTGGATGTGTTGCGCAACTACACGACATACAGCACCTGGTTCAAGTTCGTGAAGCTGGTGGAGAGCGACCCGAACATTCCGAAGAAAAAAGGCGCGCGGGCGCTAGCCAAGTTCAAGGAGCTACACCCCCACAATATCGAACAAAAAACCGAGGTGATGGTGGAGCATTTTCGCGATCATATCCGGCATCAACTCGGCGGGCGAGCCAAGGCGATGGTGGTAACCTCCTCGCGCTTGCAGGCGGTGCGTTACAAACTGGCGTTCGAGCATTACATCGCGGAAAACGGTTATACGGATATTCATCCGCTGGTGGCATTCAGCGGAACGGTGAAAGACCCGGATACGGGCGTCGAGTATACCGAACCCGGCATGAATAAAGATGTGGTGACGGGCAAATCAATATCGGAAAGTCAGCTTCCAGATCGTTTTGCGTCCAGCGATTATCAGGTGTTGCTGGTGGCGAACAAATATCAGACCGGCTTCGACCAACCCTTGCTGGCTGCGATGTACGTGGACAAGCGGCTGGACGGGGTGCAGGCGGTGCAAACCCTTTCGCGACTGAATCGCAAGATCGTGGGCAAGGAAGAGCCGTTCGTGCTCGATTTCGTAAATCCACCCGAAGACATTTACAACGCGTTCAAACCTTATTTCGATTCCACCAGTTTGCAGGAGTCCGCCGATCCTTCCATGCTGGAACGAATCAAGCATGAACTGGATCAGGCGCAGGTTTACCACTGGGGCGAAGTCGAAGCGTATGCGGGCATTTTTTATCGTGCGCCCAAGCAGCAGTCCCCTGCCGACCATGCGCAGATGCAGAAGCAATTGCAGCCAGCGGTGGATCGCTTCAAGGCGATTGCGGAAGATGAGTTACGCGACGCGTTCCGCGAAAAGCTGGGTGGCTATGTCCGGATGTATTTATTCCTGAGCCAGATATTGCCTTATGGCGATGCCGACCTGGAAAAGCTGTACAGTTTTGGCCGTTACCTGTTACCGCATTTACCGCTGGATCGCGACAACAACATCGTCAAGCTGGGCGATGACGTGGGTTTGCAATATTACCGTTTGCAACGGGTGTCTTCCGGCGCAATTGATTTGAAAGCAGGGGAGCCGGAGGGCGTGTACAGCCCGACCGATGTGGGTTCCGGCAAGTCCAAGGAAGAGAAGGCGCCGCTGTCCGAAATCATCCAGGTGCTCAACGAGCGTTTCGGTACGGCATTCACCGAGGAAGACCGATTGTTTTTCGAGCAGATCAAGGCTCGCGCCGTAAGCAATGTGCAAGTGGTGCAAACCGCCATGGCCAATTCTCTGGATAAATTTCAGTTGGGTGTGCGCAAACTGGTTGAAGATTTGATGATTCAGCGCATGGGCGAGAACGACAAAATTGTGACGCGCTACATGGACGATGGAGAATTTCAACGCACGGCTTTTCCAATCCTGGCGCGGGAAATATTTGAAGCGATACACGCTGAAACGGGCAAATCATCCTGATGCCCGCCGATACCTTCCGTGATTATGTGCTGGAGCAGCTTTCCTCTCTCGACGGTGTGCGTTACCGCGCCATGTTTGGCGGACATGGTCTGTACTGTGAGGATCAGTTTTTCGGCATCGTGTATGACGGGCGCCTGTATTTCAAAACTCATCCCGATACCCTGCCGGATTATTTGCGCCATCATGCGGCAGGGTTCGCCCCTTCCACCAAACAGGTTTTGCAGAACTACCGCGAAATTCCCGTAGATATTCTGGAGGATGCAGGCCAATTGGGTACTTGGGCCAGGAAGGTAGCGCTGCCATGAAAATGCAAACTATGAAGCAGGCTATCAGACAACGTATAATCGCAGACCGCGAACAATTACCCGCCAACTTGAGGGCGCAGTTCAGCAGTGGAATTTCGCAGCGCATCTTGCAAATGCCCGTGTATCAGGCGGCGCGCACGGTGTTGGGTTATATGAGTTTTGGCGCGGAATTCGTGAGCGACAGTTTGATGCAACAGGTGCTGGTGGATGGCAAGCGGTTGCTGCTGCCCAAGGTGAACCTTGACAGAAATGAGCTGGATTTATACCGCGTGACCGACTTGCAGCATGACCTGGCGCCCGGTTTGTGGGGCATACGTGAGCCGCTGCTTGAGCAATGCGTCAGGGTGGATACGTTAAAGGAAGTGGATTTTGCCCTGTTACCGGGTGTGGCATTCGGACGAGATGGCGCGCGATTGGGTTATGGCGGCGGGTTTTATGACAAACTGCTTGCACGAATTAATGATGGCGATGGGGCTCACCGCCCGGCGCTGGTTGCGGCGGCATACACCATGCAGATTGTCGCAGGCATCCCGCAGGAAGACACTGACCGCAAGGTGGAATGGCTGGTGACGGAAATTGAGACGATAGATTGCAGTAGCATGTAGGGTGCGCCTCCGCACCGTCAATACTGGTGCGCAAGCGCACCCTACATGAACAACAAGGAGAGAGTTAGCGCATGGCAGATTTACCAGATTACGATCCGCAAGAAACAGGGGAGTGGCTGGATGCGCTCGACTCCGTGCTGGAGCACGAAGGCTCGGAACGCGCCCACTATCTGATCAGCCAACTGATCGCCAAGGCGCGTCTGGCCGGCACCGACCTGCCCTTCAGCGCAACCACGCCTTACCTGAACACCATTCCGCTCGACCGCGAGCAGCGCTCGACCGGCAATCTGGAGCTGGAGCATCGCATCCGCGCATTGATGCGATGGAATGCGATGGCCATCGTGCTGAACGCCAACCGTGAATCCTCCGAACTAGGCGGCCACATCGCTAGCTTCGCCTCGGCAGCTACGTTGTATGATGTCGGCTTCAACCATTTTTTCCACGGCAAGACTGAAAATCACGGCGGCGACCTGATTTATTTTCAGGGGCATTCCTCGCCTGGCATGTATGCGCGTGCCTACCTTGAAGGCCGCATCAGCGAAGAGCAGATGTACAAGTTTCGGCAAGAGGTAGATGGCGGCGGCTTGTCGTCTTACCCGCATCCGTGGTTGATGCCGAACTTCTGGCAGTTCCCCACGGTGTCCATGGGCTTGGGCCCGTTGATGGCGATTTACCAGGCGCGCTTCATGCACTACTTACAACATCGCGGGCTGGCCAGCACGGCAGGACGCAAGGTCTGGGCGTTTCTGGGCGACGGCGAAACGGACGAGCCGGAATCGCTGGGCGCGATTTCGATGGCGGCGCGCGAGAAACTGGACAACCTGATCTTCGTCGTCAACTGCAATCTGCAACGGCTGGACGGCCCGGTGCGCGGCAACGGCAAAATCATCCAGGAACTGGAAGGCGTGTTCCGTGGCGCGGGCTGGAACGTGATCAAGGTGGTGTGGGGCGGGCAGTGGGATCGCCTGCTGGCCAAGGATAAAAGCGGCCTCTTGCTCAAGCGCATGGAAGAAGTGGTGGACGGCGAATACCAGACTTATAAATCCAAGAATGGTGCCTATGTGCGCCAGTATTTCTTCGGTAAATACCCCGAGCTGCTGGAGCTGGTGGCCGATATGTCGGATGACGAAATCTGGCGTCTCAACCGCGGCGGTCACGACACGCACAAAGTGTTTGCCGCTTACTCCGCCGCAGTTAAACACAAGGGACAGCCCACCGTTATTTTAGCCAAGACGGTCAAAGGCTATGGCATGGGTGAAGCGGGCGAAGGCCAAAACATTACCCACCAGCAAAAGAAAGTGGGCGAGGACGCGCTGCGCAAATTCCGCGACCGCTTCAACATTCCGGTGACCGATGAGCAACTGAGCAAATTACCGTTCTGCCGCCCGGCGGAGGACAGCCTGGAAATGCAATACCTGCGCGAGCGCGGACAGGTCATGGGCACTGTGCCGGCACGTAACCCCGTGGCTCAACCGCTGGAAGTGCCGCCTCTCGCGGCGTTTGAGGTGTTGCTGAAAGGCACGGAAGGGCGCGAGATTTCCACCACCATGGCCTTTGTGCGCATGCTCGGCATTCTGGTCAAAGATAAAAATATCGGCAAACAAATCGTGCCCATCGTGCCGGATGAATCGCGCACTTTCGGCATGGAAGGCATGTTCCGCCAGCTCGGCATTTTCTCCCAGGTTGGCCAGCTTTACACACCGCAGGATGCCGACCAGTTGATGTTCTACAAGGAAGACAAGACCGGCCAGATTTTGCAGGAAGGCATCAACGAGGCAGGGGCGATGTCGTCGTGGATTGCTGCGTCTACCACTTACGCCAATCATGGTGTGGCGATGGTGCCGTTCTATATTTATTACTCCATGTTCGGCTTCCAGCGCATCGGCGATCTGGCTTGGGCGGCGGGTGACATGCGCGCGCGCGGTTTTTTGCTGGGCGGCACGGCCGGGCGCACGACGCTAAACGGCGAAGGCTTGCAACATCAGGATGGACACAGCCACCTGGCAGCGGCGACCATTCCTAACTGCGTATCTTACGATCCGACCTTTGCTTACGAACTGGCGGTAATTATTCAGGACGGCATGCGCCGCATGTATGTTGAGCAGGAAGATGTATTCTATTACCTCACCGTGATGAACGAAAATTATGCGCATCCGGCCATGCCGCAGGGGGTGGAGGAAGGCATCATCAAAGGGATGTATCTGTTCAGAGGACAGAAGACAGAGGACAGAGGACAGAAAAAGCCCACCGTTCAGTTGTTGGGTAGCGGCACGATTTTGCGCGAAGTGATCGCGGCGGCGGAGTTGCTGGAAAAAGATTTTGGCGTGGCGGCGGACATCTGGAGTGTGACCAGCTTTAATGAGTTGCGCCGCGAGGGGCTGGATTGTGAGCGGTGGAACATGCTGCATCCGGAATCGCCGCGCCGCGTAAGCTATGTCGAGCAATGTCTGGCGCAGCGCAGCGGTCCGGTGATCGCCGCAACCGATTACAT
This sequence comes from uncultured Gallionellaceae bacterium, assembly GCA_947085625.1. Classification (GTDB taxonomy): domain Bacteria; phylum Pseudomonadota; class Gammaproteobacteria; order Burkholderiales; family Gallionellaceae; genus Nitrotoga. The sequence continues at coordinate 12,137 of CAMTXD010000109.1, read as the reverse complement.
CAAGAGCTATGCCGACCAGATACGCCCTTACATCGCGGGGCGTTACAAGGTGCTCGGCACGGATGGTTTTGGCCGTTCCGACACGCGCAAGAAACTGCGCCACTTTTTTGAGGTGGATCGCTATTACGTCGCGGTCGCCGCGCTGAAAGCATTGGCCGATGAAGGTGCGATCGCCGCGAGCGTGGTCAGCAAAGCAATCAAGCTATACAAAATCAATCCCGACAAACCGAATCCGGTTACGGTCTAATGTAAACCCGCATTCATGATGACGCTTTTACCCCCATCCCAGCCTTCCCCCTTGCAGGGGGAGGGCTATAACCAGCGACTTGCTTGGTGTCTTTTGCCAACCTAGTCGAATGGCTCGTAGTTTCATCAGGGTGGGGGTAGAGCCAAATTGATTGCGAATGGAATAACTGGGCAGGAGACAGGCGTGGCAGAAATAAAACAAGTTTTGGTGCCGGACATTGGCGATTACAAAGATGTGCCGGTGATAGAGGTATTGGTCAAGGTGGGCGATACGGTCACGGCCGAGCAATCGCTGCTGACGCTGGAGACCGACAAGGCAACGATGGATGTGCCTGCGCCGTTTGATGGCGTAGTGAAGGAAGTTAAGGTTAAGGTGGGTGAGAAAATTTCACAGGGGAGCGTAATTTTTTTGCTGGAAGCAAGCGCGGGCGCGACGGTTGCGGTTACACCGGCTATTGCTGCTACGCCTGCGACAAAAACAAACCCCTCCCAACCTCCCCTTATCAGGGGAGGAGCAGAGGCAGCAACTCCCTCCCCTGGCTCTCCCCCTGACAAGGGGGCTGGGGGGCTGGGGAGGGCTGGGGAGGGGTTTGGGTTTAACACCGGAAAATCCCACGCCAGCCCCTCCATCCGCCGCTTCGCGCGTGAACTGGGGGTAGACCTCGCGCGCGTAAAAAGCAGCGGCGAAAAAAACCGCGTGACCAAGAGCGACGTGCAGAGTTACGTCAAGGCTGCGTTAACACAACCGCAGGGTGGCGGCGGAGGTTTGCAAGTGCTCGCCATGCCTGTCGTTGACTTCGCTAAATTCGGCGCCATCGAAAGCAAACCTCTCTCGCGCATCCAGAAAATTTCCGGCGCCAATCTGCACCGTAACTGGGTCACCATCCCACACATTACCCAGCACGACGAAGCCGACATCACTGACATGGAGGCATTTCGCAAGCAGTTGGGCGAGGAATATTCAAAGCAAGGCATAAAAATCACGCCGCTGGCTTTCATGCTCAAGGCGGTAGCAGAAGCTTTACAACAATTTCCAAATTTCAATGCCTCGCTCGATGCCAGTGGTGAAAATTTGATACTGAAAAAATATTTCCATATCGGCGTGGCGGTGGATACACCGGATGGCCTGATGGTGCCGGTGCTGCGCGACGTGGATCAAAAAGGGATTGTGCAACTGGCTGAAGAGCTGGCTGTCCTCAGCGCCAAAGCGCGAGATAAAAAACTGCCCGCAACCGAGATGCAGGGCGGCTGTTTCACTATCTCCAGCCTGGGCGGAATCGGCGGCACAGCTTTCACACCGATTATCAATGCGCCGGAAGTGGCTATTCTTGGCGTATCCAGGGCGAGCATGAAGCCGGTGTACAAAGACGGCGAATTCGTCCCGCGCCTGATGTTGCCCTTGTCCTTGTCGTATGACCATCGTGTGATTGATGGTGCGGCAGCGGTGCGTTTCACCACTTACCTTGGGCAGGTGTTGTCAGATGTGCGCCGTTTGGCGCTATAACTTGAGGGCACCCTTGTGAGCTACGCCCCCATCGGCATCCTAGGCGGAACCTTCGACCCCATCCACCATGGGCATCTGCGTTTGGCGCAAGAAGCGCTGGAACAATGCGGCTTGGCCGAGGTGCGCTTCATTCCCGGCGGCACGCCGCCCCATCGCAATGCGCCGCACGCTAGCGCGCAACAGCGCCTGGACATGGTGCGCTTGGCGGTTCAAAGCAACGCAGCATTCGTTGCGGATGAACGCGAAATTTATCGCAACGATCCCTGCTACACGGTGGACACGCTCACCGCACTGCGCGCCGAACTGGGTGTGCAGCAGCCACTGTGTTTGCTGATGGGCGGGGATGCTTTTCTGTTATTGCATACCTGGCATGAATGGAAAAAATTATTTTCCCTGGCGCATATTGTGGTTGTGCAGCGTGCTGGACGCCCATTAGGCAACGCCATTAACGAAGCTGACCCGGCTTTGCGCCATGAATACCAGTCGCGCCTGGCTCCAGCGCCGCGCGTGTTGCATGACGCTCCTGCCGGGGCTATTCTGGTGCTGGACATGCCGTGGCTTGCAATTTCTGCCACCGATATACGGGCACGCTGCGCGGCAAAAAAAAATATCCACTCACTGCTGCCCGATGCAGTAGCCGATTACATCCACTCCCATAAACTTTATACCCAATATGCTAACCATTGAAGAAACAACCCAGGCCGTGGTCACCGCGCTGGAAGACATCAAAGCCGTCAACATTAACATCATAGACACCAGCAAGCGCAGCTCGATATTCGAGCGTATGGTGATAGCTAGCGCCAATTCCCCGCGTCAAACGCGGGCGCTGGTTGATCTGGGCGCAGTGGTGGTGCATATCATGCAGCCTGCGGTGCGCGCCTATTACAGTCTTGAGGAGCTGTGGGACATGCAGCATCTGCCGACCAAAGCGGCGCACGGGACAAAATGAAACTATGGCTGGTAACGGTCGGCCACAAAATGCCGGACTGGGTCACTACCGGCTTTAACGAATATGCCAAGCGCATGCCGCGCGAGGCCAGAATTGAGTTGCTGGAAATCAAGCCGGAGCCGCGCACCACCGGCAAGAATGTGGCCCAAATCATGGACGCAGAAGCGCAGCGCATATTGGCTGCGCTGCCACAGAACGCACTGCGCATTGCGCTGGATGAACACGGCATGCAACTGACTACCAGACAATTGGCGCAACGGATGCAGGACTGGATGGGCGGCGGCCGCGATGTTGCCTTTATTATCGGCGGCGCGGACGGTTTGCACGAGTCCGTGAAAAACAGCGCGGCCTTGTCTTGTAGCGGTACGGGAGGGTTGCTGGCGCTGTCCTCCATGACCCTGCCGCATGGCATGGTGCGGGTGTTGCTGGCGGAACAGTTGTATCGCGCCCATAGTTTGTTGCACAATCATCCTTACCATAGGGAATAGGCAATCAACAGCATGATCATTCAACCGCGCATCTACCTCGCCTCGCAAAGCTCGCGCCGCCGCAATCTGCTCAAGCAAATCGGGGTCAATTTTGAAATGTTGCTGCCGCGTGTCGACTCGCACCGCACTGTGGATACGGACGAAACGCCGCACGCGGATGAATTGCCGGAAGCGTATGTGCAAAGGATTTGCCAGGACAAGGCGAACGCCGGATGGAGGGCGATGAAATTCCGTTCCCTGCCCGCATTCCCGGTGCTGGCTGCCGACACTAGCGTGATATTGGATGGCAAAATCATCGGCAAGCCGCATGGCCGCGAACAGGCTGCCGAAACTTTGCGCGCGCTGTCCGGGCGGCAGCACCAAGTGCTGAGCGCCGTGGCAGTGGTCTTTGAACAGCGCCTGGAAATGCGCCTGTCGGTCAGCAAGGTCACCTTTGCCGCACTCAGCGAAGAACGCATCAGGCGTTACCTGCTCACCAATGAGCCATTGGACAAGGCTGGCGCATATGCCATCCAGGGTTATGCCGCGACCTTCATCCAGCACCTGGAAGGCAGCTATTCGGGCACCATGGGCTTGCCGCTGTTCGAGACGGCAGAACTGTTGCGGGCATTCGGCCACCCGGTTTTATGAGCGACGAAATCCTGATCAATGTCACGCCGCAGGAAATCCGTGTGGCAGTGATGCAACAGGGGGTGGCGCAGGAGCTGCACATAGAGCGTGGCAGCCATCTTGGCATGGTCAGCAACGTCTATGTCGGGCGCGTGAAGCGCGTGCTGCCCGGCATGCAATCCGCATTCATAGATATCGGGCTCGAGCGTTCCGCCTTCCTGCACGTCGCCGACATCTGGGAAAACCACAACAACGGTGATGCCGCCAAGCCCATCGAGAAGGTGTTGGTTGAGGGGCAGAGCCTGTTGGTGCAGACCATCAAGGATCCCATCGGCAGCAAGGGTGCCAGGTTATCCACCCAGATCAGCATCGCCGGAAGATTGCTGGTCTATCTGCCGCAGGAATCTAACATCGGTGTATCGCAGCGCATCGAGGATGAAGCTGGGCGCGAACAGTTGCGCGCCAGGTTGCAACAGTTGCTGCCCAGTGGCCATGGCGGCGGCTACATCATCCGCACCATGGCAGAGACCGCATCGGACAAGGAATTACTGGCCGACATCGAATATCTCGACAAGCTGTGGCTCAAGCTGCAACAGCAGGCAAAGACCTCAGCCGTCCCGGCCTTGCTGTATCAGGAACTCGACATTAGCCTGCGCGTGTTGCGCGATTTCGTCAACGAAGACACCACGCGCATCCTGGTGGATTCGCGCGAGACCTATCAGCGCATGACCGCTTTCGCACAGGACTACATCGTCGGCGCGTTATCGCGGCTGGAGCACTACGTCGGCGAGCGCCCGTTGTTTGATTTATATGGAGTGGAAGAGGAAATCGAGCGCGCGCTGTCGCGCCGCGTGAATCTCAAGTCCGGCGGCTATCTCATCATAGACCAGACCGAGGCGCTGACCACGGTGGACGTGAATACTGGCGGCTTCGTCGGCGGGCGCAATTTTGACGACACCATCTTCAAGACCAATCTGGAAGCCGCGCAAGTCACCGCGCGTCAGTTGCGCTTGCGTAACCTGGGCGGAATTATTATTTGCGACTTCATAGATATGGACAGCCAGGAACACCGCGACGCCGTGCTGGAAGAATTCAGGAAAGTGCTGGCGCGCGACCACACGCGCATCACGATGAGCGGCTTCTCCGCGCTGGGGCTGGTGGAAATGACACGCAAGCGTACGCGCGAAAGCCTGGCGCACATACTGTGCGAACCGTGTCCGACCTGCCAGGGACGCGGCGAAGTGAAAACCGGGCAGACCGTGTGCTACGAAATCCTGCGCGAAATCGTGCGCGAGGCGCGCCAGTTCAATGCGCGCGAATACCGCATCCTGGCGTCACAGCAGGTCATAGACCTGTTTCTCGACGAAGAGTCGCAAAGCCTGGCACAGCTTTCCGACTTCATCGGTAAGCCGGTATCGTTACAGGTGGAAACGCTGTATAGCCAGGAGCAGTACGACGTTATCCTTATGTAGGGCGCCTCCTATTCCCGCAGACTTACGGTGCGCCTGCATCAGAACAGCTTGGTCATATTTTCCAGCCAGCTTACAGGGACGATGAGGATGAGCTGGCACACGATGAGCATTACCAGCGTGCTGAGGTCTACATTGCCCAAAGGCGGAATATATTGCCGCAGCGGCATAAGGAAAGGCCGCGTCACCACATTCAGCATTCCCGCCACCGGACTATTAGCGTTAACCCACGATAGGATAGCCTGAACAAACAGCGCAATGACCAGCAAGTAGATGCTGAGCTTGAGCAATTTGACCGCAGTCCACGCAATCAGCCCCAGCAGGGAAAACTCAGCAATTGGCAAGCCAACTATCCAATAAGTTGCGCTGAGATACATCGCCTCCACCCCGAATGCCAGCATTAAAGAGGCAATGTCCAATCCCCGCACCGCAGGAATGAAGCGGCGCGCGCGCAGCACAGCAAAATTACTGATCGCCATAATGAATTCGCCCAGCGGATTGCGCATCGGTGCATGCAGCCATTGCAGGTGGAAACGCAACAGCAGCACGGCGGCAAACGGCTGCAGCAACGCATTGAGCAGGAACAGCAGCGCTTCGCTCAACATTCGGCACTACCCAATTCGTCGCCCATCTCTCTGGAGCGGACAGCCGCTAGGTGCACCGCGCGGACAATATGCATTTTTACCTCGTCCGCTTCCATGCCCAGTAGGGCGCGCTCGGTGGTGCCGTTTTTGGACGTGACGCGCGCGCGCAGTACGCTTACATCATCGCTGCTGGCATCCGCCAGTTTTGCTGCGCCGAGAAAGGTATCCAGCGCCAGGCGGCGCGCCTGTTCGTCGTTGAAGCCCAACTCACGCGCGGCCTGTTGCAGCGCCTCGATAAAATAGAACACATAGGCCGGCCCGCTACCGGACACCGCAGTCACCGCATCCATCATCGCTTCATTTTGCAGCCACAGGGTGTTGCCCACCGCCGCAAGTATGGATTGCGCCGCGCCGCGCTGCGCCTTGCTCACCATAGGCAGCGCATACAGGCCGGTGATGCCGCTCAGGATGAGCGCGGGCGTATTGGGCATGGCGCGCACCACGTTTTGTGTGCCCAGCCAGCGCGCCAGATCGGCGGTGCGTATGCCTGCCGCGATCGAGATCAGTAATTGTCCGGATAGCAGAGGCGCAAGCTGGGTTGCCACTATGCGCAACTGTTGTGGCTTGACCGCCAGAATAATCACCTCGCTGCCCAACACACCGTTATTAAGATCGGCGGTGACATACACGCCAAATTCATCGTGCAGCCTGGCGCGGTTGTCAGCATCAATTTCCACCACGCAGATGTGCCTGGCAACAAAACCTTTCTTGATCAGGCCGCCGATAAGAGCGGTCGCCATGTTACCGCCGCCTATAAAACAGATGTCCATTTATTTTTCTCCATAATTTAAATTAAGTAATTGGGTGCGTCGTATTGGTGAGATTCATCGAAGGCCAAAAATCGGTATTCATGCGGGATTCCAGATGATTCAAAGCGGTCGATCGCTGTTATCAGAATAATCTCTGCCCCCAAAGATCGCCGTACCGACCCGCACTATCGTCGCGCCTTCCTGCACCGCCGCCTCAAAGTCGTGCGACATGCCCATGGATAATGTGTCCAGTCCCAATCCTTGTTTATTGAGCCCCTGCATCAGTTCGTACAACCTGGTGTAAGGAATGCGCTGCGCCTCCACACCTTCCACTGGCGCAGGGATGGCCATCAACCCGCGCAGGCGCAGTTGCGGCAAACGCGCCACAGCCTGCGCCAGTTCCATCACCTCGCCGGGGGCCACGCCGCCCTTGCTGGCTTCGCCACTCACGTTCACCTGTATGCACACATTCAGTGGCGGCAAGTCGGGCGGGCGCTGTGCCGACAGGCGCTCGGCTATTTTCAGCCGGTCCACGCTGTGCACCCAGGAAAAATGTTGCGCAATCGCGCGCGTCTTATTACTCTGGATGGGTCCGATGAAGTGCCACAGCAACGGTAAATCCCGCAACGCCGTGATTTTATCCAGCGCCTCCTGCACATAGCTCTCGCCGAAAGCGCGTTGCCCGGCCTGATAGGCCTCGCGTACCGCAGCGGCGGGGAAAGCCTTGCTCACTGCCAGCAGCTCAACCCCTCCCGGACTCCGCCGCACCGCGCGCATAGCCTGCGCAAGGGCACGATGGACGGCTTGCCAATTGGAAGCGATTGCGGTCATAATCAAGCCGTTGTTAAATTGCGTCCAGTAGCCACACGTGTGGCTCCGTAGCATCATTTAGCCCGAACGTTTCATAAATTTGTGCGCCCTCGCTTGTCTTTTGTTTGCTATGCTATATTTTGTTCCGTCGGGTGTATGAATAACTACACCACTCCTTCACAAAATTAGCCTATCAAACAAAATCCTGCGCGATCATCACACGAATTTATGAAACGTTCGGGCTAGGGAATTATCGGGGATTATAATGGATATTACTGAACTGCTTGCTTTTGGCGTTAAAAACAAGGCTTCCGATTTGCACCTTTCAGCCGGCCTGCCGCCGATGATCCGCGTGCACGGCGACATCCGCAGGATCAACCTGCCGACCATGGAGCACAAGGAAGTGCACGCCATGGTGTACGACATCATGAACGACGGGCAGCGCAAACTTTATGAAGAAAATAAGGAAATCGACTTCTCTTTCGAGGTTCCCGGCCTCGCCCGTTTCCGCGTCAACGCCTTCGTCCACCACCGTGGTGCGGGCGCGGTCATGCGTACCATTCCCGCCAAAATATTATCGCTGGAAGACCTCAAGTGTCCAAAAATTTTCGAGTCCATCGCTGATTATCCGCGCGGCTTGGTGCTGGTCACCGGCCCGACCGGATCCGGCAAATCCACCACGCTGGCGGCCATGGTCAACCATCGCAACGAACACGAAATGGGCCACATTCTGACGGTGGAAGACCCGATCGAATTTGTACACGAAAGCAAAAAATGCCTGGTCAACCAGCGCGAAGTCGGCCCGCACACGCTGTCTTTCCAGAACGCCTTGCGCAGCGCCCTGCGCGAAGACCCGGACATTATTCTGGTGGGTGAGATGCGCGACCTGGAAACCATACGCCTGGCCATGTCTGCGGCAGAAACTGGCCACCTGGTGTTCGGCACACTGCACACCAGCTCGGCGGCCAAGACCATAGACCGCATCATTGACGTGTTCCCGGCGGACGAAAAAGAAATGGTGCGCGCCATGCTGTCGGAATCGTTGCGCGCGGTCATTTCGCAAACCCTGCTCAAGACCAAGGATGGCAGTGGCCGTGTGGCAGCGCATGAAATCATGATATGCACACCGGCCATCCGCAACCTCATTCGCGAAGCCAAGGTGCCGCAGATGTATTCCGCCATCCAGACCGGCGGCAATATCGGCATGCAGACACTGGACCAGTGCCTGCAGGATCTGGTCAAACGCAACGTGGTGTCTGTCGCAGAAGCGCGCACCAAGGCGGCCAACAAAGATACGTTCTTAGGTTAACAAGCACTTTACCGGGAGTCCATCATGGATAGAGATCAGGCCACCGCGCTGATACATAATCTGTTGCGCGGCATGATAAGCAAAAATGCATCCGATCTGTTCATCACTGCCGGCTTCCCGCCAGCGTTCAAGGTGGATGGCAAAATGACGCCTGTGTCACCTCAGGCGCTTACCCCGGCGCACACCGTAGAATTGGCGCACAGCATCATGAACGACCGCCAGACTGCGGAATTTGAAGCCACGCATGAGAGTAACTTCGCCATCAGCCCACCCGGTATCGGCCGCTTCCGCGTCAATGTTTTCATGCAACAGCAACGTGTAGGTATGGTGCTGCGCACCATTACCAGCAAGATTCCAGAACTCGATGAGTTGGGTCTGCCGCCGGTGCTGAAGGATGTGGTAATGAGCAAGCATGGCCTGGTCATCGTGGTTGGTGGCACCGGTTGCGGCAAGTCCACCACCTTGGCGGCCATGCTGGGCTATCGCAACAAGAACAGTTACGGCCACATCATCACCATCGAAGACCCGGTGGAATATGTGCACGAGCACGCCAACTGCATTATTACCCACCGCGAGGTGGGAGTGGATACCGACTCATGGCAGATTGCGTTGAAAAACACCCTGCGCCAGGCACCGGACGTCATACTCATCGGCGAAATCCGCGACCGCGAAACCATGGAATACGCCGTGGCGTTCTCCGAAACGGGTCACCTCTGCATGGCTACCCTGCACGCCAATAACGCCAACCAGGCGCTGGACCGCATTATCAACTTCTTCCCGGAAGAACGCCGCGAGCAGCTACTGATGGACCTGTCACTCAATATCAAGGCGTTTATCTCGCAGCGCCTGATCCCGCGCAATGATGGCACCGGGCGCGCGGTAGCCATGGAGGTTATGCTCAACTCGCCGCTTATCGCTGACATGATCTTCAAGGGCGAGTTGCTCGGAATCAAGGAGGTGATGTCCAGGTCGCGCGAGCTGGGGATGCAGACCTTCGACCAGGCGCTGTTCGACCTGCACGAAGCCGGGCTGGTAAGCTACGCCGAAGCACTGAAGAACGCCGACTCGGTCAACGACTTGCGCCTGCGCCTCAAGCTGGAAAGCCAGACCTCCAAGGATACCGACGTAATGTCGGGGATAGCTCATCTGAAGATGACTTGAGTTCCGTAGGATGGGTGGAGCGCCCGGTTTTTTGGGCGTGTAACCCATCAATCGAATGTCGCATGATGGGTTGCCCCAAAGGGAGGCGACTTTCAGTGAGGCAAGCCTCACGAAAGATCGTCACCGCTGCGCTCCACCCATCCTACAAATGGGGGAATCTGTTTTTTTGTTATGTGCGGTTACTACCCGTCACCATCTTGTATTCAAACAATCTGCATTCAATCGCGCCGTTGAATAACGGCGTGCGGCGCGAAACAGATAAACGAATAAACTTGGGCATGCGCAAATCGGAAGTGAATAAATAGGCATTCCAGCCGCCGAATTTTTTCTTCAGCACATCGCCCAGCTTGGGGTACAGCACCTCCAGTTCCTCCAGATCACCCATGCGTTCGCCGTAAGGCAGGTTGGCCACCAAGACGCCATGGTCGGCAGGTGCGGAGAGTTCCAGCACGTTGGCCTGGTTGAGCGACACCGCATCAAGCAGCCCGGCATTTTCCAGGTTGAGGCGCGCCGCCTTGAGTTCATCGCCGTATAAATCGCTGCCGAAGATCGGCAGCGCGGTAACCGGTTTTTGTGCGGCCTGCGCCTGCGCACGCAGGTCGCGCCACGCAGCGGCATCGAAATTTTTCAGCTTCTCAAAGGCAAAGCTGCGGTTAATACCCGGGGCGATATTGAGCGACATCAATGCCGCCTCAATCAAAAATGTGCCGCTGCCGCACATCGGGTCAAGCAGTGGCGTACCCGGCTGCCAACCAGCCAGATGCAGAATGCCCGCCGCCAGATTCTCACGCAGCGGCGCGACATTGGTGTACTGGCGCACGCCACGCTTGAACAGCGCATCACCTGAAGTGTCCACATACAATGTCATGCGGCTCTGTTCCAGAAACGCGTGAATGCGGATGTCCGGCGTGTGGGTGTCCACGCTGGGGCGTTCGCCGGTGAGGGTGCGGAACTTGTCGCACACGGCATCCTTGATTTTCAGCGTGGCGAAATCCAGGCTTTGCAGCGGGCATTTGATCGCCGCCATGTTGACGCGGATGGTGCGCGTAGTATCGAACCAGTCGGCCCACGGCAGCGCATACACGGTGTCGTAGATATCCTGTTCGCTGCGATAATCCGCCATCGCCACGCGCCATAGCACACGGCTGGCGATGCGGCTGTGCAGGTTGACGCGGTAGTTCAACAAGAAATCGCCAGTGAAGTGTACACCGCCGTCGGTGGCGCGCACTTCTTGCGCGCCGAGCGTGGTCAGTTCGTTGACAAGTATTACTTCCAGGCCGCGCGGGCAGGGTGAAAAAAAATTCTCGGTCATTTTTATAAACACCTTAGCAATTAGTCCTCCCCCTTTGTAAAAGGGGGATTGATGGGGAGAGCGAAGCGAGGGGACATGAAAGTTCGTACTACCTAGTATCTCAATCTATTAATTATGAGGAATGTGCTACAGATGCGTAGGGCGGGCTCTGCCCGCCATGGCGGGCAGAGCCCGCCCTACCTAATGCCACCCAATCGCAGGCAAAGGGAGTTGCTGAATTAGATAGGTTTAACAACGACCAGAATGACAATAGCGATCATCAGCAACACCGGAAATTCGTTGAACCAGCGATAAAAAATATGGCTGCGTGTGTTGCGGTCGTATTTGAAATCGTGCAACAGCTTGCCGCAATAAATATGGTACGCAATCAATATTAGCACCAAGGCAAATTTGATGTGCATCCACGTGCCGCCAATGCCATAACCCAGCCACAGCCACAAGCCCAGCATGACAGTCAGCACGCCGCCCGGTGTCATGATGCCATAGAACAGCTTGCGCTCCATGATCTTGAAACGCTCGATGCCGATTTTATCGGAGCTCTGTGCGTGATACACGAACAGGCGCGGCAGGTAGAACAGGCCGGCGAACCAGGTGACCATGGCGATCACATGAAAAGCTTTAATCCACAGCATGATGATTTCCTTGAGTAGCTTCTATAAATTCAAAATTCTAAACAAGACAAAGCACGAAAAAAACAACCCGACCCCGGCTCCTTTGATTCCTCTTCATGTTGTCGCGCAACACCGTGCAAAATGAATGATGTCAAGACTAGCAGCCTGTCGGACTTAAAGAAATCGGCTGCAAATCCGCCTGGCCGGTTCATATTTCGCCGCTTTTTTGGTCAATAGAACAACTATTGACCTGCAAAATCGTCAAAATCAGCCCTC
>CAMTXD010000108.1:0-16267 GCA_947085625.1 uncultured Gallionellaceae bacterium | reverse complement strand
CCGCCCCCCCCGCCCCCCCCCCCCGCCCACCAGCGTACACCCCCACGCCTCCATCCCCCAGGCGATGAAGCGTGACTGGAGTTCATACGTGCGCTCTAACTATCCGTCGTTGGCAGAGCTGAAGAAAACGCCGCCGGGCAGATCGCCCAGGCCGACCATGCCGCCCACCTGCGTCCAGCGGAAGGCCTCGCTGCCGCTGGCGCTAATGCCACGACCCACCACCACCGAGCCGTCGCTGTTTACGCCGTTGGCAGAGCTGGAGAAAACGCCGCCGGCCAGATCGCCCAGGCCGACCATGCTGTCCACCTGCGTCCAGCGGAAGGCCTCGTTGCCGCTGGCGCTGGCGCTCTGCCCCACCACCACCAAGCCGTCGCTGTTTACGCCAGTGGCAACGCTTAAGACACCGCCGCCGGGCAGATCGCCCAAAGGGGTAAAATCGCCCATAAAGTCCTGTGCCTGCGCAGCACTCGTCACGAGCGCCAAGGACAGCGCAGCGGCGAGAGGGGTGAGCAGACGCGGATGGCAACGGTTTTGGGGGGCGGGACGGGGGGCGCGGTTGCGTGGGGTGGTCATGGAATTTATCTCCGGGGTAAGTTTTATGGGAAAGTTAATCCTTCATGGTACGTCCGGGGGGGGGAGTCAATGGCTTTTTGGCATGTGTCAACGCTAAATAGAAATGTTAGCATTGTCTAATGGGGTTTGAGTCTGAGCAGTCGGCTGGAAGCGATCATTCATGCGAGGCATGGTAATCAATATTATTAAATTTTGGCCTGGAATTAACTCTGCCTGTCCATCCTGCGATATTGCACTGCTTCAGCAATGTGGGCAGTCAAAATATTTTCGCTGCCCGCCAGGTCGGCAATGCTGCGCGCAACCTTGAGCACGCGATGGTAAGCGCGCGCCGACAGGTTAAAGCGCGTGATCGCTTGTTGCAGCAGTGCTGCGCCTTGTGCATCCGGCGCGCACAGTTCATCAATTTCCGGTACGGTGAGTTGTGCGTTGGGTTTGTTCTGGCGCGTCATGGCGCGTTGCCGCGCGGCTTCTACCCGCGCCTGAATGGCGGCACTGGTTTCGCCATCGGCTTGTTTGAGCAAGGCTTCCTGCGGCACGGCGGGGACTTCGATTTGAATATCAATGCGATCCAATAATGGCCCGGAAATTTTGCCGCGATAGCGCGTAATCTGGTCCGGCGTGCAGCGGCATTTGCCGTTGAAGTGACCGAGATAACCGCAGGGGCAGGGGTTCATTGCGGCGACCAATTGAAACTGGGCGCGGAAATCGGCGCGACGTGCAGCGCGCGAGATGGTGATGCGTCCGCTTTCCAGCGGTTCGCGCAACACTTCCAGCACATGTCTTTCGAATTCTGGCAGTTCGTCTAGAAACAGCACGCCGTGCATGGCCACAGAAATTTCGCCGGGGCGCGGGTTGCTGCCGCCGCCGACCATGGCCACGGCAGAGGCGGTGTGATGCGGTGAACGATACGGTCTGACTTTCCATTTGCTCACGTCGAATATGCCGCCCAATGATTGCATGGCCGCGCTTTCCAGCGCTTCAGCTTGCGTCATCTGCGGCAGGATGCCGGGGAAGCGCGCGGCCAGCATGGATTTGCCGGTGCCGGGCGGGCCGGACATCAACACGCTATGTCCGCCAGCAGCGGCAATCTCCAGCGCGCGTTTGGATAGGGCTTGGCCTTTTACTTCGCGCATGTCCGGGTAGTGCTGTGCTACGGGCTGAGGGCTGGCGATCTGCCGCGTGAGTGCAGTGCGCCCGGCTAGGTGCGCCGCCACTTGCAACAAGGATTGCGCGGGATAGACCGCCGCGTCTTCCACCAGCGCCGCTTCAACGGCATTGATTTGCGGCAGGATGAAAGCCCGACCACAATTTGCGGCGTGGTAGGTCATCGCCAGCGCGCCGCGTATCGGGCGTAGCTCGCCAGTCAATGCCAGCTCGCCGGCAAATTCATATTCGGCCAGACGGGTGGAGGGAATCTGCCCGGATGCGGCGAGGATGCCGAGCGCGATGGGTAAATCGAAACGCCCGCTTTCCTTGGGCAGGTCGGCGGGCGCGAGGTTGACCGTGATGCGGCGATTGGGAAATTCAAACTGGCAGGTGAGCAAGGCGGCGCGCACGCGATCCTTGCTCTCTTTCACTTCGGCCTCGGGCAGGCCGACGATGGTGAAGCTGGGTAGGCCGTTGGCCAGATGCACCTCAACCGTGACCAGCGCGGCATCCATGCCGGAGAGGGCGCGGCTGTAGAGAACGGCGAGGCTCATTATCTATGAGCCTTTACATAATTTATGACGGTTACGTGATCCACTATAGGGCGGGCTTTGCCCGCCATGTCGGGCGTAGCCCGACCTGCTGAGTGAGTATGGAGTTTCTGCCTTCACACTGCAATCCTCAACAGTTGCCGCGTTGCGCTTCCAGTGCGGTGACGCGCGCTTCCAGCGCCGCCAGCTTTTCCTGCGTGCGCGACAGTAATTGCGTCTGCACATCGAATTCTTCACGCGTGACCAGATCGAGTTTGGCAAAGCCTTGCGCCAATAACGCGCGGGCATTTTTCTGAAAATCCTTAGCCGGGCTGTTCGCCACCGCCTCGTTTAATTTGGCAGAAATTTCATCGAAAAACTTGGGGGTGAACATGGTGTGTCTCCATATCATGCGGGTTGTGGAGTGTAACAAACTTTGTTCAGAGGTGCCCTGTAACATAGGCGCGCCCGATAGGTGCGAGTACAGGGGAAGAGCGCATGAAATTGGTGCAGCAGAATCGCACGGCTTGCCATGTATCAGCACAACACTTTGTTTAATAAAAATAACATTCTGTGGCATGGAATCTGCTGAGATATAGGGCGCGGATATTTATTTATCCCGTTCTCAACTAACCAGACAAGGAAGCATCATGCTAAAGACCAAACTGCTTGTTGTCGCACTGGGTGCATTGTTCGCGCTGCCCGCACTGGCCGAAAGTCACGAACGGGTTCATACTATAATCTGGCTAATCCAGGCGACAACCGACAGAAGGAGTCAGACATGAGCAAATCTTCCAGCGTCAAATACACCCAGGTTGACCAGAGTTACTTCGACAAACGTGGGCTGCGGCGTTACGCCGGTGTCTGGTCATTGTGGGCCCTGGGCGTGGGAGCGGTGATATCGGGTCATTTCTCCGGCTGGAACCTGGGCCTGGCCAACGGCTGGGGCAGCATGTTTCTGGCCACCATCATCATTGCCATCATGTACCTGGGGCTGACGTTTTCGCTGGCCGAAATGTCTCCCGCCCTGCCTCACACGGGCGGCGCCTATTCTTTTGCCCGCACTTCCATGGGTCCGTGGGGAGGCTACATTACCGGGCTCGCCGAAAACGTCATGTACGTGTTGACGCCCGCCGTCATCGTGTACTTCATCAGCAGCTACATGTCCAGTATTTTTGGCACATCTCTCGAGACCTTGCCGCTGTGGTGGATCGGATTCTACGTGCTGTTCATCGGCCTCAATATTGTGGGCGTGGAGTTGTCCTTCAAGGTCACGTTGGTCATCACGCTGCTGGCCCTGGGCTGTCTGGTAGTCTTCTGGATCAGTGCGCTGCCCAACATCGACTTTGCCAAATGGGCCATGAATGTCGGAGCGGACGGCAAGGTCCTACCTGAGGGCAACGGCCCCTTCCTACCCATGGGCTTGATGGGGGTGCTGGCCTCCCTGCCGTTCGCGGTCTGGCTGTTCCTGGCGATTGAGCAGTTGCCGCTGGCCGCTGAAGAGTCGGTCGACCCCAAGCGCGACATGCCGCGCGGCATTCTGGCGGGCATACTCACGCTGATCATCTCGGCCTTCATGATCCTGTGGCTCAACCCCTCCGTTGCAGGGGTCGGCTCGCACGCGCTGGCCAGCTCCGGTGAACCCCTGCTCGACGGCTTCAAGGCCATTTATGGCGAAGGTATTGCCAAGGTCCTAGCGACGGTCGCGGTGCTGGGCCTGGTGGCGAGTTTTCACACCATCATTTTTGCCAAGGGCCGTCAAATCTACTCGCTCAGCCGTGCTGGCTATTTCCCGTCGGGCCTGTCGGTCACGCATGGCAGCCGCAAGACCCCTCACCTGGCGATGATTGCCGGATCCATCCTGGCGCTCGCCGTCATGTTCATCCTCTGGTTCAATCTGGGTACCGATAAAGGGGCGGCCGTCATTGGCGGCACACTGCTCAACATGGCGGTATTTGGTGCCATGTTCTCCTATATCATGCAAGCCCTGTCGTTCATTCTGTTGCGCAAGAACTTGCCCAATCTGGAACGTCCCTACCGCAGCCACTTTGGAGTTTTGGGGCCAGTGCTGACTATCATCATTGCCGCCGTGACCATATACGTTCAGCTGACCGACCCGGTGTACCGGCAAGGCGTGCTGTGGGTGGCGGTCTGGTTCGCCATCGGTATCGCCTACTTTGCGCTGGTCGGGCGCAATCGCCTGATCCTGTCGCCGGAAGAAAAGTTTGCGCGGGATCACCCGCAAGCCTAGCGCGCCTACGCCATTGACCAAACCATAGCCCAAACTCGGCATCACATCATGGTGACTCCAAAAAAAAACGTCGCGGGCGAGCATCCCGCCATCACCCGCTTCCGGCTCTCCGATGCCAAGAAAGTCAAGGTCGCGGTCAGCGACATCGACGGTATCCTGCGCGGCAAGTATTTGCATCGCGACAAGTTTCTGGGTGCGGCCGAGTCCTACCCGAATGGCGGCTTTGGTTTTTGCGACGTGGTGCTGGGCTGGGACATGATGGACAGCGTCTACGACAACACCACCGCCACCGGCTGGCAGCATGGCTTTCCGGATGCACTGGCCAGGCTGGACCTGAACACCGCGCGCCATGTGCCGTGGGACGACGGCGTGCCGTTCTTTCTCGGTGAGTTCGTCTATGCCGATGGCACACCGCATGCGCAGTGCCCGCGCCAGACCCTGAAGCGGGTACTAAAACGTGCCGAGAAAATGGGCTTTCAGGTCATGACCGGCATGGAATTCGAATGGTTCAATTTTTTGGAGACGCCGCAGAGTTGGGCGGCCAAGAAAGGCGTGGGGCCGGAGCAGCTCACGCCCGGCATGTTCGGCTATTCGCTGCTGCGCATGAATCAGAACCGCGAATTCTTTAACGCCATCATGGACCAGATGCTGGCCTTCGGGGTGCCGATTGAAGGGCTGCACACCGAGACCGGCCCGGGCGTCTATGAGGCGGCCATAGCCTTCAGCGAAGCGCTGGAGCAGGCCGATCGTGCCATCCTGTTCAAAACCGGCACCAAGGAAATTGGTGCGGGCTTCGGCATCATGCCCAGCTTCATGGCCAAGCCGCATCAGCAGTTGCCCGGTTGCAGCGGGCATATTCACCAGAGCCTGTCAGATGGCAAGACGAATCTATTTTTTGACGCCAAAAACCCGCGCAAGATGAGCAAGCTCTTTGAGAGCTATCTGGCGGGTCAGGTGGCCTGCCTGATGGAGTTTGCGCCCATGATGTGGCCCACCATCAACAGCTACAAACGCCTGGTGGATGGCTACTGGGCCCCGGTCAAACCGACCTGGGGCATGGACAACCGCACCGCGAGTTTTCGCGTGATAGCTGGCAGCCCCAAAGCCACGCGCCTGGAGACACGCTGCCCCGGTGCCGACGTGAACCCCTACCTGGCCATGGCGGCGGTGATCGCGGCCGGGCTGGACGGTGTTGAGAAAGGCCTGAAGCTGACGACACCGCCGGTCACCGGCACCAATGTGGGGGGGGAGCACATTCCGCGTGCGCCGCGCACCCTGATAGAAACCACCCGCATCTTTCAGCAGTCCGCTATCGCGCGCGACTGGCTGGGGGACGGCTTCGTTGACCACTTTTCCGCCACCCGCGACTGGGAATGGCGACAGTGGCTGGATGCCGTGACTGACTACGAAATGAAACGGTATTTTGAAATCATTTAAGAGCCTCTGATCCACCATGACTATGACATGACCATTACCAACTTCTCCTTTCCCACGCCCATCAAATTCGGTGCCGGCGCGCGCAAGCTGGTAGCAGCCCACTTACTGGAAGTCGGCTGCCAGCGCCCGCTCCTCGTCACCGATCGGGCGCTGGGCGCCCTGCCGGTGCTGGCCGAATTCAAGACGCACTTGAACGGACTTGATGTTGCAGTTTTTTCAGGCGTGTTCGGTAACCCGACCTGCAGCCAGGTCATGGACGGTGCGGCCGCCTACAAGGCACACCGGGCCGATTGCATCATCGGCTTTGGCGGCGGTGCGGCCTTGGACGTGGCCAAGGTAGTGGGCATTGCGGCCACGCACACCGGCGACATTCTGGAATACGTCTATGACCACCCCCAGGTGCGTCCGATTCAGAATTTTTTGCCCTACTTTGTCGCGTTGCCGACCACCTCGGGCACCGGCTCGGAAGTAGGCCGCTCCAGCGTGGTGAGCGAAAACGACACGCATTTGAAGCGCGTGGTGTTCAGCCCCCAAATTCTCGCCAAGTGCGTGTTTGCCGACCCGGAGTTGACCCTGGGCCTGCCCCCGCATGTGACTGCGGCCACCGGCATGGACGCGCTCACGCACAACATCGAGAGCTACCTTTCCCCCGCCTACCACCCGCTGTGCGATGGTATTGCACTCGAAGGCACACGCATTGCGGCGGCGGCGCTGCTCACCGCCGTGAAAGAGCCCGGCAACCTGCAGGCTCGCAGCGACATGATGATGGCCTCCATGATGGGTGCGATTGCTTTTCAGAAAGACCTGGGCGCGGTGCACTCCTGCGCCCATGCGCTGGGTGCCGTTTGCGACTTGCACCATGGCCTGGCTAACGCGCTGATGATCGACACCGTGCTGGCCTGGAACCTGCAGGCGGTGCCGCAGAAGTTTGACGAACTGGCCCATGTCTGCAAGGTCGCTGGTGGCGGATCGGCCTTTGTGCCTTGGCTCAAACAGCTCAAGCACAGTGTGGGCATCACCGGCGGCCTGGCGGCTCATGGCGTGAAGCCGGAGCATCTAGCGCGTCTGGTGGCAATCGCCCTGGCCGACATCTGCCACCAGACCAACCCGCGCCCTTGCACCGCAGCAGATTTTGAGCGTTTGTTCCGAGCAGCGCTGTAAATCATGGAATCAAAAATGGATATCCTCAAAGTCGGCATCAGCGCCTGCTTCATGCACCCCGACCCAACGCGTGCTGCATTCGCAATCAAGACCCTGAACTATGTTGAACAGTCGGTGCCGCAATGGGTCATGTCGGGTGGCGCGCTGGCGGTGATGATTCCTGCGCCGGATCCGGACTCCCCGATTTCGCTGGATGCCTATGCAGTCTGGCTCGACGGTCTGGTGCTGCATGGCGGTGCCGACCTGTGGCCAGGCAGTTACGGCGAGGACCCGATTGATGCGCGCTGGCAGGGCGACCGCCAGCGCGACACCTACGAGGCGGCGCTGGTCAAAGCCTTTGTGGCGGCAGGCAAGCCGGTGTTTGGCATCTGTCGTGGCATGCAACTGATTAACGCCACTTTTGGCGGCACGCTGGTGCAGGACATTCCCACCCAGCGCCCAGAGGCTCTGATGCACCGCGATGCCGAGCGCTATGACCGCAACTTCCACACTCTTGAATTGGTGCCTGAAACACGCTTGAGCGCCCTGTTGAAGGACACAGGTAGCTATAAAATCAATAGCATTCATCATCAGTGCATCAAAGACCTGGCACCGGGTTTCGAGGTCGAGGCACGCTGTCCGGATGACGGCACCATCGAAGCCATCCGCCACACCGGCGCGGCCTGGATCGCCGGGGTGCATTGGCACCCGGAGTTTCACGGGCCTGAACACGGCACGCTCGACGACACGCCCATCCTGAGCGACTTTCTGGCGGCCGCGCGACTAGCCCGCATCGCCCAAGCTACCCAAGCAATCTAAACCCCATACCACCCATGAACCTGGAAACAGCGATCGAGCGCTTTGAATCATCTGGAATCCCGCATGAATACTGATTTTTTTGCCTACCATGAAACTCACCAATTGGGTGAGGGATCGCGGACGTCCCGTCCGCATGCGGACGGGACGTCCGCGATCCAATTGCTGAATTCAGCATGAACCAACTCTCCATCCACAATCCCGCCACCGGCGCCCTGATCACGAGCTTGCCGGTTGACGATGCCACTTCGGTCGCCACCAAGGCCGCTGCCGTGCGCGCAGCCCAGCCTGCCTGGGCCGCCACGCCATTGGCGCAACGCAAAGCCTGCATCGAAAGATTCCGTGCCGGTGTGGTCCGCGATCTGGCATTACTGGCCGCCACCATGACGTGCGAAACCGGCAAACCCATCCGGATGTCCCTTAATGAGCTCAACGGTTTGCTAGCGCGCATTGACTTCTTCCTGGCGGAAGTTGACAACAGCACCGCGACGCAGACCGTCTTGAACGAGGGCGGCATGACCGAGCAAATCCAGCACACACCACTGGGCGTGGTGGTCAACATCTCGGCCTGGAACTATCCGTGGTTTGTGGGCTGCAATGTCATCTTGCCCGCGCTGCTGACCGGCAATACCGTGCTCTATAAACCGTCTGAATACGCCACCATGACGGGCCTGGAAATCACACGCCTGCTGCACGAAGCGGGTGTGCCTGAAGACGCAATAGCTTGTCTGGTCGGCGCCGGTGCGGTAGGTGCGGCTCTGCTGGAGCAGAAGGTAGACGGCGTGTTCTTCACCGGCTCGTACGCCACCGGCGCGCGCATTGCGCAAACCGTGGGCAGCAAGTTTGTAAAGCTGCAACTCGAGCTCGGCGGCAAGGATCCCACCTATGTGTGCGAGGACGCTGACCCAAAAGCCGCCGCCGAATCGCTGGCTGACGGCGCCATGTACAACACCGGACAAAGTTGCTGCTCGGTGGAACGCATCTACGTGCACGAAAAGATTTACGACGTCTTTGTGAGCGCCTTTGTGGACACCGTCAAAACCTTCAAGGTGGGCGACCCGATGAGTGTAGACACCTACATCGGTGCCCTCACGCGCGCACCACAACTCGAGGTGCTGGATGCCCAGGTGGCGGATGCCAAGGCCAAAGGCGCGACCCTGCTCCTTGGCGGCGCCCGGCTGCCCGGCCCTGGCAACTGGTATGCGCCGACGGTTTTCTCTGACGTGAACCACCGCATGGAACTGATGCGCGAGGAGAGCTTCGGCCCCATCATCGGCATCCAGAAAGTGTCTGGTGACGCGCAGGCGGTGCAACTCATGAACGACACCCGCTACGGCCTGACCGCCGGCGTCTACACGCGTGACGAAGCCCGTGCTAGGGGTTTGCTGTCGCAGGTCCACGCGGGCAGCGTCTACTGGAATTGCTGTGACCGCGTCAGCCCGCGCCTGCCCTGGAGCGGGCTGGGCGACTCGGGTGTGGGGCTGACCCTGTCCACCTATGGCATCCAGACCTTCACGCGTTCGAAAGCCTGGCATCTGCGGCAGGCCTGAATGGTGCGGTCATTCCAATTCCATTTCGAAGGTAAAACAAGGAGGCGACGAGCGAGCGACGAAGACAGTGCATTTAGTACGGCCCCTGTCTGATCGGACTGACAGAATATTTTGTGTTTTGCAACACGAAAAAGGCCGCACTAATCACTGAGCTACGATACACTGGATCAGGTTTAGAGGTACCCTTTACCGCATGGCGAGTGGAGGCGGAGCAAGGATTGTGGACGAATACAGTAAGCTAGAAAAACAAACTCAGAAATAGAAACAAAAAAAGAAACAGAAAATCGGGGCAGCGCCGTTTCGCTGTATGTGCAAGGTTACCCTCTTAAACTCGATGCATTATTGTCTTGACCGAGGGGGCCACTATAGACGGAGTGATAAAAAATAATGAAAAAATACCTGTGGACGCTTGCGCTGTCGGCGCTGGTCCTGTCTGCTTGCGGCAAGAAAGAAGAGCCACCGGTGGCTGTGGTGGCAGTCAACACCGAGGAAAAAGTGCTCAACATCTATAACTGGCCAGACTATGTCCCCGAGGGAATGATCGCAGCCTTCGAGCAGGAAACGGGCATCAAGGTCAACTACGACATCTTTGAGACCAACGAAGTTCTGCACGCCAAGCTGGTGGCGGGCAGCACCGGCTACGACATCGTGGTGCCGGGTGCCGTGTTTGCCAAACCTCAGATCGAAGGCGGTTTGCTGCAAGCGCTGGACAAGGCTAAGATCCCCAACCTGGCCAATATGGACCCCGCCATCATGGCAACACTGGTCAAGGCCGACCCTGGCAACAAACATCTGGTGCCCTGGGCCTGGGGTTTCACCACGGTCGGCATCAACCGCACCAAGGTGGAAAAAGCCCTGGGCAGCATGGCCATGCCTGACAACGCCTGGGACCTGGTATTTGATCCCAAGTACACCGCCAAATTGAAGTCCTGCGGCATTGCCTATCTGGATTCGCCCACCGAGATCATCCCGGCGGCGCTTCATTACATTGGAAAAGATGCGTATTCCAATGATCCCGCTGACTATCAGGCGGCTGCCGCCATGCTGGCGAAAGTGCGCAAGGACGTGCGCATGTTCAGCTCGACCATGATAGACGATATTGCCGGCGGCAGGGCCTGTGCTGTGATTGGCTGGTCGGGCGACATCAATATGGCCGCAGATCGGGCCAAGGAAAACGGCTCCAAGGACGTGATCGAGTCGCTGTTGCCCAGCACCGGTGCCTTGATCTTCTTTGACACCATGGCCCTCACCAAAGACGCCAAGCACCCCAACAACGCGCACGCCTTCATCGACTTCTACCTGCGCCCCGCCAATGCAGCGCTCATGTCCAACGAGATGAGCTACCCCACCGGCAACAAGGCGGCGATGGCGCTGGTCAAGCCCGAGATTGCCGGTAACAAGACCATTTTTGTCGAATCCGACTACTTCGCGAAAATGATTCTTCCCAGCAGTTTCAGCAATCAAGCCCGCGAAGCCCTGGCCAACGCCTATATCAGCTTCAAAAAAGGTCAGTGACAATCCCGCCTTGATCCGGTTAAGGGCGGTTTGTACGGTCGGGTTGAACAGCCCTTCTTGGTTTTTAATGCACCCACGAAAGCAGAGATCGATAGATGGCGGACAAGAGCGCGAGTGAGGGTTTTCTGGTCACTGAAAAACTGGTGAAGCGCTTTGACGAGGAGTTGGTGGTAGACGAGGTATCGCTGTCCATAGTCAAAGGCGAAATTTTTGCCCTGCTGGGCAGTTCCGGTTGTGGCAAGTCAACCCTGCTGCGCATGTTGGCTGGGTTTGAGCAACCCAGTTCAGGTCGCATTCTTCTCGGCGGTCAGGATGTGGCCGATTTGCCACCCTACGCGCGCCCCATCAACATGATGTTCCAGTCCTACGCGCTGTTTCCCCATCTGGATATCTGGGAGAACATCGCCTTCGGACTCAAACGCGAAGGGCTGCCCAAGGCCGAGATAAAACAGCGTGTGGGCGAGATGCTCGATCTGGTTCAGTTAGGCCCCTATGCCAAGCGCAAGCCGCATCAGCTCTCAGGCGGCCAGCAACAGCGGGTGGCCTTGGCGCGCAGCCTGGCCAAGCGGCCCAAGCTGTTGCTGCTCGACGAACCATTGGCCGCGCTGGACAAGAAGCTGCGCGAGCAGACCCAGTTCGAGCTGGTCAACATCATTGAGCAGGTCGGTGTGACCTGCGTGATGGTCACGCACGACCAGGAGGAGGCCATGACCATGGCCAGGCGCATCGCCGTCATGAGTCGGGGTCGCGTGCTGCAGATCGGCACACCCCAAGAAGTTTACGAGCATCCGGCCAACCGCTTTGTCGCCAACTTCATTGGCAACGTCAACCTGTTTGAAGGACGGCTCAGCGTGGATGAGCCGGACCGCTGCGCCGCTATCACTGGTATCGGCGAAATTCACGTGGCGCATGGTGTGAGCGGCACGCTGAATATGCCGCTGGCCATTGCCGTTCGCCCCGAGAAGATTGAGATCAGCCGGGAGCGGCCCGCCGTCGAAAAGAATCTTTTCACCGGCCTGGTCAAGGAAATTGCCTACTTTGGCTCCTACAACACCTACATCGTGATTGCCAGCGACGGCCAGCGCGTGAGAATCACCGAGGCCAACACCTCGCGCCATGACCTCAGCCAGATAAGCTGGGAAGAAAAAGTCTTTTTCTGGTGGGGCGATAACGCGGGCATGGTCCTGCGCGACTGATTCCATGTCTATTTCATTGGTGACACTGCGTTGGCTTCCTCACTCACTCCTAGCCGTACTAAAATGTACTGTCTGCGTCGTTCGCTCGTCGCCGCCTTGTTTCACCTTCGAAATAGAAATGGAATGAGGTAAGCGACGTGGCCGCGACTCCCTTTTTCATGCCGGGCAAACGCTTCGTGATTAGCGTGCCCTATGTCTGGCTGGGTGTGTTTTTTTTCCTGCCGTTTCTGATACTGCTCTACATCAGCTTTGTCGATATGGGCAACGATATCAGCCCATTCAAGCCAATTTGGGACGCTGACAGCGGCCTGCTCAAGCTCAAATACGAGAATTACCTGTCGATCTTTCGCGCCACCGAGGGCGGCCCTCTTTTCCAGACAATCTATATCGAGGCTTACCTGCGTTCAATCTGGTATGCGCTGTGCACGGCGCTGCTGTGCCTCTTGCTCGGGTACCCGTTTGCCTATTTCATTGCGCGCTCCTCGCCTGCTGTACGTCTGGCACTGCTGATGATGGTGATGTTGCCGTTCTGGACCTCATTCCTGTTGCGGGTTTATGCCTGGAAAGGCATTCTGGCCGACCAGGGTGTGCTCAACCAGACGCTGATGTTTTTGGGTTTGACCGATGAACCGATCCTGATGCTGTACACCGACGTCTCGATGCTGGTGGGCATGACTTATGTCTATCTGCCCTTCATGGTCCTGCCGCTGTACGCCAATCTGGTCAAGATGGACTTTCGACTGCTGGAAGCCGCCTATGATCTGGGCGCTTCGCCGTTCAAGTCATTCTGGCTGGTGACGGTGCCGCTGTCCAGGGTCGGCATCATTGCCGGCTTCATGCTGGTTTTCATTCCGTCCGTGGGCGAGTTCGTCATCCCCTCGTTGCTGGGCGGCCCTGAAAACATCATGATCGGTCGCGTGGTGTGGGACGAAATGTTCACCAGCAACAACTGGCCACGCGCCACGGCGCTGGCGGTGATTATGATCGGGTTGATCATCGTGCCGATGGCCATCTACTATCACTACACTGGCGACCCAGCCAAATCCCGCAAGTGATTCCATGTCTATTTCATTGGTGACACAGCGTTGGCTTCCTCGCTCACTCCTAGCCGTACTAAAATGTACTGATGAAACAACTAGCCATTCCACTAAGCACGATAAAGCTGTGCAAGTGGCTGGTTATGTCTGCGTCGTTCGCTCGTCGCCGCCTTGTGGCACCTTCGAAATAGAAATGGAATGAGGAGGTGATCGTGAAGAATTATCTGGAAAAGCATTTTGGCAAGTTGTGGCTGGCGCTGGTGTTCCTGTTTTTGTATCTGCCCTTGCTCTTCATGATCGTGTTCTCGTTTAACAGCACACGTCAGGACGCCCGCTTCACCGGCTTTTCACTGCGCTGGTACGAGGAACTCACACGCGATACCAAGATCGTCGATGGCTTCTTGCTGTCGCTGCAGGTGGCGACCATCACTGGTCTGCTGTCAGCGGTGCTGGCCACTTTTGCGGCCTTTGTGCTGGTGCGCTATCGGCGCTTTTTGGGGCGCACCATTTTTTCGGGCATGGTCAACGCGCCGCTGGTCATGCCGGAGGTGGTGATTGGCCTGTCCTTGCTGCTACTGATGGTCGGTGCCCAGAATTTATTCGGTTGGCCGCAGCGCGGCATGCTGACCATCATTCTCGGCCACACGCTGATGGGCATGGCTTATGGCACGGTGGTGATTCAGTCGCGTTTGCTGGAAATGAACCGCGCCATCGAGGAGGCCGCCATGGACTTGGGTGCGCGACCGCACCAGGTGTTTTTCCTGATCACCCTGCCCAATATTTCCCAGGCGATCCTGGCGGCGTTTTTGCTGTCCTTCACGCTGTCATTCGACGACGTGGTGATAGCCGAGTTTCTCTCCGGCCCGGGCGTCAACACCCTGCCGCAAGTGATCTTTGGCTATGCGCGGCGCGGCATCAATCCAACCATTTATGCGGCGGCCACGCTGCTGATCGTTTCGGTGACCATTGTGGTTGTTGGCTACAGTGTTTGGGTGGCGCGCCAGACCCGTCGGCGTGAGCGTGAGATCGCCGCGGCGACGCGGGCGGAACTGGCGATCTTGAACCAAGCGTAGGTGACAACCCAATAGTGCGGGCTAAGGGTAAGCCGACCCGGCGTGATGCTTGATCTTCGACGGCAATTTAATTTCACATTACAAAAATATTCTTTCATGTTGTAAAAAGTTACATTGTTGCAATGCATCATATTTCGCAATATGAAAAAACTGTTTTCATATTGCGAACTACAGAAACTGTGTATAACGTTTATGCAGCAAGTAATAGAGTCTGATCCAGTGCTGCAGGGTGGGCAACTGTTTTTATTGCCCACCGTTTCATTCCACGTGGGCAAGTGAAGCTTGCCCACGCTTGACTTTTTGCTACGAAGAGAGATCCGCCTCCGAGTGCAGTGCATAATAAGCATTGAGCGACTTGACCAGCGACTTACCTATTCCCTCGGCGAGATTGACCGGAACCGCGTTGCCGATTTGCGCGTATTGCGAGGTCATTGAACCTTCGAATATCCAATCATCAGGGAAGGTCTGGATGCGCGCGTATTCACGCACTGTGAAAGGCCGCGTTTCTTCCGGGTGGCAACGTTCCGTTTGTTTCTGCGCCGGGGCGCAAGTGAGCGTCAGGCACGGTTCGTCCCACGATATACGGCGCGCCATGCCAGTCTTGCCGCCCGAAAGGTGGAAGCTACCCTTCATGTATTCCTTCTGGGTTTCCAGCGGCAATTCACGCCAGTAACCGCCGGGCGGAATCATCGCCATGATTTCGCATTTACGCTTTGGGTAGGCTTGCCCCGGAGATTTAGGTACGTCACAATTAAAAAGTGCCCCTTTCTTGAGGGCATCACGTAACGTATAAAATTCCTTGTGCGGTTTAGGCCAATCAAATGTTAGTGCCGCATCTTTGCGCAACCCAACCACTAGCAAGCGTTCGCGCTTCTGCGGTACACCGTGAAAAATTGCCTTGAGAATACGCGGCGGCAATACTTCATAGCCCAATTCGTCAAGGATAGAAACCATGCCTTGTAGGGTACGTCCGCCATCATGCGTTAGCAATCCGCGCACATTTTCACCAACACAAATGAGCGGTTGTATTTCCTTCACTGCGCGCGCGAACTCATAGAACATCGTGCCGCGTGCGTCTTCAAACCCCAGCTTTTTCCCGGCATAGCTAAATGCTTGGCAGGGGAAGCCGCCAGTCAATACATCGACCTTCCCGCGTAACGGACTAAAATCCAGTGTCGCCACGTCACCCTCAATCACGTTCCAGTGCGGACGATTTTTGCGCAAAGTGGCGCAGGCTTGCCGGTTGATTTCATTCAGCAATACACAGTGCAACCCGGCCTTTTCCATTCCCAGGGCCAGCCCTCCTGCTCCCGCAAATAATTCTGCGACGGTGTATACCCCTTTGGGAGGGGCGGCCACTTCTGGCACCTCCTCATCAAACATGAAACCGATTTGCCCAAATTGCTTGAGATCGTGCGAACGGTAAACGCGGTAATTATTGATGGGGTGGCGGACGGATTCGAGTTTGCCTGACCTGTCCCAGCGGCGTAGCGTTTCTTTGGAAATCGACAACATATCAGCAACTTCGGATAG
This sequence comes from uncultured Gallionellaceae bacterium, assembly GCA_947085625.1. Classification (GTDB taxonomy): domain Bacteria; phylum Pseudomonadota; class Gammaproteobacteria; order Burkholderiales; family Gallionellaceae; genus Nitrotoga. The sequence goes on along the minus strand of CAMTXD010000108.1, from coordinate 470 downwards.
GGCAAAAAAATCTTTCATCTTGTAACCATGTATAAGGTTGTGGGCGTGGTTATTGTATTTGAATATTACACCTTTGTGTAAGCAATTAAAACTGGGAGAATACGCGACGAAAACAGGCACAAGCTCAGGAAAAATATAAATGACTAAAACAGAACGTAAACACATCTTGAAGCAGGTCAAGGAATGGTTCCGAACCGTCATTGTGCCTAACCATTTAAAGAATACGCAGAAGCTGGTCTCAGCTTCTGCGTTTGACGCTAATCCTTTCCTCGCGCCCTACTTGGCAGCATTCTTGACTGGGGAGCTTTCGCCGGAATCTGTGGCGAAAGCCTTGCTTTATCCCAGAGTTCTGGGTACTTCCATCACCACAAGTTTTGGAACGAACATGCAGAAGTTCATCAGCGATGTGCTGAAAAATTCATTTGGCTCCATGGTGCGCGGAATTGATATTGAGTTTGTGGACGCGCTGG
>CAMTXD010000107.1:0-22635 GCA_947085625.1 uncultured Gallionellaceae bacterium | reverse complement strand
TGACTTGAGGGCGCCTCTAAAAATTCATAGTTCGCTCAAATACAAGGCGCGATAAAAATTTTAGTTCCGGCTAACCTAAAGGTTACCCTGCACTGAAACTTTGTTTTGCAGCGCAGTATATGTCTGATATATAAGCAAGAAATTTTTATCGCAACGCCGTAGTTGAGATGAAATATGGATTTTTAGAGGTGCCCTTGAAATGAACAAAGATCGCCCGCAGCGGCGCGACCATATGCGCGAACAACTCGCCCACCATGCCGCGCGTTTGATGGCAGAAGACGGCATTACCGATTATGCTTTTGCCAAACGCAAGGCCGCCAAACAAATGGGCGCGGCGGACACCCAACATCTGCCCAGCAATGGCGAAGTCGAAACAGCGCTGCGCAGCTTCCGCAAGCTGTACCAGAGCGACAGTCACCCCGAGATTCTGCGCCAATTACGGCAGCAGGCGCTTGCAGCCATGCAACTGCTGGAATCTTTCCAACCCTACCTTACCGGCTCGGTGTTAAGCGGCTTGGCGGGTGAGCAATCCGACATCAACTTGCTGGTTTATTCTGATGACGAAAAGGCCGTGATGATGTTTTTGCTCAAGCACAAGCTGCCGTTCGAGGGCGGCGAATGGCGCGTGCATTTGACGGGCAGGGAACAAACCGTGCCGAGCTTCACATTGGAAACAGAATCCGGCGTGCCGATACACATTGTAGTGTTACCGGAGAATGCGCGGCACAGCGGTAGCCGCAAACCGGAGACTCATGCGGATGTGGCTGCGGTGGGGGGGTTGCTGGCTAGTTAATGTAGGTTGGGTTAGCGGCTTCATTGCGGAGCGTGGTTGTTGCCGATTCATCGGCTTTACAACCACGACCTGCCCCTTGCGGGCGCAACCCGGCCTAGTTGGCCCAGCGTCGGGTTAGGGTGTAGTTTGCCAAGATATATCTATTTTTCTGTGACGCGCTACACAATCTCGCAGATAAAGATTGATGAGGCTTTGATATGGGACGCCTTCCTCTTCTGCCATTTGCTTAAAATAGCCTATGACATCTTCGCTCAGCCGCATAGTTACGGACTTTTTAAGTTTTGCCGCATAAGGATTTTTGCGAGACTTCAATTTTGAAAGATCATATTCAGTTTTCATGGCATAACCCCTTGATAATATTTGCCCTCGTTTTTCGTCGCTTTTCTTGCCGAGATAATTCGAATGATGTTGCCTAGCTCACGCTCACAATGACAAACAATAAGCAGACGAGCCTCATCACTGAAACCCAGCATCAGAAACCGGTCTTCTGATTCGGAGCTTTCCTCATCAAAGAACTGCACAGCAAACTCGTCATAAAATACGGATTGAGCTTCGTCAAAAGAAACGCCATGTTTCTTCTTGTTTAAAGCCGCTTTTGCTCGATCCCATTCGAACTTAATCATCAATACATTGTATGTACATTAGGTAAATTGTCAAGACACCCTAACGTAAAATTGAGGGGCGCGCCCCACGAAAGGGAACTATGAAAAACGCTGCTCTTGGCGCGTCCCGCTCGAATGCAGGGTTAGGCCGGTGAATTAGAGATAATGGTAAAACCCCCACCCAACCCAAGCGCCACTTTACCCGCAAAACGTAAATCTTCCACGAACAAAAAAGCTAGGCTAAGCTCCCATCGTCCGCCTGCTACAGCCCCCGAAAGCAACTCGGTCAAAATAGCACAGACCGAGACGGGAAGCGGTGCTCGCCGGAGCCGAAAAACGTGAAATGGCGACGGGTTAACACAACGCCAAAATTCCGGTAGCCTAACGTAAAATTGAGGGGCTCGCCCGCTTCTGGGAGAGTCCCGCTCGAATGCAGGGTTAGGTTGTATGCTACGAAGCTATACCTGACCCCTAACTATGTTTGTTTTGAACAATGGGCCACTTCCAGGCGTAGCGAATAATTAGTAAAAGAAGAACGACTTCTACAGCTGCGGCAAAATACATGTGCGCCCAAGCCTCTCCTGCTAAATTAAACAACATATAAGGAATAAACACTGCGGCAATAATGATATTTGCCCATCGATTTAATTTAGCCGGCAGGACAACAGAGAGCAAAATCATAAGAGCTGGAATTGCTACAAAAACCATTGCTATCAGTAGAAAGACATATGAAATGTCAAATACAAATACTTTTCCTGCCAGAATACCTTCTATTGAGCCCGGCATATATAAGTGGAAATAATCAACATAGATATAGAAAAACATAAAACTCGCCCACACTGCCGCAAGCTTCAGCTTTACATTGACCTTCACGTCTTCTAAATCATTCGGAGTAATTTTATCTGTATTCATTTTTTGTTCCATTTTAGTGGCCTTTTCTGTCGGGGCAGCGATTAGGATTTGCTCTTCAAATTGTATGAGACTCCTTTCTTAATGGGGCTAACGTTCAAATTGAGGGGCGCGCCGCTTTTGGCGCGTCCCGCTCGAATGCCGGGCTAGGCGTCGCCGTTGATTCGACCATTAGCACGGTGAAGGAATAGCCAAACACTCGCGACGTCGAGTGGGGTCGCACTTCCGAAGCACAATGTCCAATGCAGATGCCACTGCAGCCCGGGCTCTCGCCGAGATTCCAGATTTGATTATCCTTGCATTTTCCGCCGCGCTGTACACTCCGAGCTTGTAGTCAGCGTAACCTAGGGCGATAGCTGCGCCTACCGCTGCAATCGAGGCGAATATTATCGCCACGATGGCAAAGGGACCAGCGACAGCCACCAATTTTTGTAGGGCAAAAGCGGCAGCTGCTGCTGCGACCGCCGCCGCTCCTGCCGCCATCGCGGCGCCCTTGGCCGACTCTTCATCCGCACGCGCTGAGGCCTCGTCGGCCGCGGCTTGACAACTAGTGAGCCGCGCTCGAATCCACTGGTCGCATGCGGGCTCGCACTCGGCGTCTGCAGTCGGATCCGAGACAGTCGTATCTGGCGTCCGCGAGTACGACGATTTGCCAATCAAGTAGATGCCTACCACTATGAGAACTGCTAAAACAACAACGGTGCCCCCACCAATAATAATGCCCAAAGCGTCCATAATTGCTCCTTAAGAACGGAAAGAGAGATACTTCCTCGCATGATATGCAGACCAAGGGCCTGTAGCCAGAAAACGCCTTGTTTGGCCAATGGATTTGTCTTGCGACGCCTAACGTGAAGCTAAGGGGCTGCGCCGCTTTTGCGCAGTCCTGCTTGAGCGTAGGGTTAGGATTTGATTGAAATGCACTGCACCCTCCTGACCACTGAACCAGAAAAAGAATTTAAGCAACTGCCGCACTAAACTACAACGTGACCGGCTTGCACCACGCTACGCACTGTGCAAAAGCTACGGAAACACTGCCCTGTAAAAGAGCCACTGACAGCGTGGCGCAAACGGATGCAGAGCATCAACGAAGTATTGCACGTTCAAACTACCGCCGCACTGCCAATTGTTGCTTACCACTTCACTGCGATAGCAACACCCCTAACGCCACGCTTGAGCTGCCGAGGGGCGCGGCAGCGTCCCCGAGGTCAGCTCGAAGCGTTTGTTAGACATCCTGCTCATGCTTCTGACCGCATGTTCGCTTTTGATAGCCTCAAACAACAAATGCGGTGGTTGTCAAATCAAGTCCTGATACAGCGAGTAAGTCGTCCAATCGCGTATGCAACGGCAAGGGCAGTACCCAGGTATCCGCTGCCAATGAAGGCTCCTAACGAGCAGCCGAAGAAGTTCAGGATTGCGGCGATTATCAGCGAAGCTGCGGACAATGCCGCCAAAATGTCGATCACTGTTACGACTATAGGACACGCAAAACGCGCGCAGAATATCCCCCACAGTACCAGAAAGATCATCCCGATTACAAAAGCGATAGCCGAAGCTGCGTAGATATAGGGGTTATTGCCTGCACAGCTTGCAATCATCGCCAGTGCCGCAGCAGCCACAATAAATACAAGCGCCAGAATAAGTAGTATCCAGCAGGAGATCGACATTCCGCCACCGCCATCGCCATTGGAGCAGGGCGTGACCGTGATCGTAGTTGTCTGCGATGAAGGTGGGCAGTTTCCACCTGATGGGCCGTTCACAGTCAGACGCACAGTGAAGGTCCCGGTCCCGTTATAGCTATGGCTGGCGCTCGGCCCCTGCGTCGTCTGCGTCGTGCCGTTGCCGAAGTCCCATTGGAAGCCACCTGCCACAGCACTGGGGTTGTTGACGGCGGCTGTGAAATTAAATGTGACCGTGCCACCGCGGTTGATACAGTCCGTGGCTCGATCTGGGGTTACCTGGTTCACCTGCGGGCAAACCGATGTCGTGCAGGCGGGTACGGTTATGGAGGCTGTCCGCGAGAACGGCGCACAAGTCGAGCCGGCAACGTCAACGGTCACGGTGACGGTGTAAGTCTGGCTCCGACCGGGCGTTGGGTTGCTGAAAGTGTGTGTCTGCGATGCACCAGCAGTACCCTGCTGAGTGACGACCGGCGAGCCGTCGCCGAAGTCCCAGCGGTAGCGTAGGTCGCCGGGTTGGTACCCACCAAGATCAACAGCCAGTGTCATGCTGACGGTCGCGCGGTCGCAATCCGAGGTTTGGAAGCTGTTCGGGCCTAACGGCGCGGTAATGCCGGTGACGCTCCATTCCTGGCTGGTGTTGGCGATCGGCGCCGGGCATCGGCACGGTGGAATCACGATGTTCGCCGAATCGGTCGGGTCACAAGTTGCCGGCACGCCGGGAATTTGTGCACGAACGGAAACCGTGTATGTTCCGGCTTGGGACAGGTCTACGGCACCGCTCGATGTCGCGAGCGTACCCGACCAGCCAGAGCTGGTGTCCACCGAAGATGGCCCGGTTCGCTGTGCCTTGGTCGTGCTCCCCGGGCCATCTATCGTCCAGAAATACATGGTCGCAGCGGGGCCACTCCCGCCGGGCCAGGCCAGTTGTGTGCTCAGGTTTACGACGGCGTTTGTCGGCGCGCATCCAGAAACGGTGGCGTTGACTGCCAGCGTGGGGCATTGCGTACACTCGACGAGTATGAAGGTGACACTGTCGGTGAGAACTGGGTCATCGCAGGTGCTGGCCTGTTGAACCTTGACGTTCACCCTATAAGTTCCCGCGCTAGCGAACGGATACGAGAAAGTAGAGCTTCCGAGTGCGAATGGCTGGAGCACCGTGTTGGTGGCGACATCTGTCACCTTCCACTCGAAAGGTCCGGTACACCCCGTCGGCAAAAGCGACGCTGAGAACTGGATCGAGACCGTGCCACCCCCGGCCGGAACGCAGGGTAGAGGCTGGGTATCGACGGTGACCGTAACCTCGTCACAGCATCCGTTGCAATTGGGCCGTATGGTTATGCATGCTGACGGACACTCAGGCGAACTCATGCATGCTGAATAAGGGCCTTGACTCGGGTCGAGATCGTATGTGGTGGTAAGTGTCAGCGGGGTATTCCAGTTACTGGTTGTGTTGGTCAAGGAGCCACCGGCAGGCCCGGCGGCATGTTGAAGAATGTTGTTTTTGTCCTTTACATCCCATGTAAATTGGCTCGTCGTGCCCGGTTTCAGCATTATCGTGGCGGTAAGAGTGATGGTTTGTTTCAACGGATTTCCGCTGCACGCCCCATAACTTGCCTGAAGGCTGACGCGCGGACATAGGCACTCAATTTCGCCGCCGAATGTTTGCCATTGGGTCCACCCCGCGCTACCACAATCCCCGCGCACCTCAAATTGAATTTTTTCCCCGCAGTTCGCCGCAGCCCATGCAGGTACACTGAAGACGACGGTACCGAATGGCGGCGTGCTCGGTGCACCGGTACTCGTTAGCTGAGTAAATGTGGTGATCGGCCCGCCCAGTGGGGCCGTTACTCGTAGCTCGACTGGTATTCCTCCGCCCCCACTTGGGCACGAAAATAACCCAACGATTTGAATCTGCGCCGGCTGCGACGCACCGGGCGGCATACCGATAACTCTTAAAAGCGTAAACATTCGAGTCTCCTTCCAAAGTTTTGGTCGCGTCTGTCGACGTTAATTCTCAAATAACAACGAGACGTTCCTCTGCCTAACGTTTGAATTCACCGGCCTGCGCGGCTTTTCGCGCAGGTCCGGTGGAATGATGGGTTGGGCAGCAAGGTCACATTGCCGCGATAAATTCATCTGCTGTTACATCGGCTTGACGCAGAACACCAGCAAGCGTGCCAATTTTAACTTCACCATGCATTGGGACGACACAACCTTTGGCACCACGTCGCATAATGATGTGGCTTCCGGATTGGCGAATTTTTTCGAAACCAAGGCGCGATAATGTTCGTATTATTACTGCCCCAGAGACATGGGGTAGCTTAGGCATGAGCAGGAATACTGAACATAGTTACCAACGGATGGCCATGTGTGGGCAACGGAAATTCAGATAAATAGAGCGCTGTAGCTTCCTGTAAGTTAGCGAGGGCCTCTTCAACAGTTTCACCTTGAGTAGTGGTTCCCGTTTCAGGGTTCAGCGCTATGTAACCACCTTCTTCGACTGGATTGAGTACTGCTGTCAGTTCCATGATCGCACTCCTGTGGAAAATAATCTAATTATCGTTCATTTTGGCTATTGATGCCCAACGTTCAAATTGAGGGGCGCGCCCCACGCAAGGGAACTATGAAAAACGCTGCGATTGGCGCGTCCCGCTCGAGCGTTTACAAAGCGGACATTTCATGTGCTATAAAACCGGACATTTCTATTTGCTCCTAACAGCGACAACTGCCACCACACTGCCAATTGCTATTTCCGCCTTGCCGCGAAAGCAACACTCCTAACGTGAAGTGGCCATCCTATTTGATGCAAAACATTGCATCAAATAGGATGGCTAAAAGTTTTTTATTCATGCACAATACGTTCACGGTCAATCCCTTACGTTTTTTTAGGCTATCCTAAAAATGTCAGAAGAACAATCATCGGTATCGGCACCTAAGCTACTCGATCAAGTGCGCGGAAAAATCCGCCTGAAGCACTACAGTATCCGCACCGAACAAACCTATGTGGACTGGATTAAACGCTTTATTTTGTTCCATGGCAAGCATCACCCAAAAAGCATGGGGGCGCAGGAGGTCGAAGCGTTTCTCACTCATTTGGCGGTAAAGGGTAGGGTTGCCGCCTCAACTCAGAATCAGGCCAAGAGCGCACTGCTGTTTCTTTATAAGGAGGTGCTGGGGATTGAGTTGCCGTGGCTGGATAATGTGACTCAAGCGAAGGCGCCCAAGCGTTTGCCTGTGGTATTGACTCGCGAAGAGGTGCAGGCGGTGCTGGCGCGCCTGGAGGGGACGCATTGGCTGATTGCCAGTTTGTTGTATGGCTCCGGTTTGCGCATTATGGAAGGACTGCGATTGCGCGTGAAAGATGTGGAATTGACACGGCGAGAAATTCTGGTGCGCGATGGCAAGGGGTTCAAGGACAGGGTGACAATGTTGCCGACCGCGTTGCTTGTACCGCTCAAAACCCATTTGCAGCGGGTTAAATTGTTGCATGAGCAAGACTTGGCGGCAGGTTATGGCGCGGTTCATTTACCTTATGCGCTGGATAAGAAATACCCCAATGCAGGACGTGAATGGGCTTGGCAGTATATTTTTCCTTCTGCCAATCTTTCGGTTGATCCGCGTTCCGACGAAACCCGCCGTCATCATCTTCAAGATCAGGCGGTGCAGCGCGCAGTAAAGCAGGCAGTGCGCGCAGCTGGGCTGGCCAAACTCGCCACGCCGCATACGTTTCGTCATTCCTTCGCAACGCATCTGCTGGAAAGCGGCTACGACATCCGCACCGTGCAGGAACTACTCGGCCATTCGGATGTTTCCACGACGATGATTTACACCCACGTCTTGAATCGCGGCGGCAGGGGTGTAGTCAGCCCACTGGACAGTTGATGGTACAGCAAATGCAACCCTCACCCCTGACTCCTCTGATGGAACAACTAGCCATTCGACTAGGCGGCAAAGCCGCCAAGTCGCTGGCTATCCCAGTGGGAGAGGGAGATGCTGTATTTATGCGCGAGGCGCTGGAGTTGGCACACCAGGCTGAACAGGCTGGCGAGGTGCCGGTGGGCGCGGTGGTGGTGAAGGAGGGTGTGATCATCGGGCGTGGTTTTAATGCGCCGATCAGCCGCCATGATCCTTCTGCCCACGCCGAGATGCTGGCATTGCGCGATGCGGCGCAGTATTTGGGAAATTACCGGCTGGTCGGTTGCGAATTGTTTGTGACGCTGGAACCTTGCGCGATGTGTGCGGGGGCGATATTCCATGCGCGCATTGCGCGTGTGGTGTTTGGCGCGCGTGATTTGAAGACTGGTGCGTGTGGTAGCGTGGTGGATTTGTTTGGTGAGCAGCGCTTGAATCATCATGCTAAATTGACTGGCGGAGTGCTGGCTGAGGAATGCGGGCAGGTGTTGAGTGATTTTTTTGCTGCGCGACGTGCGCAAAAGCGGGCATGATGCATACATGAAAATCAATATTCACATTGCTGCACAAACTTTGGAGCTGCTCGACGATGCAGGTCATGTGCTGCGCCGCTATGCGGTTTCCACCGCCGCCAACGGCGCGGGCGAAGAGAACGGCAGCTATTGCACGCCGCGCGGGCGGCATATTGTCCGCGCCAAAATTGGAGAGGATCAGCCGCTGAATACCGTGTTCGTGCGGCGCCGTCCCACCGGCGAAATTTATACGCCGCAACTGGGCGAACAGCACCCCACCCGCGACTGGATACTGACGCGCATCCTGTGGCTGTCCGGTTGCGAGTCGGGTTACAACCGTCTGGGTTCGCACGACACCATGCGCCGCTACATTTACATTCATGGCACACCGGATTCCACTGTGCTTGGGCTGCCGGGTTCCAAGGGCTGCATCCGCATGCGCAATGCCGATATGGTGGAATTGTTTGATCTCGTTGCGCCGGGTACGGCAGTGCATATTGCTGCTTGACCGGCAAGGGAAGCGCAGATTAATCCGATTTTAGTTCCGGCATAACCTAAAGGTTAGCCTACACAGCAACTTCGTTGTGTCGCAATACGTCGTTACTCACAAAAAATTTCTCCTTACATATCACCAATATGCGGCGTCCAAATTTTTTGTTCGCGCCTAGTCTTGCTTAGAACTCGAATTAATCTGCGCTTCCCAAGGTGTATTATGTCCGGCTGTCTTTGACTGATAGGGAGGAAGTGTCATGAGGGCACCTCTAAAAATCCAGCAACATCGAACTGTTTTATTGCGGAAAAAATTTCTTGCTAACATAGCAATCATATGCGGCGCTGCGAAATTTTTAGTTCCGGCTAACCTAAAGGTTACCCTACTCTGAAACTTCGTTTTCCCGCGCCTTGCATTTGGGCGAACTCTGAATTTTTAGAGGTGCCCATGAACTATCCTTTTACCGTGCATCTGCTGTCCTGGCATAACGGCGAACCCTTGTTGCGCGCAATTCGTTCAGCGGTGTTTATACGCGAACAGTGCGTTCCTGAAGAACTGGAGTGGGACGGCCTGGATGAGGGCTGCCAGCACGCCCTGGCATTGAGCGGTTATGGCGAAGCGATAGGATGCGGGCGTATTACGGCGGATGGCCATATTGGACGCATCGCTGTGTTGCCGGCGTGGCGCGGCAAGCGGGTCGGCAGTGCGATCCTGGAGGCCTTGCTGGATTATGCGCATGTCCAGCATTACCAGATGGTTGAGCTCAGCGCCCAGACACACGCCATTCCGTTTTACCAGCGTTTTGATTTTGCTGAAGTGGGGGAGGTATTCATGGATGCTAACATTCCGCATCGCAAGATGCGTTTGCGGTTGTAGGGCACCTGTAGGTCTATTTTCCCGTCAGGTATTCATCTACATCGAAGTTAAACACCGCCTCTGGCGAGGCGATGGCAAAGCTCGCAATGATCGCGCCTGTGGCAAAACTTTCTATAAACATGATGATGGGGGCCATGACGAGGTAATTGTGTTGCACACTCGCCCACGTGTAGTGGCTAAACAGGGTCATGAGCAGTGCGGCGCTGAGTATGCTCAGCAGCATGGCGCAGCCCGCACAGAAAAAGCCGTTACCCAGAACGAACAAGAAAAAATTTTTGGGCAGATAGCGGCGCGACAGGCGCAGCACCGCTTCGCTGAAAAAAATGGGTACGACGATCATCACCAGGCCGTTGATGCCCAGGGCGATCAAATTTGCATCTGTGTAGAGCCAAGTCGCCAGCATGATGAGCGTCATGGCAATCATGGCGATGCGCCAGCCAAACATGAGCACAAATAATGTCGCGCCGAGCACGTGGTGGTTGAAGCCGGGGCGTATGCCAGCATTGAGTTGCCAGAACACGAATAAGCCGAGCGTCAAGCCGACCAGCGCATTGACTCGTGCGCCATTGTCCAGCAGCCCGCGCCACGGCGCAAACCAGATGGCTCTGCCCAGCAGGATGAAGAAACCGAGATTGGCCAGCCATAGCAACTCGACCGGGAATAGCTGGGCGGGCAGGTTCACGGGATGGGGTAAGGCGGTGGCAAGAAGTTGAGCGCCGCACCTTGCAATGACTGGAGATGCACGGTTTGCGTGTCGCGGCTGCTGATCTGCACCACCGCCAGCAGGTCGCAGCCGCCGCCCGGTGCGGCGGCTGCGTTGACTACCATGCCGCTGGCTTGTGCTTCCATGTCCGCGCTGTAGAGCTCGTCGCCCGGCTGCGGCACCGTGTCGCCCTCGATGTGTGCCAGGTACATGCGCCGCTTGAGCTTGCCGAGATACTGCATGCGCGCCACGATTTCCTGTCCCGGGTAACAACCTTTCTTGAAGTTCACTCCGCCAATGAGTTCCAGGTTGACCATTTGTGCCACGAATTGCTCCTGGGTGGCGGGCAGAATAACCGGAATGCCGGCGCGGATGTTGAGCCAGTCCCAGCAAGGCGACCCGGCCAGGCGTAGGCTGCCCTCTCCCCTAGACGGCCCCCTCGCAAGCTCCCCCCCCGAGGGCGAGGGGAGTCTTGTAAAATTTTGCCACAGCGCGGGTGCGTGCTGTGGCGTGGTATTGAGCTGGAAGCGTTGTGAGTCGACACGGATGATGCTGGTGTGGTCATGCTGCTCAACTGCCCAGGCATTCTGCGGCACCGATCCGAAGTATTGCCGCAACAGCACCTCCGCACCATTCCCGGCCAGGCCAAGGCAAATCTGTTGTTCGCCCGCATCTTCTATTTTGACTTTTGCGCGCAAAATATACATGGACAGGCGTTTGTGGATAGCGGCGCACAAGCTGCGCGGCAGGTGCAGGAAATAATCCGCACCCGTGCGCCAGATCAGAAAACTTGCCAGCATCCTGCCCTTGGGGCTGTTGAGGCCGCTGATCTGGGCATGTTGCGCGCTGGTTTCGCTGACATCGCTGCTGAGCATGTTTTGCAAAAAACTCAGGGCATCTACACCGCTGACCTTGAGTGTGCCGAACTGGCTCAAGTCGCACAGCACTGTGCTATCGCGGCTGGCAGTCAGCTCTGCCGGTGCGTCGCCGAAATGCTGCACTATGCCATCCTGTATTTCTGCCCCCTGCTGTTGCAAAAAATCCTGCCAGAGTTGATTCATGGTTTTGCGCCTGTTGTTTGCCTGTCCGCAATCTTACCGCGAACTGCGGTATTTCGGATAAACTCTTGCGCCATGAGATGGCTCTCCTGCTTACCGTTGCTTCTGCTGCTTACCGCCTGCGATGGCGGACTGTGGAATAATCCCTATCCGGCTGCGGATCAGGGCAAGTCCATTTTTTACACCGCCTTCACCGAGCGCCCCAAGCACCTCGATCCGGCGCAAGCCTACAGCGAGAATGAATATATATTCCTGGCGCAGATCTACCAGCCGCCGCTGCAATACCATTACCTGAAGCGCCCCTACACGCTGCTGCCGCAGGCGGCCAGTGCCATGCCGCGGGTTACTTATCTGGATAAAGACAGCCGGCCCTTGCCGGACGACGCGCCTGCTGCCAAGGTGGCGTTCAGCCTATATGAAATTCATCTGCGCCCCGACCTGCGCTACCAGCCGCATCCCGCCTTTGCGCGCGACGCGCAAAACAGGCCGGAATACCTTGCGCTCAAGCCTGAAGATTTGCGCGGCATCCATGCGCTGCAAGATTTTCCGCACAGCGGCACGCGCGCAGTCACGGCGGCGGACTATGTTTACCAGATCAAGCGGCTGGCGCATCCGGCCATTCATTCGCCGATTGCCGGGTTGATGATGGAATATATTGTGGGACTCAAGGACTACGCCACGACTTTGCAGCAGGCGCAAAAGGCCCAGGAACTTCAGAAAACGACCCCCGCTTCCTTTCTTAATCTGCATGATTACCCGCTGTCAGGCGTAGAGGTGGTGGATGACCACACCTACCGCATCAAGGTGGTGGGAAAATATCCGCAGTTTGCCTACTGGCTGGCGATGCCGTTTTTCGCACCCATGCCGGTGGAGGCCGAGCGCTTTTATGCGCAAGACGGCATGCGCGAAAAAAATCTCACGCTGGACTGGTGGCCGGTCGGCAGCGGGCCCTATTATTTGTCGGAGAACAATCCCAGCCAGCGCATGGTGTTGACGCGCAATCCAAATTTTTCTGGTGAATTTTATCCGGATGAGGGCGAGGTGGGCGATAAAGAAGCTGGATTGCTGCGTGACGCGGGCAAGCCGCTGCCGCTGATCGAACAAGTGGTGTTCAGCCTGGAGAAAGAAACCATACCCTATTGGAATAAATTCCTGCAAGGCTATTACGATGCGGCCGGCATCAGCTCGGACAGCTTCGATCAGGCAGTGCAGGTGAATGTGGGCGGCGAGGCTAACGTCACTGAGGAAATGAAAGCGCAGGGCATCACGCTGTCCACTTCGGTTGCTACTTCCACCATGTACATGGGTTTTAACTGGCTGGATCCGGTTGTTGGAGGCGAATCGGAACGGGCGCGCAAGCTGCGCCGCGCCATCGCCATCGCGGTGGACTTCGAGGAATTTATTTCCATTTTCGCCAATGGGCGCGGCATCGCGGCGCAGTCGCCCATCCCGCCCGGCATCTCCGGCTATCGCGAGGGCGAGGCGGGCATCAACCGTTATGTATATGATTGGGTCAATGGAGCGCCGCAACGCAAGTCCATCGAGGAGGCAAAAAAGCTGCTGGCCGAAGCGGGCTACCCAGATGGCCTGGATGAAAAAACCAGACAGCCGCTGGTGATTTATCTCGATACCACCGCCACCGGCGTGGGCAGCAAGTCGCGTCTGGACTGGCTGCGCAAGCAGTTCGCCAAACTTAATCTGCAACTGGTGGCGCGCAGCACCGACTACAACCGCTTTCAGGACAAGATCCGCAAGGGCGATACGCAGTTGTTCTACTTTGGCTGGAATGCGGATTATCCCGATCCGGAGAATTTTTTATTTTTACTGCACGGCGCAGAAGCCAAGGTGGGCAAGGGCGGCCAGAATGCCGCCAATTACCACAACCCGGAATACGACCGTTTGTTCGAGCAGATGAAAAACATGGAGAATAGTCCGGCGCGTCAGAAAATTATAGACCAGATGCAGGAAATCCTGCGCCGCGATTCGCCCTGGCTGTGGGGGTACCATCCAAAGGACTACGTGCTGCGCCATGCCTGGCTGCATAACAGCAAACCCAACAAGATGGCTAACAACAACCTCAAGTATTTGAGGATTGATGCGGCGCAGCGCGACGAGTTACGCAGAAAATGGAATCAGCCGATGCTGTGGCCGCTGTGGCTGGGCGGGATGGCGCTGGTGGCGTTCGGCTGGTGGTTGTGGCGGGCGTTGCGGCAACGGGAGGAGGCGCGATGAAAGATGAAAAACCAACCCCCCTCAGTCCCCCCTTGTCAGGGGGGAAGCGTGCCTGCTCCGCCCCTCCCTCGTCAGAGACCAGGCGCGATGGTTCTGCTCCTCCCCTGACAAGGGGAGGCCGGGAGGGGTTTGGTTTTATCCCATACAACAAGAAACTGACCACACTCGCCCGCGAAAATCGCAAGAACCCCACAGCCGCCGAAAGCAAAATGTGGAATGGGGTACTGCGCATGCGCCACTTCGCCGATTACAAATTTTTGCGCCAGAAACCGATAGGCGATTTCATCGCTGATTTTTATTGCGCCGCGCTTCATCTGGTTATTGAGATTGATGGTGACAGCCATGCCGAAGCGGTCGAATATGATGCGAAGCGCACAAATGCTTTGGAAGCTTTGGGCATTACAGTTGTCCGTTATACCAACGATGAGATTCTGAAAAACTTGTCCGGTGTTTATGATGACCTGATGCGCAGGATCGCATTACTTAATGACGGGCTTACCCAATAATGCTTGCCTACCTCATCCGCCGCATGCTGTATGCCATTCCGATCCTGATCGGGGTGAACCTGCTTACCTTTTCCCTGTTTTTCGTAGTGAATACGCCGGACGACATGGCGCGCATGCAGTTGGGCATGAAGCGCGTGACGCCGGAGGCTATCGAAAAGTGGAAGCAACAGCACGGTTACGACAAGCCGCTGCTATTCAATGCAGCAGCGCAAGGGTCGGACAAAATCAGCAATACGATTTTCTTTGAGAAGTCAGCCAGAATGTTTGTGGGCGACTTCGGTTACTCCGACGACGGGCGCAACATCGCCCGTGAAATACAGACACGCATGTTGCCCAGCCTAGCCATTGCATTGCCGACTTTCATCATTGGCCTGCTCATTTACATTACCTTCGCCCTGCTGATGACGCTGTTCCGTGCCACCGCGCTCGATGTCGTCGGCGTGGCGCTGTGTGTTTTTTTGATGTCCATCTCCGGCTTGTTCTACATTATTGGCGGGCAATTTCTGGTGAGCAAACTGTGGCACTGGGTGCCGATTTCCGGTTATGCGGGCGGCATGGACAGCATAAAGTTCGTGCTGCTACCGGTGCTGATCGGCGTGATGAGCAGTGTCGGCGCCAGCAGCCGCTGGTATCGCACCATTTTTCTGGAAGAAATCGGCAAGGACTATGTGCGCACCGCGCGCGCCAAAGGCTTATCCGAATTGCGCGTGCTGTTCCGTCACGTGCTGAAGAACGCGATGATTCCGATACTCACTGGCGTGGTGGTAGTCATTCCGCTGTTGTTCATGGGTAGTTTGCTGACCGAATCTTTCTTTAGCATTCCGGGGCTGGGCAGTTATACGATAGATGCGATCAACGCGCAGGACTTCGGCGTGGTGCGTGCCATGGTGTTTCTGGGTTCGGTGCTGTACATCGTGGGTCTGATCCTGACCGACATTTCATACACCATTGTTGATCCACGGGTGAGATTGCAATGAAGATTGTTATTTTGTGGACGGATGCCCTGATTTTTCTGCTCATCGCGATAGGAATCATGGCTGCATGGTGGATCGGTCGGCACCCGCACCTGCTGTTGCCGTGGCGGCGCGTGGCAAAGAGCAGCGTAGGTATGGTGTCGTTGCTGGTGCTGTCGTTGTTTTTTGTGGTCGGCTTGCTGGATACACTACACTACCGCGCCGCATTGCCGGATAAAAGCAACGGGCAGACTGTGTATGCACCGGAAGTATTGAGCGCATTTGATGCGCTGGTCGGCGGCTTGCGCAGCCGCACCGAGAAGACCTATTCCGCGCCGCTGTCGGCGTATTTGTACGCCAAGGAAAGCATAGCAACGCCGGAAGGCAATATGCTGCGCGACTATCCGCGCTTGAAATACGGCGGGGCGCACCTGGCCGATCCGCAGCGTGACTTGTTGGGTGACGTGCTGTGGCGGGCGGCGGTTGGGGCGGTGGCAGGATTGTTGATCGCGCTGGCTTTTATCGCTGTCGCAGGGTGGATAAAGCGCAGCGTATCCACACGGAAAATTGATGCTGGATATACTGCGCTTTATCCACCCCGCACACTCCTCGCATTACTAATCACCACCTTGTTACTTGCCATGCTCATCGGCGCTGTCGCTAATCTCGCCGCCGTCTACCACGTGCTCGGCACCGACAAGGTCGGGCAGGACGTGCTCTATCTGGCGCTGAAAAGCATACGCACCGGGCTGGTGATCGGCACCGTCACCACGCTGGTGATGCTGCCGTTCGCGCTGCTGCTAGGCATCACGGCGGGTTATCTGCGCGGCTGGGTGGATGATGTCATTCAATACATCTATACCGTGTTGAGTTCCATTCCCGGCGTGCTGTTGATTGCCTCGGCGGTGCTGATGATGCAGGTGACGATCGAGAAGCATCCCGAGTGGTTTGAGACTGCCGCAGAACGCGCCGATTTGCGCCTGTTGTTCCTGTGCCTGATTCTCGGCGTGACCAGTTGGACCGGCCTGTGCCGCTTGCTGCGCGGCGAGACGCTCAAACTGCGTGAGATGGAATATATCCAGGCGGCGCAGGCGTTTGGCGTTTCATCTCCGCGCATTATCACGCGCCACATCTTGCCGAATGTGATGCACATCGTGCTGATCGCGGTGGTGATGGATTTCAGCGCCCTGGTGCTGGCCGAGGCGGTGCTGTCCTACGTCGGTGTGGGTGTTGACCCCTCCACCATGAGTTTTGGCACGCTGATCAATGCCGCGCGCCTGGAGATGGGGCGCGAGCCCATGGTGTGGTGGACGCTGGCGGCGGCGTTCGGCTTCATGCTGGTGCTGGTGCTGGCGGCGAACCTGTTTGCCGACGCGGTGCGCGATGCGTTTGATCCACGCCTAAACAGGACGGAGGGGTCATAGGGGCACGATTTATCGCACCCTCAAGCATAGAGCATATTGCTTGGGGGCCTGTCTATGCGATTACTCCAGCCCATCAGAAACCGCCGCGCAGGGCAATCTTCTATTGCCAGCATAGGTGAGCCGTGAGCTACGAATAGCACGGGTAGCTTGTTCATTTTTGCTTCATCGGAACGCAGAGGCTACACTAGTAGGCAGTCAAGTTGAATTGTATTAATGCAAAATGCGCTGGCAGCTTCCCCCTTTGTAAAAGGGGGACTGAGGGGGATTTAACGGTAGCGGCACTTGCCACCTTTTTAAATCCCCCCCTATCCCCCTTTTTCAAAGGGGGGATATTCCGCTGCTTTAACTTGACGGACTACTAGCTATAGTGCCACCTTCGTTTCCACACCCAACGTACGAATGCGCGCAGCGAATGCCTCCAACTGCTCTGCTGACAACGTGGCCAGGCGCGGCGCTTCCGCTTGCATCGAGGGGCGCGCCAGCGTGTAGAGCAGCACTCCCTGCGGTTTAATGTTGTCGCGCAGCAGGCTGCTTAGAAAATTCAGATAGTCGTCCTCGTCCTGCTTGGTCGGCGGCTCGCCATCCAGCGCGAACCAGCAGGTTTGCAGCCAGGTGTTGGGGCAGCAGGCAATGGCAGTGGTGAGGTTCTCGCGCACCTTGCTCATACTGAGGCGCGTGTCATTGATGCGCGACATGCCTGCCGCGCTGGCGCGGTCGAGCTTGAACCATACTTCGCCGTTGAGCTGCGCCATCTGACGCAGTCCCTGTTGCACGTTTTCGCGGGTGATCAGGCTGCCGTTGGTAATCAAAACCAGCTTGATGTCGGTGGGCAGCGCCAACTCTTGTTTCAGTTTTCCGACAATCTCGATGACTTGCGCGAATTCTCCTGCGCTAGTCGGTTCGCCGTTGCCAGACAGGGCAATATCGTTGATGCGGCGCACCTCTTCCGGCACGCGGCGCTGCATGAAATCACCGTGCAGCAATTCATGCAGAAAATCACGCAGCTCTTGTTCCAGTAGCGCCAGATCAACCGGCGGCGCAGTGCCGCGCTTAAGCTCCGGCACCTGGCAGTAAACGCAGCGCCAGTTGCAAGCATTGTCGGTATTGAGGTTAATTCCGACGGACACTCCGCCCGCGCGGCGTGACACCACCGGATAGACATAACGCAAGCCGGCGCTGTCGCGGCTGTGGTCGGTGCTGTTGAGATTGCTATCGTTCACGGCGCGCTCAAAGTGGCAGGTATTTCGCTGGATCAACTGGCTTGCCGAATTTGCGGATCTCAAAGTGTAGCTTGACCTGATCGGCATCGGTACTGCCCATCTCGGCGATCTTCTGACCCTTAGCCACGCTTTGGCCTTCCTTCACCAGCACGTGGTCGTTGTGGGCGTAAGCACTCAGGTAAGTCTTGTTGTGTTTGATGATGACCAGATTGCCGTAACCGCGCAGGCCACTACCGCTATATACGACCTTACCCTTTGCGCTGGCCAGCACAGCCTGGCCCCGTTTGCCGGCGATGTCTATCCCCTTGCGGTTGGCGCTTTCGGAAAACGCTCCCACCAGTTTTCCGCTCGTTGGCATGCTCCACTCGATCACAGCTTCATCGCTATCGTCTGTTGCGCTAACCCTCTCGTCAGGCTTTATCTCTGCTTTGGTTTCTACCTTGGCTACATAGCCTGGTTCTTCCTGCATCTTGGCTATCTGCTCCACTGCCTGAGCGGAATAAGGCAGCTTGATCGCCAGCGGCTGATCTTTGATAGGGGGTTCCTGCGGCTTGCTTTGCAACACGGGTTTAATTTCGGGTTTAATTTCGGGTTTGATTTCAGGCGCGGGTGCGGATGCAGCACTGGCCGGGAACAGGCGGATCTCCTGCCCAATATAAATCATGGCCGGATTTTGAATATTATTCAGTTGGGCAATTTCGTGATAGTCCAGGCCATGGTTGAAGGCTATGCTGTACAGCGTGTCGCCTTTTTGCACCAGGTAAACTCGCGGACGCCAGTCACCGTCGCGCGGTGCGGATTTGCTGGTCGCCGCAACTGCTGACGGTCTTTTTTCGGCGACTCCACGCTCCTGCACCAGTGCGCGATCTCCGCGCGAAGCACAGCCCGCCAGCACAGCAGCAGCCAGCGTGATGCACAACCAGAGCACTATATATTTTCCCAGGGTCATGCTTTTCCCATCAATAACGGCACAAATTTCACCGCCTCCAGACGAGTTTCGCGGCAGCCCTGTTCGTCGCGCTCAATCAGGGTCAAAAACTGTTCCTGCGCGCCCAATGGCAGCACCATTCTACCGCCCACGGCAAGCTGTTTCAGCAAGGCCTGCGGTATATGCGTGGCCGCCGCCGCCATGATAATGCCGTCGAACGGCACGGCTTCCGGCACACCGACGTTGCCGTCCGCGTAACGCAAGGTCACGTTGCTCACCTGCAATTCATGCAGCAAATCCGCCGCGCGCTCATACAGCGGATGAATGCGCTCCAGTGTAACCACCTCTTTGGCTACCTGCGCCAGCACCGCCGCCTGATAACCGCAGCCAGTACCGATTTCCAGCACACGGTTGAGCGTCATGCCATTGCGCATAATTTCGATCATACGCGCCACAATGTAAGGTTGCGAAATGGTCTGACCATAACCTATCGGCAGCGACACGTCATCATAGGCACGGCTGGCCAGCGCTTCTTCGATGAAGATGTGGCGCGGCACCGCGTTCATTGCCGCCAGCACCACTTCGTCCTGTATGCCTTGCCCACGCAGCCGCTCGATCAAGCGCACGCGGGTACGCTGCGAGGTCATGCCGATGCCACTGTGGAATGTGCTCATGCGGCGCCTTCCGTCCCCGCAGCCAGCCAGCCGCGCACGGCGTCGAGCTGAGCATATTGCGTCAAGTCCATCTGCAACGGCGTGATGGACACACGCCGCTGAGCCACGGCATAAAAATCCGTGCCCTCGCCCGCGTCCTGTTCCTTGCCTGCCGCGCCGACCCAATATACGGTCTCACCATGCGGATTAGTACCCTTTACCACCGGCTCAGCCTTATGGCGTCTGCCCAAACGGGTAACTTCCGTGCCTCGCAATTCCTCGTAGAGAACGTCCGGCACATTCACGTTGAGCAGCCAGGGATGGGGATGAGTGCGTTTTTCAAACTGCCGCACCAAATCAGCCACGACACGCGCTGCCGTGGCGTAATGTGCCAATCTCTTGCCCGCCAGCGATACGGCGATGGCCGGAATGCCCAACAGAAAGCCCTCCGTGGCTGCCGCCACCGTGCCCGAATAAATCGTATCGTCGCCCATGTTGGCGCCGGCGTTGATGCCGGAGATGACCATATCCGGCTGGCTGTCCAGCATGCCCGTGACCGCCAGATGCACACAGTCGGTCGGCGTGCCATTCACATAATAAAAACCATTGGCAGCCCGGCGCAGGTTGAGCGGGCGGTCCAGTGTCAGGGAATTGCTCGCGCCGCTACGATCACGCTCCGGCGCCACCACCACCACTTCTGCAATGGTAGAAAGCGTTTCCTCGAGACAGGCCAGGCCGGGTGCAAAATAACCATCGTCGTTGCTAAGCAGAATACGCATCAGGCAGGGTTGATTTAATCAGGTAGTTAAGGCCGCCGGATTATAGGGGGTGTTGCAACGGCGGACAATACTTACAATACAATCGGCTTATCCGGTAATTCATTCGGGATATCGGATGATTTTCTCGGAAAGTGCCGCTGCAAATGGCTGCCTACCGCACGAACCCCCTGCATTACTCCCGCTTCAAACTTGCCCAGCCGGAACGCCGCTTCCATGTCACGGCAAATCGCTTCCCATGCAGCTTGGCCTAGCCTGGCGTGGATGTTGCGGTCGGCAACAATTTCCACGTCGCGGTCGGCCAGCAGTAGGTAAATCAACACACCGTTATTGTGCTCGGTGTCCCACACCCGCAATTGCGAAAAAATTTCAACTGCACGCTCGCCCGCCGTCTGGTTGTGGCGCAGGGCGACGAAATCGAGCGCGGCCTCAACCGCAAAACGGATTTGTCCGGTATGGCTGGCTTCGGTTTCGCGTATCGCCTGCTCGATAGCGTGCAGCGAGCGTGGCGGAAATGCAGCCTTTACTGCCATGTTGCCAGTCATCAAATGTTGGATCATGCGTTGGATAGCCATTAGGGCACCTCTAAAAATCCAGATTTCATCCCAACTGCCGCGTTGCGGAAAAAATTTCTTGCTAACATATCAGTCATATGCGGCGCTGCGAAATTTTTTCCGCGCCTTGCATTTGGGCGAACTCTGAATTTTTAGAGATGCCCATTACCACCTCCCCGACGCGCCACCGCCGCCAAAACCACCACCACCGCCACCGAATCCGCCACCGCCACCGCCACCGCCAAACCCACCACTACCCAAACTGCCGCCGCCAAAATGCCCGCGCCCGCCGCCGACCAAAGTAAAGAAAAACGCGATGATGCCGACCAGACCTGCAATCAACACTGGCGCAACGATGAACCAGGCGAGCACGGCAGCGGCAAAGCCGATAACAGCCGCCGCAGGCAGCCGCCCGAACAACGAACGCAGCACGCCGCCTACCACCATCACCAGCATGAAGCCGACAAACAGCAAGGACTCGTAATTTTGATAATTGCCGGATGCGGCACTGCGTTCGCGCGGCGGCGGCAGCGGCTCGCCTTCGATCACTCCCATCATCTGTTCGATGCCGGCCGCGATACCATCATAAAAATCACCGCGCTTGAATGGCGGCGTGATGGTCTCGGCGATGATGCGTTTGGCCACGGCATCTGGTAGCACACCTTCCAGACCATAGCCGACTTCGATGCGCAGCGCGCGGTCATCCTTGGCGATCAGCAGCAGCGCGCCATCATCTATTCCCTTGCGCCCTAGCTTCCATGCCTCCGCGACGCGGATGCCGTATTGCTCTATCGTTTCCGGCTCAGTCGTGGAAACCAGCAGCACCGCAATTTGCGCGCCTTTTCCTGCTTCAAATTGAGCGAGGCGAGTTTCCAGTTGTTGCTTCTGGGCAGCGTCGAGGGTGCCGGTCAAATCGGTGACGCGCGCGGCCAGCGGCGGCACCGCAACATCCGCGTGCGCCAAAGCGCCGCAACATAGAAATGCCAGCAGCAGGGCTCGCGCCCAGGCGGTGATCATGTCACTTTGCCGGCGCAGTGTTGGCAGGTGTGCCAAAATCCACTGTCGGTGGCTTAGAAATTTCCTTCTCATTTTCCACCGCAAACGATGGCTTGACCTTAAAACTGAACAGCATCGCGGTAAGATTGCTGGGGAAGGAACGCACCACGACGTTGTATTCCTGCACCGCTTTGATATAGCGGTTGCGCGCCACGGTGATACGGTTTTCTGTCCCTTCGAGTTGCGCCTGCAGGTCGCGGAAGTTAGCGTCGGACTTTAATTGCGGATAGTTCTCGCTCACCACCAGTAAACGACTCAGTGCCGAAGTCAGTTCACCCTGGACGGCCTGGAATTTGGCAAAGGCCTGCTCGTCATTAATCAATTCCGGCGTGGCCTGGATGCTGCCCACCCTGGCGCGCGCGTTGGTAACGCCCAGCAACACCGCTTGTTCCTGTGCGGCATAGCCTTTCACTGTATTGACCAGATTGGGCACCAAGTCGGCGCGGCGCTGATACTGGTTCAGCACTTCCGCCCAGCCCGCCTTGATTTGCTCGTCAGTGGACTGCAGAGTGTTATAGCCGCAACCGCTCAACACAAAAGTAGAAAGAAAAATCAGGAATAATAACCAAATGCGCATGATGCCCTCCTCATTCAAAAGTTAATCGCTGCTGATGTATCTTACTCTAGTCTTACTGTGTCAAAAAATGAAAACACCTGCTACAATTAAACCATTCCATGGTGGCGGGAGATTTGTGATGGTAAGTATGAAGGAATTTGAAGATTATCTGGAGCATCTTTGCGGTGCATTGGGGCATATGGATCGAAACAAGAGCTTAAAGGACTACTGTCGTGGGCTGAT
>CAMTXD010000106.1:0-7340 GCA_947085625.1 uncultured Gallionellaceae bacterium | reverse complement strand
GGGTAATTTCCGTATAGCGCGGCAGATAGAAGCGCTCTTTCTGCGACAACTGCTTGCCCATGTAGGCGATCTTTTTCGCCTCGTCGCCGATGCGTTCGAGATCGGTGATGGTCTTGATCACGGTCATCACCATGCGCAAGTCGCCGGCAGTGGGCTGACGGCGCACGATGATGTGTCCGCACATTTCGTCTATCTCCACCTCCAGCCCGTTGACGCGGTGGTCGTCGGCGATGACGCGGTTCATCAGCGCCACGTCGCCGCTAATCAGCGCCTCGATGGCACGCTGGATCTGGATCTCCACCAGCCCGCCCATATGCAGCACGCGCATGCGTACCGCTTCAATCTCTGCGTCAAACTGTTTTGAAGTGTGTTCGCTGCTGACCATCTGGCGGCTCCTTGCCCAGGTTAAGTAAGCGGGTGATGCTACCCGTGTGCTGTGACGGTTTTGTTACGCGCAAATAAATATTTTCTTCATTAGCCCGAACATTTCATTTGTGACGCGTGCCCTCGCTAGTCTTTTGTTTGCTGTAGCACGCGTAGCGGGTGCCGTGGTTTTGCTCCGTCGGGTGAGCGAAGACCGCCATAATAAAACCCTGTTCCATCCCCTGCGAGACTCATGACTGCCTTTTTTGCGGCCTCGGCTGCGACAGGCATCCAATCATTTTTCACACGATGACATTTTTCTGTAATGAGCATGTAACACAGCTTAGGCAACATCTTGAAAGTCGAAATTGCATCGCGATATAAAGCTGTAATAGGCTGTATTTCACACGAAATTTTATCTGTCTTTAACTCTAAGGAGATATTCAATGAACGACCTGACGAAACTGCCCGCAACAAAAAACGACCCGGATGACATCGGTCACAACATTTCCAGCAATGCCACCTTTGACTCGGTGCTGACCGCACGCCTAAATCGCCGTGATTTTCTGCTCGGCAGCATCAGCACCGGTGCGATGGCCATTTTCGGCGGCGTTTCCATGAGCACCCTTGCGGGTTGCAGCACTGGTGCCGCTTCCGCTGGTGCTGCTTCCAGCGCAACGGAAACGCCGCTGGGCTTCAAGGCCGTATCGAAAGGCTTGGCGGATATCGTCAGCGTGCCGGAAGGCTACAGCTATTCGGTGCTGTTCGCGCTGGGCGATCCACTTACCGCTGGCGTTTCCGCCTATGGCAACCTCGGCAACGATACCGACTATGAGCAGCGTTTCGGCGATCACCACGACGGCATGGAATATTTCGGCCTGTCCGCTGCCGGAAAGCCTGACCCCACCAGCAACGACCGCGCATTGATCGGCGTCAACCATGAAGCGACCACCGACGAAACCTTGTCTTCTCTGTTTCTGCATGCGACCGGTGGCACCACTACGCTGCCGCGCCCTGCGGCAGAGGTCGACAAGGAAACCGCCATCCACGGCATCAGCGTGGTAGAAATCAAGAAGACCGCCGGCAAGTTCGCTTATGTGCAGAATTCCGCGTTCAACTTCCGCATTCATCAGCAAACCCCGGTTGACATCTACGGCCCTGCCCGCAGCAACGCGCTGCTGTTCACCAAGTATTCGGCCGCTGGCACCAGCACGCGCGGCACGCTGAATAATTGCGGCACCGGCCGCACCCCCTGGGGCACGCTGGTAACCGGCGAGGAGAACTGGGCAGGCTACTCAACTCGCGTTTCCACCGACGATACCGCGCGCGGCGGCGCCGCAGACAAAAGCGTGGTTTCGCTCAAGCGCTATGGCCGCAATGCGGGTGCTGCCAGCCGTCACGGCTGGGAAACAGGCGGCGCCGACGACAAATACGCGCGCTGGAATATCAGCCTGCTCGGCGCCACTGCAGCCGATGACTACCGCAACGAATTGAACAGCATGGGGTATATCGTCGAGATCGATCCCTTCGACAAGACCAAGACCGCCCGCAAGCGCACTGCGATGGGCCGTTTCAACCATGAGGCAGCGACCTTTTCCATTCCGGTGGTGGGCAAGCCCTTGGCGGTATACCAGGGCGATGACGCCCGCGGCGAATATATTTACAAATGGGTTTCCACCAAAAACTGGATTGCCGCCGATGCCAGCCGCAGCGACCGCCTGACGGTAGGCAATGAATATCTGGATGACGGCAAGCTCTATGTAGCCAAGTTCAATGCCGACGGTTCCGGCAACTGGCTGGAGCTAACCATCAGCAATCCCGTCATTGCAAACTATGCCACCTACGCCTTTACCGACCAGGCCGATGTCTGCGTAAACGCCCGCCTGGCGGCGGACGCGCTGGGCGCCACCAAAATGGATCGCCCAGAGTGGAGCGGCGTGAATCCGGCCAGTGGCGAAATCTATTTCGCCCTGACCAACAACCGCAATCGCCGCACCAGCCCAACCGGCGTGCAGGTCACGCCAGATGCCGCCAACCCCAGGGTTTATAGCGATGTGAATGGCACTTCCACGATCAACACCGGCAACGTCAACGGCCATATCCTGCGCTTCAAGGAAACCGCCAGTGAAGTCAGCGCCATTACCTTCACCTGGGATATCTATCTGTTCGGTGCGGAGTCGACTGCGGGTTCCGCCATCAACCTGTCGGGCCTGACTGCCGATCAGGATTTCTCCAGCCCAGACGGCCTGGTGTTCTCCCCTTCCACCGGTATCTGCTGGATACAGACCGATGACAGCGCCTACACCGACGTGACCAACTGCATGATGCTGGCTGCGCTCCCCGGCCAGGTAGGCGACGGCGGCGCGGTAACGGTGGACGGCACCAATGTGACGACCTACCGCGGCAAGCAGCCAACGCCCGCCACCTTGAAGCGTTTCCTGGTAGGCCCGGTTGAATGCGAAATCACTGGCATGTGCGAAAGTCCGGATGGCAAGGTCATGTTCATCAATATTCAACATCCCGGCAAAAACACAACAACCGCTAACGTCACCGCACCGGCTCAATACACCAGCCACTGGCCCGGCAACACGGGTTATGGTGCGGGTGGCGCAAACTCACGCCCGCGCTCCGCAACCATCGTCATCACCAAAAATGATGGCGGTCGTATCGGCAGTTAAGTAAAGCAATAGCAACGGGGATTACCACTCTCCTTTAGGCGGCCTTAGGGCCGCTTTTTTTCGTCAGCCGCACCAACAACATATAACCCGAACGTTTCACACCCTAAAGGGTACAAGAACCTCTTCGAGGTAAATGCGTGTGATGATCGCGCAGGATTTTATTTGCTGTAGCCAACGTAGCGGGCTTGATGTTTTGTGCAGGAGCGGTGTAGTTATTCATACACCCGACGGAATAACCAGCGACTTGGCTGCGGTATTTTGCAGCTTAGTCGAATGGCTATGCAAAGCCAAAATATTGCATAGCAAACAAAATACAAGCGAGGGCGCAAGTCACAAATGAAATATTCGGGATAGGACACCTCAAAAAATGTCGTCGTCCCCACGAAGGCGTGGGAATCAAATGCTTGATAAGACTGATAGGGGTAGAGACCGGGCATACACGGCGATAATATGGCTGTAATAATTTGCGCGTCTAATACACGGCATATGCTTACTCGAAAAAATGCCATGACTACCGTTAACCCCGCATCGCACAGTTACGAAACTCCCTATCGCACACGCCAACTGACCGGCGCATTGATTGCCTGCTTCCGTGGCGTACGCGTAGCGTGCCACATCAGTTACGGCATGCTGCTGGTCAGTATTTTTCCGCTGATGAATAAACCCACCCAGCAGCACATCGTAAAATATTGGTCGCGAAAATTGCTGGATATCCTGCATGTGGGTCTGGAATCGCAGGGCAATTATCACCCCGCGACCGCACATGGAACCCTGCTGGTTGCCAACCATATTTCCTGGCTGGATGCGGTTGCCATGAATGCAGTGCTCCCAGCCTATTTTGTCGCCAAATCTGAAGTGGGGGATTGGCCATTCCTGGGCTGGATATTCCGCAGTATCCACACCCTGTTTATCAAGCGCAACATGCGACTGGACACGGCGCGCATCAACCATCAAGTTGCCGGAATGCTCGGACGGGGGGAGCACGTCGCCGTGTTCCCGGAAGGCACCACCACCGATGGCACGCAACTTGGCCATTTTCATTCGTCGCTGCTGCAAGGCCCGCTTGATAGCGGAGCCGCCATCTGCCCGGTCGCCATCCGCTATCACGATGGCACGGGCAAGACTAACGGCGATGCGGCGTTTGTGGGCGACATGACCTTCATCCAGTCGCTATGGAAAATCTTGTGCAGCCCTGCCCTGCACGTCACCCTGGTTTATTTGCCGACACTTTCAAGCGCTGGAAAAAATCGGCGTATGTTGGCCGCCGAGGCGCAGGTAGCGATCCATATGGCTCTGGCAAAACCTGCACCCGACCATTTCCATCCTGCACCGGATAACACCGTAATCTCCATCTGGCGAGACACCATCTTGCCGGTAACGCACACGCATTTCATCAATTCTTAAATTTTCTGTAATCCATTGGTAACACAACAGCGCTAACTTGTCCCTGATTTTTACCCACGGAGGCAACAATGTTAAACCTGGTCCAGCAACGCCACCTGCCGCATAACAAGCTCACCCTCAGCATGGCTAGAACGGAAGAGGAGATTGAGGAAGCGCAACGCCTGAGATACCAGGTGTTCGTCGAGGAAATGGGCGCACGCCTGACCAGCGCCGCCGAGGGGATAGACCGCGACATTTTCGACCGCTATTGCGACCATTTGCTGGTGCGCGAGAACAGCAATAACAAGGTGATCGGCACCTACCGCATCTTGCCCCCCGACCGGGCGCGCACCGTCTGCGGCTATTATTCGGATACCGAGTTTGACCTGACGCGCCTGGCTCACCTGCGCGACCAGATGGTTGAAGTTGGCCGCTCCTGCGTGCACCCGGACTACCGCGACGGCGCGACCATTGCCCAGCTTTGGGGCGGCTTGGCCGATTACATGGTCAAGCACAAGCATGAATATCTCATCGGCTGCGCCAGTATCAGCATGAACGATGGCGGGCATTACGCCGCCAGCATTTACCACAAAATAAACAAGCTGTACGCGGCACCCCTTGAATACCGCGTATTCCCGCGCTGCCCGCTGCCGCTGGTGGCACTGGACAACACACTGGATGTCAGCATCCCGCCGCTGATTAAAGGCTATCTGCGCCTGGGCGCTTACATCGGGGGCGAACCGGCGTGGGACCCGGATTTCAATACGGCCGACCTGTTCATCCTGTTGCCCATGTCCAGACTGAACGCAAAATATGCCAGGCATTTTATTCGCCAGGCCTGACCATGCTCCCCATAGAAACCAACAGTAGTTTGCACCACATCCAGTCAAATCCAATTAAGGGAATTACCATGTTCGCAGCCATGTCAGCCAAAGAATGCCTCTCAGACACCCTTGCGCCACCCATATTCCATCCCCTGTCCGATGCAACACCCAAGGATGGCGCGGCATCCCTCCACGAAATCCTTTTGCAACGCAAGCTGACCGCGCTATTTCAACCGATCCTTGACCTCAAGAGCGGGGAGTTCATCGGCTTTGAAGGACTCATTCGCGGCCCGGCCAACAGCCCGCTGCATTCCCCGATCAGCTTGTTTAGTGCGGCTCAACAGTATGGCTTTTCGCTCGAAGTTGAGATGCTATGCCGCCAGATCGTACTGGAAACATTCGCGCAATTAAATTTGCCCAGCTGCCTGTTCCTGAATGTCAGCCCGGAAACCT
Organism: uncultured Gallionellaceae bacterium; assembly: GCA_947085625.1. Taxonomy (GTDB): domain Bacteria; phylum Pseudomonadota; class Gammaproteobacteria; order Burkholderiales; family Gallionellaceae; genus Nitrotoga. The sequence continues at coordinate 1,639 of CAMTXD010000106.1, read as the reverse complement.
TGCTTCACCCCAGTTTCAAAGATGGCCAGACTCTGGAATACATAGCACAGCTCGGTATTGCGCCGGAGCGGGTGGTCATTGAGATTACCGAAAACCAGCCTACATATGATTTTGCAGCTATGCACAATGCCTTGCTGCACTACCGTGCCATGGGTTTCAAAATTGCCATAGACGACTTGGGCGCAGGCTTTTCCAGCCTGCGCCTGTGGTCTGAACTGCGCCCGGAATTTGTCAAAATTGACATGCACTTTGTGCGAGGGGTGGACACCGACCCCATCAAGCTGCAATTTCTCAAATCCATTCAGCATATCGCCGAAAGCTGTGACACTCGCGTTATTGCCGAAGGCATAGAAACCGAAGCGGAATTGATTACGGTAAGAGACATCGGCATCGCCTTGGGGCAAGGCTACTTCATCGCCCGCCCCAGTCCGACCCCGCCACTGCTACCATCGACAGAAACAAGCCGCGCCATCAATTCCGCCCAAATTTCCATGTTCCCCCAGATAGAATATTCCACGCTAAGGAAAGTTACTGCGCAAAAACTATTGCAACACATTGAGCCGGCACATCCACAAACAGAAAATGAGCATATCTTCGAGCGTTTTTCTCAAAACAAGAAACTACGTGTCATTCCGGTGGTCGAGAACGGCATACCCATCGGGCTGATTAACCGTTACCACTTCATCGACTTCTTCTCCCAACTTTTCCAACGCGAATTGCTGGGCAATAAACCTTGCCACCTGTCCATGCAGAAAGAACCTCTGCTGGTGGAAAAAAACATGCCCATCGAAGAACTCAGCCACTTCCTTGCCAATACCGATGAACTCCATTTCAGCAATGGCTTCATCATCACCGAGCAAGGACGCTATCTGGGCGTGGCGTCAGGCCAGGACTTGTTGCGCGAATTGACGCGGATGCAGATTGAAGCGGCGCGCTATGCCAACCCGCTCACCCTGCTGCCCGGCAACGTGCCCATCAATGAGCATATAGAACGCCTGCTACACGCTGGCACGCCTTTTGTTATCTGCTATGGCGATCTGGACCACTTCAAACCTTACAACGACGTGTACGGTTATCACCAGGGCGACGAAATGATTCAGTTTGCCGGGCGCATCCTGGGCTGGGCGTGTGACCCCAAGCTGGATTTTATCGGCCATATCGGCGGCGATGATTTCATCCTGTTGATGCAAAGCCATAACTGGCAAGCGCGCTGCGAGCAGGCATTGCGTTCATTCGAACAAGCCGCCACCCTGTTATTTACGCCGGAACATCTGGCCATGGGGGGGTATGCAAGCAAAGACCGCCATAATAAAACCTTGTTCCATCCACTGGTCAGCCTGTCAATTGGCGCAAGTCACATCACGCCAGATCGGTTTTTCTCGCACCATGAGGTTTCCGCTGCCGCAACAGCAGCGAAAAAAATGGCTAAACGCACCTTGGGCAACAGCCTGTTTATTGAGCCGCGCAGCCCGTGTAATTTGCCCAAATCAAAATGACACCTAGTCTTACTGTGTCACAAATCTCGTTAACCCCCACCGCAACACGGACATCGTAGCAGCCTCGCAGCGACGGCTCGCGCGATGAGGATACGCAGCGTCGTAATAGAGTCCGGCACGTGCCGCTGCGCTCGCCCGACTTC
>CAMTXD010000105.1:0-14706 GCA_947085625.1 uncultured Gallionellaceae bacterium | reverse complement strand
TGGAGTTCAGACGTGTGCTCTTCCGATCTGGGCGCAGTCACCGGACAGCGCGATTCCAGCCGCAACGCAGCCTATCCCGGAGGTGGAGATATATACCCCATCCCCCTTGCCGCGCTCGACCACCTTGGTATCCCCGCACACTATCGGCACGCCCGCTGCCGCAGCAGCCTGCGCCATGGAGGCAACGATGCGTTGCAGGTCGGCCAGCGGAAATCCTTCCTCCAGAATAAAACTGACCGACAGCCACAGCGGCTGCGCCCCCATCATGGCGACATCGTTTATCGTGCCATGCACCGCCAGGCAACCGATATCCCCCCCGGGAAAGAACAACGGCGAAATCACATAGGCATCGGTGGACATCACCAGGCGGCAGCCCGCAGGCAGCGCGGGCAAGATGGCACCATCATTTCCCTGGCGCAGGAATTCGTTGTCGAACGCGGCGGCAAACAAGGTCTCGATGAGTTGTGCCGATGCGCGTCCGCCGCTGCCGTGACTCATGTCCACGCATCCATTTTTAAAATCCAGTGCTCGCACGTAAGCCGGTTTCACTTTTTTCATCCTGCTTCCCTTGCTGCCACATCCTTGTAGCGCCCATAAGTGTAATGTGCGGCACACGCTCCTTCCGCAGACACCATGCAGGAACCAACCGGGTTGTCTGGCGTGCACACCGTGCCGAAAATTTTGCATTCCTGAGGGCGTTTTTCCCCGCGCAAAATGGCTGCACATTCGCACGCCTTGTTGTCCGGCACACTGCGATAAACCAACTCGGGGTAGCGCGCCTCGGCATCGAATTCGGCAAACGCCGTGCGTAGCTTCAGCCCCGAAACCGGCAACGTACCCAAGCCGCGCCACTCGAACGCCTCGCGCACTTCGAACACCTCATCCACCAGCGCCTGCGCCTTGCGGTTGCCCTGCGGTGTGACCGCACGGGTGAATTCGTTTTCGACTTCGGCGCGCCCCTCATTGACTTGCCGCAGCAACATCAATATTGCCTGCAATATATCCAGCGGCTCGAAACCGGCTATCACCACCGGCTTGCCATAGCGCCCGGCAATCATCTCGTACGGCTCACTACCAATCACGGTGGAGACGTGTGCCGGCCCGACGAAGCCGTCCAGATGCACGCTGCTCGGCTGCGCCAGAATCGCCTCCATCGCAGGCAGCGTCAGCACGTGATTGCACAGCACGGAGAAATTTTTCAGCCCGGCAGCGCGCGCCTGCTTGATGATGCTGGCAGTGGGCGGTGTAGTGGTCTCGAAGCCGATGGCGAAGAACACCACCTGCCGCGCCGGATTGCCAGCCGCAATCTTGATCGCATCCAGCGCGGAATACACCATGCGTACATCGGCGCCACGCGCCTTCGCCTTCAGCAAAGACATGCCTGCCGAAGCGGGGACGCGCAGGCAATCGCCATAGCTGCACAGGATCACGTCATGCTCCAGCGCGAGGCGAATAGCGAAATCAATGCGCCCGATGGGCAGCACGCACACCGGGCAACCGGGGCCATGAATCATCCGCACGTTGGCAGGCAGCATGCCCAGCACGCCGTAGCGCGACAAGGCATGAGTATGCCCGCCGCAAAATTCCATCAGGCGATAAGTGCGGCCCGGCTGGGCCTCGAGCGCGATGCTGGCGGCCAGATTCTTGGCCAGCGCAGCATCCCGGAATTCATCCACATACTTCATGCTGGCGTTCCAGCCAGTTCGGCGAATAACGCCAGTGTCTGCGCCGCCTCTTCCGGATCAAGCTTGTGTAAGGCGTAACCCACATGCACGATGACATAATCGCCCACCTGCACGTCCTCTACCAGGTTCAGCGAAATTTCCTTGCGCACACCATCAAGCTCAATGCGCGCCATGTCATCAGGCAGCAATTCGACTACCAGTGCGGGAATAGCCAAACACATAATTTTTCCTTTATGAAATTCGTTTCGCGGCTACCCACGCCTGCCCCAGCGCAATCGCGGCATCGCCCGGCTGCATGGCTTGCGCGGTGAGCATGTTGATTCCGGCCTGCTCGAACTGCCCGCGCAAACCTGCTGCCAGCAGCTTGTTAAAAAAACATCCGCCGCCGCAAGCCAAGGTTTTTATTCCGCTACGCTGTGAGGCTTGCCCCACCCAGTCGCCCAGTGCGGCTATCAGTGTGGCATGAAAAATCGCTGCGTCCTGTTCTGCGTCTTTTGCGTCAGCCATGTATGCGAACAATGGCAGAAAATCCAGCTGACCGCTTTCACCTATCTGCCAGCCACCCGTCAAGGCAGGGGGCATGCCGTGCTTGCCGGCATAGCGGGTAGCGGATTGTTCCAGCGCAATGGCGGCTTGCGCCTCGGATTCCATTTTGTGGCACAGGCCGAGCAGTCCGGCGGCGGCGTCGAACACGCGCCCCATGCTGGAGGTGTGCGGGCAATTGAGGCTGCGTTGCAGCATGGTCGCCACGGTCGCGGCAGCGGGTTGATCGGCAAAGCGTCGCTCGATTTCTTCGTTGCGTCCCATCTCATGCAGCACCGCCGCCGCCATGCGCCACGGTTCCAGCGCGGCGCGGTCTCCGCCGGGCAACGGCAACGGGCGCAAGTGGCCCAGGCGCTGAAACGTAGCACCTTGCACGCGCAACAACTCGCCGCCCCACGCAGTCCCATCCGAACCGAGACCGACGCCATCCAGCGCCAGCCCCAGCACGGGTGCGTCCACGCCATGTTCGGCGCACAACGCGGCGATGTGGGCGTGGTGGTGTTGCACGGCGATCAGCGGCACATCCAGCTCCGCCGCGAGCTGCGCCGCAAAACGGCTGGAATGAAAATCGGGGTGCAGGTCGTGCGCAATCGCCTGCGGCTTTTCGCCCAGCCAGTCCAGCAGTGCGCGCGCCGTCTGCTCGTGCCCACGGCAGGCGTCCGGCGTGTCGAGGTCGCCCGCAGTTTTGCTGATAAAGGCTTGTTGTCCCGAAGTGAGGCACAGGGTGTTCTTGAACCATGCGCCCATCGCCAGCACCGGCTTGACCGAGCGCTGTAGCGGAATAACGCGCTCAATGCAGTCACTCAATGGCATGGGTGCATTCATGCCACAGTCACCGCCTGCTGCGCCCGTGCCAGCCATGCCAGCCAGTCATCCATCCCGACGCCGCTGCTCGCCGACAGTTGAATGATTTCGATATCCGGGTTGACGCGCCTTGCATAGGCTATCGCCTGTGCCACATCAAAGTTCAGGTAGGGCAGCAGGTCGCATTTGTTGAGCAACATCAGCCGTGCGGCGCGGAACATGTCGGGATATTTGAGCGGCTTGTCCTCGCCCTCGGTCACCGACAGCACCACCACCTTGGCCGCCTCGCCCAGATCGAACGCGGCGGGACATACCAGGTTGCCGACATTCTCGATGAACAGCAGTGATGCTTCGGGCAAGGTCAGCCGCTGCAGCGCATGGCCGACCATGCCCGCGTCGAGATGGCAGCCCTTGCCAGTGTTGATCTGGATGGCCGGCACGCCGGTAGCGCGGATGCGTTCGGCATCGTTGTCGGTCTGCTGGTCGCCCTCGATCACCGCCATCGTCGCCTGCCCCCTGTGGGCTTCGATAGTGCGCACCAGCAGCGTGGTCTTGCCGGAGCCGGGGCTGGAAACCAGATTCAGCGCCAATATGTTGCGCTCGGCAAAGAAGGCGCGATTATCTGCGGCGAAGGCATCGTTCTTGGCGAGGATGTCGCGCTCGACCTGGATGATGCGCGATTGCGCGGGTTCAACCATGTGCGTATGCGCGGCAGGGGCAGCGTGAGTCCGGTATGAGAGCGCACCATGGACAGGACGCTTGGGTACGCGCCTCCCTTCGATCAACACTTCATGGTTTCCGCAACCGCAAGTAGTACACATGAATTAGTTACCCCACAGAAAATTACTCTACTTCCAAATCCTTGACACGCATCTGGTTGCCAGCGACGATCTGCAAACGCGGGCTACCGCATTCCGGGCACAGGCCGTATTGCTCTTGCATTGCTACAGCCATGCCACATGCCATGCAGCGCCCTTCCCCGGGCATTTCGATAATCTCCAGCAACGCGCCCTCGGCCATGCTGCCGCGCGTCACTGCGTCGAAGCAAAAGCGCATGGCATCCGGTTCGACCGCAGATAATGCGCCTATCTCCAGTACTACGGTGCGCACGCGCTGAAAATTTTGCGTGCGTGCCGATTCCTCGATTATTTGCAGCACGCTCTCGGCCAGAGACATTTCGTGCATGGGTAAACTACAAATCTAAGCCGCAGACCACAGGCCGCCGCCACACAGGAAAATGGCTGCACCTGCGATGCGCAGCCATTCAACACGCCCCATGTTTTTAGCGAATAAAGCCGTGCCTACACCGGACACATGGAGCAGCGCGGTTGCCAATACAAAACCAAATGTATATTCAAAACCCGAGGCGCTCTGCGGCATCTCAATGCCATGCGCATAACCATGAAACAGCGCAAACACGCCGACGATGGCGCTGCTCGCCAGCAGCGGCAGCCTGACTGCAGCAGCAATCAGCACACCCAGCACTAGCAGCGACATGACGATGCCTGCCTCGACGAATGCAACAGGAACAGCCGCCATGCCGAGCAACCCGCCTAGCGCCATGACGGACATGAAAGTCAGCGGTACCCGCCACACTGCGCGCCCACCCATTTGCGCCGCCCACAGGCCGATAGCGATCATGGCGCAGACATGATCCAGCCCGCTGAAGGGATGCGCCAGGCCATGAATAAAACCGTGCGTCTCGCCCACACCGACATGGGCATCGGCCAGCGCAGAAAAGCCACTCAAAAATAGCACCAGAATGGCAGAACGAATATTCGTTCTGCAATGCAATGAAATTGTCATGTTCCCTCCTTGACACGCACAACACTAAACCTGTTTTCACCATTACCGCATGCTGCCAGCTTAGCCGATTGCAATTGCAATTGCATGACTATCAAACGTTCTGAGCGTAGAATCAGAAGCGGCGACAAGTAAAAATTTACTGGAACTGCGCCAAAACCGGAAAGTGTTTCCATGTCAAACCACGCTGATGAGACTACTAGTCATCTGACTAACCCAGCAAAAGACGCTGGGCAAGTCATTGCTTATAGTGCACATGCCGACTATCTGAACCTGATATTGGGCCGCCATAACCATAGCGCGAACAATCTACTGCAAATCCTGCGTGAGGCTCAAGAACACTTTGGTTACATTCATGTGGAGGCGATAGATCACCTCTGTGCCGAGCTGCGGCTTCCGCGCGCCAAGATCGAAGGTGTGGCTGGATTTTATTCCTTCATCTATCTGCAACCGCAGGGAGAATACCGCGTGCTGTTTTCCGACAATATTACCGACCGCATGCTGGGCAACATGGACCTGCTGGAGCGGATGTGCAGCCAACTCTGGGTTGAGCCGGGGAAAGTTTCTGAAGACGGTTTACTGAGCATTAACACCACCTCCTGCACCGGGCTGTGCGACCAGGGTCCGGCGATGCTGGTCAACAACATCGCCGTCAATCGCCTCACCCGCCAGCGCATCGATGCCATTTGCGAGTTGATCCGCAACCGGGCACCGCTGTCCGCCTGGCCCGCAGAATTCTTTGCCATCGAGGACAACATCCGGCGCAAGGATATTTTGCTGGAAAGCAATTTACAGTCAGGCGCTGCCCTTGCCGCGCTGCTCCAGCGCGGCGCGGTGGAGACCTTGCAGGAGATCAAGGATGCAAAATTGCGTGGCCGCGGCGGCGCCGGATTTTCCACCGGCGCCAAATGGGAGCTCTGCCGCGCCGCGCCCGGCGAGCAACACTATGTGGTGTGCAACGCGGATGAAGGCGAGCCGGGCAACTTCAAGGATCGCGTGCTGCTTAATGGGTACGCCGACATGGTGTTCGAAGGCATGGCGCTGTGCGCCCGCATCATCGGCGCACAAAAAGGCTTTCTCTACCTGCGCGGCGAGTACCGCTATTTGCTGGATCATCTGCAGGCAGTCTTGCTGCACCGTCGCGCACAAAACCTGCTGGGCAAAAATATTTTCGGCAGCGCCGGTTTCGATTTCGACATCGAAATCCATGTCGGCGCCGGCGCCTATATCTGCGGCGAGGAGTCGGCGCTGATCGAATCGCTCGAAGGCAAGCGCGGCACACCGCGCAACCGCCCGCCGTTCCCGGTCACCCACGGTTATCTGAATCAGCCGACGGTGGTGAACAACGTGGAAACCTTCGCCGCTGCCAGCCTGATCGCGCTGCACGGCGGCGCATGGTATACCGCCATCGGCACGGCCACCTCCAGTGGCAGCAAAATTTTGTCGGTATCCGGCGACTGCGCACGGCCGGGGCTGTATGAATATCCTTTCGGTGTCACCGTGGCACAGGTGCTGGCCGATTGCGCCGCGCGCGATACCCAGGCAGTGCAGGTGGGCGGCGCCGCAGGCGCATGTGTGGCGGCGCACGAATTCGGGCGCCGCATTGCCTTCGACGACCTCCCCACCGCCGGTGCCTTCATGGTGTTCGACCACAGCCGCGACATGTTCGAGGTGGCGCGCAACTTCGTGCATTTCTTCGCGCACGAGAGCTGCGGCTTCTGCACGCCGTGCCGCGTCGGCACCTCGTTGCTGCAGAACATGATGGACAAGCTCGCGCATGGCCGCGGCTCCCCTTACGACTTCGCCGAGATCGAGAAACTCAATCAACTGCTGCTGTCCATGAGCCACTGCGGCCTCGGCCACTCGGCCTGCAACCCGGTGCTGGATACCATCGCCAAGTTTCGCCCGGCCTACGATGCGCGCCTGTTGCACTGCGATTACGTGCCGGCATTCGATCTCGACCATGCGCTGAGCCAGGCGCGGCAGATGACTGGCCGCGACGATGCGGGCGCTCACCTGGGAGAGTGTCTGTGAGCAGCTTCACGCTCGACGGCAAACCCATCCCCTGCATTGAGGGGCAGACCATCATGCAGGCGGCCATGGCCGCCGAGGTGTATATCCCGCGCCTGTGTTTTAATCCCGAGTTCAAGCCGCACGGATCGTGCAAGGTGTGCACGGTCAAGGCCAACGGTCGCCATACCGCTTCGTGTACCCACCTCGCCCAGGCCGGCATGACGGTGGAAAGCGACACGCAGGAGCTCAACGACGAGCGGCGCGCACTGCTGCAGATGCTGTTCGTCGAGGGCAACCACTTCTGCCCGTCATGCGAGCAGAGCGGCAACTGCCAGTTGCAGGCCACCGCCTACGAAATGAAGATGATGACGCCGCACTACGACCACTTCTTCCCAGATCGCCCGGTGGATGCCTCGCACCCGGAATATCTGCTCGACTTCAACCGCTGCATTTTCTGTTCACTGTGCATCCGCGCCAGCCGCGATGTGGACGGCAAGAATGTGTTCGCGCTTTCCGGGCGCGGCATCAAGACCCGGTTGATCGTCAACGCCAAATCCGGCCTGCTGGCTGACACCAACTTTTCCGCAAAAGACAAGGCGGCGCATGTCTGCCCGGTGGGCGTCATCCTCAGCAAGCGCACCGGCTTTGCCGTGCCCATCGGCCAGCGCACCTACGACCTCAAGCCGATCAGCGCCATGCCCCATCCGGATGCGGAGGAAAGCTGACATGGAAACACCGGCAAAGCGAAAACTGAAAGTCGCCACGACCTCGCTCGCCGGCTGCTTCGGCTGCCACATGTCGCTGCTGGACATAGACGAGCGCCTGTTCGATTTGATCGATCTGATTGAATTCGACCGCTCGCCGCTGACCGACATTAAGCATTGCGGCCCGTGCGACATCGGCTTTATCGAAGGCGGCCTGTGCAATGCCGAGAACGTGCATGTGCTGCGCGAATTCCGCGCCAACTGCAAGGTACTCATTGCGGTGGGCGCCTGCGCCATCAACGGCGGCCTGCCGGCGCAGCGCAACCACCTGTCGCTGGCCAGCATCCTAGAAGAGGTCTATCACACCGAACCGGGGCTGGCGCACGGCCGCATCCCGAATGACCCGGAGCTGCCGCTGCCGCTGGACAAAGTGCACCCGCTGCACGAAGTGGTGAAAATAGATTACTTCCTCCCCGGCTGCCCACCCTCGGCGGACGCCATCTGGAAGGCGCTGAACGATATTTTCGCCGGACGCGAACCGGAACTCGGCCACGGCCTGATGCAATACGATTGAGACTGACACCATGACCTACTCTCTGGAAACCGCCGCCCACCCCGAGAACCTGCGCCGCATCGCCATAGACCCGGTCTCCCGCGTCGAAGGCCACGGCAAGGTGACCCTGCTGCTCGATGAGCACAACAAGATACATCAGGTGCGCCTGCATATAGTTGAATTCCGCGGCTTCGAGAAATTCGTGCAGGGCCGTCCCTACTGGGAAGTGCCGGTGATGGTGCAGCGGTTGTGCGGCATCTGCCCGGTGAGCCACCACATCGCGGCTTCCAAGGCAATGGACATGATCGTTGGCGCTGTGCTCACGCCGACGGCGGAGAAGGTGCGGCGGCTGATGCATTACGGCCAGATATTGCAGTCGCATGCGCTGCATTTCTTCCACCTGTGTTCGCCCGACCTGCTGTTCGGTTTCGATTCCGATGCCGCCAAACGCAATATCGTCGGCATCGCCGACGCTTATCCCGATCTGGCGAGGCAAGGCGTGCTGCTGCGCAAATACGGGCAGGAGGTGATCCGCGTCACGGCCGGCAAGCGCATCCACGGCACCGGCTCGATACCGGGCGGGGTGAATAAGAACGTCAGCATTGAGGGGCGCGATTATCTGTTGCAGGACATCGCCCGGACCATCGCCTGGAGCCGCGATGCAGTAGGCATCGCGCGGCGGTTGTTCGAGCAGAATCCGGATTTCTATAACAGCTTCGGACGTTTCAAGGCGCACACGCTCAACTTGGTGCGCGCGGACGGCGCAATGGATCTGTACCACGGCGGATTGCGCGCGCGCGACACAGACGGCAACACGCTGTTCGATCACTACGACTACCGCCATTACTGGGACGTCATTTTCGAGGGCGTGAAGCCGTGGTCGTACATGAAATTTCCGTTTCTGCGCAGCCTCGGGCCGGATGCGGGCTGGTATCGCGTCGGTCCCTTGTCGCGCGTGACGCAATGCGATTTCATTCCCACGCCGCTGGCCGAACAGGCACGCCAGGAATTCCTCGCGTTCGGCGGCGGCTCGGCGGCGGGCGCTACGCTGGGCTTCCACTGGGCGCGCATGATCGAGATGCTGCATGCCGCCGAGCAGATAGAGGAGTTGCTGCATGATGCCGACCTGCAGGGCGTCGAGTTGGTGAACATCGGCGAGCGCCAGCAGCGCGGCGTCGGAGTGATCGAAGCGCCGCGCGGCACGCTGATTCATCACTACAAGGTGGATGAAAACGACCTGGTCGTGCGCTGCAACCTGATCGTCTCCACCACGCACAACAACCAGGCGATGAACGAGGCGATTCGCTCGGTGGCGCGGCAATACCTCGACGGGCGCGAGATCACCGAGGCACTGCTCAACCACATCGAGGTGGCAATCCGAGCCTTCGACCCATGCCTGTCCTGCGCCACACACGCCCTCGGCAAGATGCCGCTGGAAGTCGAATTGCTGGATGCGGCGGGGGACTGCGTTGACAGACTGACGCGCTCGTCAGAAGGAACGGTCGCCTGATGGGAATCCCGGTTTTGTCATTCCCGCTTTCACCCGCAAGAGGTAGGCCGTGGTTGTAAAGCTGCTGACACCAAAGGTAGGTAATCCACTACGCAACAAGTTGCGTGTGGAGTTGACACAGCAGCAACAACCACGCACCACGGGGATGACGATCATTTCCCGATGACCGCACCCGTCCTCATCTTTGCCGTCGGCAACGAGTCGCGCGGTGATGATGCGCTGGCTCCACTGCTGCTGCGCAGGCTGACTGCATGGCTGGCAACAGAAAAACATGCCGGGCAGTTCGAGTGGATAGAAGAGTTCCAGTTGCAAGTCGAGACCGCCATGGACATCGACGGGCGCCAGCTTATTCTGTTCATTGATGCTGGCATGTCCACACCGGCGCCTTATAGTTTTTATCGCGCGCAACTGAACAATGTCGGCACGCTATACAGCCACGCCCTCACGCCCGAAGCCGTGCTGGCCGTGTACACGCAAGTTTACCAGCAAGCCCCGCCGCCGGCTTTTGTCCTGTGCCTGCGCGGCGAACAGTTTGAACTTGGCGCCCCGCTTTCGCCGGAGGCCGAACAGCGCATGGAATTGGCTATGGGATTCATGCAGGAACTGTTGCGGGAAGCAGAAGCAACGGCGTGGGAAGCGCATGCGCTTGCCAGCAACGGCTGAATAGGCGGAGAAACAAGACAACCGCGTTACTCATTAATTTACACGGGGTTTGGCAGTTCCCTTGATCCTAAATCCGGCGATTAACCATAGAATAGAGCGGTTAATGGCATGTATATAATGAAGTTTTATAAGATTTATATGCTCACCCTCTGGGTGAGCAATTCCCTCCCCTTAAAGGGGAAGGAATGCTCTGTTTGATCGCCGGATTTAGGTTGATGAAGTGTTTCAGGCTTCGATACGGCGCTGCGCACCTTCGCAGCCCGAACGGTGGCTTTAGCCTGCTGCCAGCACTGCTTCTGTTACATGGTAAAATCCGCGCTCATTTTAGAACCTGTCACCATGCGCCACACCCCTCACCCAATTGAAAGTCTGCTTAAACAGCGCATCTTGATTCTGGATGGTGCAATGGGCACCATGATTCAGCGTTACAAGCTGAGCGAGGAACACTATCGCGGCATGTTGGCGCACGGTGCTGATGCCACCCCGTGCCAGAATTTTGCCAGCCATGCGCACGATCTCAAGGGCAATAACGAATTGCTGGTGCTGACCCAGCCACAGGTGATACAGGAAATCCACGAGCAATATCTGGCGGCGGGCGCGGATATTATCGAGACCAATACCTTTGGCGCTACTACCGTCGCCCAAGCCGACTATCATCTGCAAGCGCTGGCCTACGATATGAATGTGGCGGGTGCTCGCCTGGCGCGCGCGGCGTGTGACAAGTACAGCACGGCGGACAAGCCGCGCTTTGTCGCGGGAGCGTTGGGCCCTACGCCGAAAACCGCTTCCATCTCGCCGGATGTGAATGACCCCGGCGCGCGCAATGTCACGTTCGACCAATTAGAGCAAGCATATTTCGACGCCGTGCGCGGATTGGTGGAAGGCGGCGCGGACCTGCTGCTGGTGGAAACCATATTCGACACGCTCAACGCCAAGGCCGCGTTGTTCGCCATCGAGCGCTATTTCGATGAGTACCACACCCGCCTGCCGGTAATGATTTCCGGCACGGTGACCGATGCTTCCGGGCGGATTCTTTCCGGCCAGACGGTGGAGGCATTCTGGAATTCGGTGCGCCATGTCAAGCCGCTCACCATCGGCCTGAATTGCGCGCTGGGTGCGGTGCTGATGCGGCAGTATGCCGATGAATTGGCCAAGGTGTGCGACACCTACACCTGCATGTATCCCAACGCAGGCTTGCCCAACCCGATGTCGGATACTGGCTTCGATGAAACGCCAGAAATGACCTCCGGCTTTTTGCGCGAGTTCGCGCAAAGTGGTTTGGTGAATATCGTCGGCGGCTGTTGCGGCACGACACCTGAGCATATTCAGGCCATAGCCGAGGCAGTAGCTGACATTGCGCCGCGTCAGATTCCAGTTGTGACGCCGCAGTTGCGCTTGTCCGGGCTGGAGTCGTTTAACGTCGGCGACGAGGCTTTGTTCGTGAACGTCGGTGAGCGCACCAATGTCACCGGCTCCAAGATGTTTTCGCGTTTGATCTTGAGCGGCGATTACAGCACGGCGGTTAACGTGGCGCGGCAACAGGTGGAAAGCGGCGCGCAGGTGATAGACGTTAACATGGATGAGGCGATGCTGGATTCGCAGGCAGCCATGGTGAAATACCTCAACCTGATTGCCTCCGAACCGGACATCTCGCGCGTGCCGCTGATGATAGATTCGTCCAAATGGACGGTGATCGAGGCGGGGTTGAAGTGCGTGCAGGGCAAGGCGATAGTTAATTCCATTAGCATGAAAGAAGGCGAGGCCGAGTTCATTAAATATGCCACGCTGGTGCGCCGTTATGGCGCGGCGGCAGTGGTGATGGCGTTCGATGAGCAAGGTCAGGCCGATACTTTCCAGCGCAAGATAGACATCTGCCAACGCAGCTACGATATTCTGGTGAAGCAAGTCGGCTTCGCGCCGGAAGATATTATTTTCGACCCTAATATTTTTGCCATCGCCACGGGCATCGAAGAACACAACAACTACGCGGTGGATTTCATCGAAGCCACCGCCTGGATCAGAAAAAATCTGCCTCATGCCAAGATCAGCGGCGGCGTGTCCAACGTTTCGTTTTCGTTCCGTGGCAACGATGCGGTGCGCGAGGCAATACACACCGTGTTCCTGTACCACGCCATCAAGGCGGGGATGAACATGGGCATAGTGAATGCCGGCCAGCTCGGCGTGTACGAAGAAATTCCGCGCGACTTGCGCGATGCGGTGGAAGACGTGGTGTTGAACCGTCGCCCTGACGCGGGTGAGCGCTTGGTGGTCATGGCAGAAAATATCAAAGGCGGCGGCAAGGTACAAGTGGAAGATTTGGCCTGGCGTAAGGGGTCGATGCAAGAGCGCATTACTCACGCGCTGGTACGCGGCATCACGACTTATATTGTGGAAGACACCGAGGAAGCGCGGCTGGCGGCGGAATTTCCGGTCGAGGTCATCGAAGGCCCGTTGATGACCGGCATGAATGTGGTCGGCGATTTATTCGGCGCAGGCAAAATGTTTTTACCGCAAGTGGTGAAATCCGCGCGCGTGATGAAGCAGGCCGTGGCGCATCTGGTGCCTTATATCGAGGCAGAAAAAAAACGTTCCGGCGACAGCAAAGCCAAGGGCAAAATTGTCATCGCCACTGTTAAAGGAGATGTGCATGACATTGGCAAGAACATCGTCACGGTAGTATTGCAGTGCAACAACTTTGAAGTCATCAACATGGGCGTGATGGTGCCGTGCCAGCAGATACTGGATATAGCGCGTGAACAAAAGGCCGACATCATAGGTTTATCGGGGCTGATTACGCCGTCGCTGGAAGAGATGGCGCATGTCGCCAAGGAAATGCAGCGGCAAGGTTTTACGTTGCCCTTGCTGATTGGCGGCGCGACCACTTCGCGTATCCACACCGCAGTCAAAATAGAGCCTGGTTATACCAATGGCCCGACTATTTATGTCACCGACGCTTCACGTGCAGTGGGAGTATGCAGTAATTTATTGAGCGCCACCTTGCGCGATGACTATGTGGCGGGCATCAAGGCCGAGTATGCCAAGGCGCGCGAACAACATGCCAACAAAAAAGGGCAGGGTGCGCGCTATCGTTTGGCGGATGCGCGCGCGCATGGATTTAAAACGGATTGGGGTGCAAACCCCTCCCCAGCCCTCCCCAACCCCCCAGCCCCCTTGTCAGGGGGAGAGCCAGGGGAGGGAGCGGCTGACTCCTCCCCTGACAAGGGGAGGTCGGGAGGGGTTTATACGCCGCCCAAGCCGTGGCTGATGGGCGTGCACAGATTCGAATCCTACCCACTCGATAAAATTGCCGAATACATAGACTGGACGCCGTTCTTCCAGACATGGGAGCTGGCCGGACGTTATCCAAAAATATTAAGCGACGAGGTGGTCGGTGAAGCCGCGCGCAATTTATTCGAGGACGCGAAAGCCATGCTCAAGCGCATTATTGATGAAAAATGGTTACAGGCCAATGCCGTATTCGGACTGTTTCCGGCTAATTCTGTGAACAGTGACGACATCGAAATCTACACCGACGAATCGCGTAAGAAAGTAGCGATGACCTGGCACAACCTGCGCCAGCAAATGGTCAAGCCGGAAGACCGGCCCAATCAGTGTCTGGCCGATTTTATCGCACCCAAAAACAGCGGTGTGGCTGACTACATCGGCGCCTTTGCCGTTACTGCCGGCATCGGCATAGATGCGCGCGTGGCGGAGTTTGAAAAAAACCTCGATGACTACAACAGCATCATGCTCAAGGCACTGGCCGACCGCTTGGCGGAAGCGTTTGCTGAACTG
Source organism: uncultured Gallionellaceae bacterium (assembly GCA_947085625.1). GTDB lineage: Bacteria > Pseudomonadota > Gammaproteobacteria > Burkholderiales > Gallionellaceae > Nitrotoga. Next base: position 633 of record CAMTXD010000105.1, on the reverse strand, counting down.
CTCCATGCGCGCGTGCGGCGCGAATTCTGGGGCTATGCGGCGGATGAGTCATTGGGCAACGCTGCCTTGATAGATGGAAAATATCGCGGCATCCGCCCCGCGCCCGGCTATCCAGCCTGCCCCGACCACACCGAAAAAGAGGCGTTGTTTGATTTGCTCAACGCGCCGCATAATGCAGGCATCACCCTGACCGAGAGTTTCGCTATGTTGCCCACGGCAGCAGTGAGCGGATTTTATTTTTCGCATCCGCAGTCACAGTATTTTGCCAGCGCGAAAGTGGATAAGGATCAGGTTGAAGATTACGCAAGACGCAAGGGCTGGACGCTGGAAGAGGCGGAGCGCTGGCTGGCATCGGTGTTGAATTACTAACTTAAGGAGGTAGGGTATGCGCGCTATGGTTACTTCAAGAACTTCGCCAGTTCGCGGTGGCATATCGCAGCGCCGTGTCTGATGGGCGCGGTGTATTTTATTTTTCGTAGCGCTTAACTATGCACATTCATATCCTCGGTATTTGCGGCACATTCATGGGCGGTATTGCGGTGCTGGCCAAGCAGGCGGGTTTCCGCGTTACTGGTTGCGACGCCAATGTTTATCCGCCGATGAGCACGCAACTCGAAGCACAGGGCATAGAGT
>CAMTXD010000104.1:0-10278 GCA_947085625.1 uncultured Gallionellaceae bacterium | reverse complement strand
CCTTGCCCAAGACAGAAACCACTTCCGGGAAGCTCTTGATGATCTTGTTCTGCGTCTGCATCAGTTCCGCCGCCTTGGTGATTGACATCCCCGGCAAGCTGGACGGCATGTAGAGCAAGGTGCCTTCGTTAAGCGTCGGCATGAATTCGCTGCCGAGTCTGGATGCCGGATAGATCGAGATGATCATCGCGACCAGCGCCAGGGCGATGGTCAGCTTCTTCCAGCGCATCACGCCCTGGATGACCGGTCGATAGGCCCAGATCAGGAAGCGGCTCACCGGATTTTTCGCCTCCGGCATGATCTTGCCGCGGATGAAGAGCATCATCAGCACCGGCACCAGCGTGACCGACAGCAGCGCCGCGCCGGCCATCGCGAAGGTCTTGGTGTATGCCAGCGGCGAAAACAGCCGGCCTTCCTGAGCCTCTAGCATGAAAACCGGCAGAAAGGATACGGTGACAATCAGCAGCGAGAAGAACAGCGCAGGCCCAACCTCTTTGCACGCCGCAATCATTGCCTCGGCGCGCGACTCCCCTTCCTTGAGTCGTTCCAGGTGCTTGTGCGCATTCTCGATCATGACGATCGCCGCATCGATCATCACACCGATGGCGATCGCGATGCCGCCCAGGCTCATCAGGTTCGAGTTCATGCCTAGCAGCCGCATCACGATGAACGCGATCAATATACCGACCGGAAGCATGAGGATGGCAACCAGTGCGCTGCGTACATGCAACAAGAACACGACGCAAACCAGTGCAACGATAATGCTCTCTTTAATCAGCGTGTCCTTGAGCGTATCAATAGCGCGATGGATCAGGTCGGAGCGGTCGTACACCGCCTCGATGGACACGCCTTCCGGCAAGCCTGGGCTGATTTCGGCTATCTTGGCTTTCAGGTTATGGATCACTTCCAGCGCATTCTCGCCGTAGCGCGCCATGGCGATGCCGGACACCACCTCCCCCTCGCCGTTGAGTTCGGTCAGGCCACGCCGCTCGTCGGGTGCAAGTTCCACCCGGGCGATATCGCGGATCAGGACCGGCGTGCCACCTACGCTTTTCACCACCAGCATTTCAATGTCGCCCTTGCCGCGCAGGTAGCCCTTGCCGCGCACCATGTATTCGGTCTCGGCCATTTCGACCACCCGGCCACCGACATCGCGGTTGGAATCACGGATGACTTGCGTCACCTTGTTAAGCGGGATGCCGTAGGCGCGCAACTTGACCGGATCGACCGTGACTTGATAGGTCTGGACGAAACCGCCGACGGATGCCACCTCGGACACGCCTTTGGCCTTGGTCAACTGGTAGCGCAGATACCAGTCCTGCAGCGTGCGCAGCTCGGCCAATGTCTTATCCTTGGCCAACACCACGTATTGATAGACCCAGCCGACCCCGGTGGCATCCGGCCCAAGCGAGGGCGTCACACCTTGCGGCATGCGGCTCGAGGCGAAATTGAGATATTCCAGCACGCGCGAACGCGCCCAGTAGATGTCGGTGCCATCCTCGAAGATAACGTAGACGAAGGAGGCACCAAAGAACGAGAAGCCGCGCACCACCCTGGACTTCGGCACCGACAGCATGGCGGTCGTGAGCGGAAAGGTGACCTGATCCTCCACCACCTGCGGCGCCTGGCCCGGGTACTCGGTATAGACGATCACCTGCACGTCTGACAGGTCGGGCAGCGCGTCAATCGGCGTTTTCACGACCGCGTAAACGCCCGCGACCACAATAAACAGGGTGGCCAGCAGGACCAGGAAAATGTTGCGGGCCGACCATTCGATAACTTTCGCCAGCATGATCAGTGCTCCTTGTGCGCGGCGGCAGGCGCAATAGGGCTCCCCCCTTTATCAAAGGGGGGTTGGGGGGGATTTTGCGGCGCAGCAAATCCGCCGATCACTGCCTTGAGGTCGCTCTCGGCGTCGATCAGGAAGTTGGCGCTAACTACCACCCTCTCCCCCTCTTGAACACCTTCTTTCACTTCGATGTAATCATCGCCTTGCCTGCCCAGCTTAACCTCGCGCGCCTCATAGCGACCCTCGCCCAATTCCACCAGGATGATCTCACGACGTCCGCTGTGGATCACCGCCGAGTCCGGCACCGCGACCACCCGTTTATTATTTCCTGTCGCGGACAGCTCGACCTGGGCGTACATCCCTGGACGCAGCAGACCGCCGCCATTGGCGATTTCCAGGCGCACCGAGATGGTCCGCGTCGCCACATTCAGGGTCGGATAAATATAGGCGATGCGGGTCTTGAATTCGCGCCCGGGAAAGGCGTCAACGCCCACCATCGCCGCCTGACCCACCTTGACCAGCTCGATGTCTTGCTCGAACACGTCGGCGATGATCCACACCGTGGACAGGTCGGCAATCTTGTACATCATCTCGCCCGGCATGAAGCGCATGCCTTTCAGCGCTGGTTTGTCGAGGACGACGCCATGCACGGGTGAGCGGTAGGCGATGGTGCGCTTGACTTCTCCTGTGTCGCGTAAGCGCCGCAGATCTTCCTCAGTGATGTCCCAGTTTTTCAGGCGCTGCAGGCTGGCCTGCGCTAACTCCTTCATACCGGCCTGGGCCTCCGGCACGGCATCCTGCATCGCTGCCACGCCCTGTGCCGCGATCAGGTATTCGCGCTGCGCTCCAATCAGCTCGGGGCTGTAAACCTCGAATAGCCGCTGGTCGGTTTTCACCACGTCGCCAGTGGCATTGACGTAGAGCTGCTCGACCCAGCCCTCGAACTTCGGCGCGATGGTATAAACGCGGCGCTCGTCCGGCTCGATGCGGCCGACGGCGCGCACGGTTTGCGTCAACACGCGCAGTGTCGCGGCCTCGGTTCTCACGCCAAGCTTCTGTACCTTCTCTGTACTAATTTTTATCTGATTGCTCGTCTCGGGCGATGGCGCATCGTCCCCGCCCTCATACACGGCAATATAGTCCATGCCCATAGAGTCTTGCTTCATCACCGGTGAGGTGTCGGGCAGCCCCATCGGATGGCGGTAATAAAGCAGCTTGCGCTCAGGCTCACGCTGAACTAAGGACTGAGGACTGAGGACTGAAGACTGCCCCCCCATCCAGTAAGCAAGCACTAGCGCGGCGGCCACAGCCACCGATGCCAATACAAAACCCGTTCCGCGCTTCATAATTCTTCCCCTAATAATTTTTCAATTTCCGCCAGACGCACTTGCGCTTCCGCCTGCGCGTTCAACACATCCAGTTTGGCCTTGAGGATTTGCCGCTGCGCATCAAGCAGGGTGGCGAAATCCACCTTGCCCGTTTGATAGCCAATGAGCGCCGCCTGAAACGTGGCTTCCGCCTGCGGCTGCAAGCTGGTCGCGGTGAGCGTCTCGATCCGCCGCGCCGCGTCCAGGGACCATAAGCTCTCGGCCAGGTCGCCTAGCAACTGGTTAGCTGTCGCTGCCTTGCGTGAACGCGCTGCCGCTAGCAGAGTATCCGCCTCCCGCTCCTGTGAGCGGCGCGACTGCTGCTGCAACGGGATATTCAACTCAACCATCAGCTCCCACTCCTTGACCTGTCCGCCCATCTGGGTTGGCGCCACGCCAAAGGTAAAATCCGGGTAGCGGTTCTTTAACACCAGCGCACGGCCTTTTTCTGCCGCCGTAACCTGCGCATCCAGGGTAAATAATTGTGGATTCTTGGTTTTTAGCCTGTCTTCCAGCGCATCGAACGCCAGCTTGTCGGGCGCGGGCAGCAGGCGCAGGCGCTGCGGTTCCGCCAGCGGCGCCTCCGACGCGCGGCGCAATAGTGTATTGAGGCGGGTCATGGCGTGGTGATGCTCCGTCTCCAGTATCACCAGATCGCGGCGCAGGCCAGTCAGTTCGACTTGGGCGCGGATCACATCCTGCTGCGCCGCCAAGCCAGTGGCATAACGCGACTGGGCAATGCGTTCAAGGTTGGTAAGTAGGCCAAGAATCTCCTGGGTCAAATTTTTGCTGTGGCTGACTAAGTAATACTGGGCAAAGACCGTCTTGATCCTGGCCGACAACTCGGCCCAGGTCACGCTGGTGCGTCCCTGCGCCTGGCTGGCCTCGGCTTTGGCCACTTCACGCTTCAGGTCACGCTTCCCCCAGTAGGGCACGGTTTGCATGACACGGTAGTAGGTACTGCCCACCTGACTGGGCAACAAGTTTGGGGCAGTGCTGCCCCTGTTAGTAATATCTTGCAGCTGTATCCGAAATACCGGATCCGGCAACGCACCGGCGGGATAGATGCGCTCCGTCGCTGCCTCAGCTTCGAGGCGCATGGTAGCCAATTCTGGGTTCTGCTTCTGCGCCAGATCGAGCAGCTCCTCGACCCCGGCACCCGGCTGATGCGCAGACTCCTCGCCCCATGCCTGGTGCACGACCAGCCACAACGCACAAGAAATAATTATTAATTGCTTTTCCATAATGACGCTCCAACTTGCGCCGCACGGTGGCGGCAACAGACTACGCGAGAGATCAGCGCGCGACCAGATGCTCCGCAGCAGCGGAGCAGTCAGGCGCAGGGATAGGCTAAATCAGGAAGGAACAGAAACGAATGGAAATGGGCGGGCCAGTATTCAGCGCCAGATATTCGGGAGAGTTGGCCGGACGCATGGATTGCGCTTGCAACCGGATAGTTACCCAACTGGCTACACTGACCGGCGCGGCAATCGGCACATTGTGCTGATCCACACTGATCCGGTCGGGCTGAGTGCAATGCCCGAGACAGGCATTAGCGTTGGTGGTTTCTTTCTCGTGGCAAGGCATGGCTCCAGCATTCTGTTCGATGCTGTAAGCCTGCACCGGACTGGCGCTAGGCGCAACACAAGCGTTCGCGGCAACGATTCCTTGCGCGAACAGCACCAGCCCCAGCATCAGCCGGGACAGCCACTTGATTTTACGTTGCGCCAGTTTCATCGGTGAAAAAACTTCTGCTCGGTTAAGCACATGGTTAACTATAAACGATGCCACAATAATACACAACGAAGCTTTAGCAAGTGACTCTCTGGCTTTACTTCAAATGAACTGGTCTATATACTGGTCTGCACGTAATTTTAATGTTTGCGAAAAATCATGAAGATTGAAATTGGTTCATATGAGGCGAAAACAAAACTCCCTGAATTGCTGCGCCAGGTGAAGACGGGCAAAAGCTTTACTATCACCAATCGCGGGGAAGCCATCGCGGATTTGGTGCCAAGTTTGGGCGCGAAGGCGAAGGACAAGCTGGCGACGGTGGAGAAGCTCAAGGCCTTCATGCTGGCCGACCCGGTGCGAGGAGTTGACATCAAGAAGCTCATCGAAGAAGGCCGCGCGTGAACTTTGTCCTCGATAATTCTGTGACCATGCGCTGGTTCTTCGGCGATGGCAAACCACAGGAATTGGTATATGCCGGCAACGTGCTGGACGCAATGAAGACCGCCAGCGCCCTTGTGCCGGCGACATGGGGGTTGGAGGTGGCAAATGTGATTGCCAGGTCGGAAGCAAAAGGCCTGGTGATGGAAGCGCGCAGCGGGGTATTTCTTGAAATGCTGGAGGGCGTAGATATTGAAGTGGATGCGGCCACTTTCTCGCACGCGCTGGTGGACACCCTCCAGTTGGCGCGGCGTTATAAACTATCCGCTTACGATGCATCCTACCTTGAATTGGCTTTGCGATCAGGCTTGCCGCTGGCAACGCTGGATGAAGATTTGCACAAGGCCGCAAAGAAAGCGGGCGTAAAACGCTTTACGAAACCATCCTGAATTTTAGTAAATAAATCCATGCCACAACAATCTCCTCCCGTTTCTGCCGAATTTGTCGCTCCCCAATTTGTTGCTTGGTTCCGCTCGGTTGCGCCTTACATCAATGCCTTTCGTGGCCGCACTTTCGTGGCGGCTTTCGGCGGCGAGGTGGTGGCGGACGGCAAGTTTGTCGAGCTGACCCATGACCTCAACCTGCTGGCCAGCCTCGGCGTGCGGCTGGTGCTGGTGCACGGCGCACGCCCGCAAATCGAACAGCATCTGTCGCGCAACAACCTTGAGGGCCACTACCACCACGGCATTCGCCTGACCGATGTGGAAACCATGCAATGCGTAAAAGAAGCGGTCGGCCGCGTGCGCGTGGAGATAGAGGCGCTGCTATCCATGGGCCTGGCTAATTCGCCCATGGCCAACGCCGATATCCGCGTGGCCGGCGGCAACTTCATCACCGCCCAGCCGATGGGCGTGATCCACGGCATGGATCTGCTGCATACTGGCAGCGTGCGCAAGGTGGATGTGGCCGCGATTAAAGACCGGCTGGCACACAACGAAGTGGTGCTGCTGTCGCCGCTCGGTTATTCGCCCACCGGTGAAGTGTTCAACCTCACGCTGGAAGACGTGGCCACGCAAACCGCCATCGCGCTGGATGCAGATAAGTTAATCTTCTTGATGGATACCGATGGCGTGCTGGACCAGCAGGGCGAATTGTTGCGCGAACTGACTGTGGCCGACGCCGACACCATCCTGTCCGCCAAGCGTAAACTGCCGGACGATGTGGCGCTGTTCCTGCCGTGCGCGGTGCGTGCCTGCGAGGCGGGCGTGGCACGCACGCACCTGATCAGCCGCCATCTGGATGGCGCTATCTTGGAGGAATTATTCAGCGACATCGGCGTCGGCACCATGGTGGTAGAAAGCACGCTCAACACCTTGCGCGATGCAACTATTGCGGATGTCGGCGGCATATTGCAACTGCTGCAACCGCTGGAAGCCGAAGGCATTCTGGTGCGGCGCGGGCGCGAGCGGCTGGAACGTGAGATCGACCATTTCGTGGTGCTGGAACATGACCACCGCATCATCGGCTGCGCCGCGCTGTATCCGTTTGCCGATGAGCAGGCCGCCGAACTGGCTTGCCTGGCGGTGCAGCCCGGCTACCGCAAGCAGGGTTACGGCGATGCCCTGCTCCGCCACATCACAGCCAAGGCGCAGGCACAGGGCTTGCGCCAACTGCTTGTGCTGACCACACGCACCGCGCACTGGTTCATCGAGCGTGGTTTCACGGAAACAGATGTGGAACAACTTCCGGCACAGAAGAAGTTGCTGTACAACTACCAGCGGCGTTCCAAGGTTTTTCTGAGGAACTTGTGATTTAGTTTTTCGGGTATTCATATTAACGTGAAACTCGCGCAGCGAGACCCCGTACCCCTCTCCCGCTGGGAGAGGGCTGGGGAGAGCGCAGCGAGGGGCCGGGAAACGGGCATGATGTTTCATGATTTTTTATTATCAGGGGGTGACTTACGTCGTGCCCGTTAGTGCCACAATCAAAATTCAGAATAAGCGATAGGAGAAGTTGAGATGGCAAGAATGGTGCAGTGCGTAAAACTCGGGCGCGAGGCGGAAGGTCTGGAACGCCCGTCCTATCCGGGCGAACTGGGGCAGCGTATTTTTGAACAGGTGTCGAAGGAAGCGTGGGCGGCGTGGCTCAAGCACCAGACCATGCTGGTCAACGAAAATCGCTTGAACCTGGCCGATGCCCAGGCGCGCAAATATCTGGTCGGGCAGATGGAAGCTTACTTCTTTGGCGCCGGAGCGGAAATGCCTTCCGGCTACGTGCCTCCAAGCAAATAACAATTAGTGTCGCGACTCGAAAATTACTCCGCATCCCCGCCCCTTCAAGGGGAGAGCTAGGGTGGGGATAGGGTTGTAGCTGTCCCGCGCAATTCAACCCATCCCCATCCTGACCTTGAAGGGGGAGGAACCAAACTCTCGCCAGGCGAAAGGTTTTTGCGCTTAAACTAGTGCCATGAGAGCCTAACCCCTTTGATTCCCCTATTATTCCATTACTTTTTTATTCGCCGGGCTTTTGTCATTCATGAAGAACAGTGAAATGGACGCCGGCTTTTTTGTACGCTTAATAGGCGTGGCCTTCCTGTATTTCGCCACCGCGCAAGCCGGGCTTATGTTTGCCGTTGTTGGTGACACGGTAACCTTGGTCTGGCCGCCAAGCGGGATTGCGCTGGTGGCTATCCTGGTTTTTGGCTACCGCATCGCTTTTGGCGTCGCCGTGGGCGCCTTCCTGGCCAATGCCTGGACGGGGTTACCGATTATTCTTGCCGCCGGTATCGCCGTTGGGAATGTCCTGGAGCCAGTGCTCGGCGCTTTCCTGTTGCAACGCCTGGCGGGCTTCAGGATCACGCTGGAGCGTCGGCGTGACATATTCGCCTTGATCGTCCTGGCCGCCATTTTTAGTACCATGATCGCCGCTTCCGTTGGTGTGGCCACCTTGACCCTGGGAGGCATAGTTCCCTTCGGCGATTATGCCTCGGTGTGGTTGAAATGGTGGCTGGGGGACATGATGGGCGTGCTGGTGGTAGCACCGCCCCTGCTGGTGTTGCTCAGCCACCCTCGCCCGGCTCTTTCATCGCTGAAAATAGTTGAGGCCGTGAGCCTGCTCGCTCTTCTCCTGGTCGTCAGCTACATGATCTTTGCCACACCCGAGTTGGCGGGACATGGCTACTATCCGGCAGCACTCGCGGTCTTTCCCTTCGTTATTTGGGGGGCGCTGCGTTTCGATCATTGGGGGGCCACCCTGGTTACAGGTGTCATCTCGGTGCTGGCCATCTGGGGTACAACTCAAGGAACTGGGCCCTTTGCTGTCGGTTCGTCCGTGGACAGTCTGGTAGGCTGGTGCATATTCGTCAACGTGCTCGCCGTGACCGGGCTTCTGTTAGCCGCCTCTACGACCGAACAGCGTCGCTCGCGGGCGGAAATCAAAAGCGCGCACGACGAGTTGGAGCAACGGGTCAGGGAGCGCACCGAAGAGTTGGTAAAAACCAACGCCGCCCTGCAGCAGGAAATAGCTGAACGTGAACGCCTGGAAGCCGCGTTAATCCAGGTGAGCGAAGCCCAGCAGAAAACCATCGGCCGGGAATTACACGATGGCTTGGGCCAGCACCTGACTAGCATTGCATTCTTTGGTGCGGCTTTGCAGCAGAAACTCAATGATCGAGGGCAACCGGAGGCTGACGCTGCGCAAAGCATTGTGGAATTGGTCAACCAGTCGATCGACATGACCCGCAGAATTTCGAAAGGGCTTTACCCGGCGGCATTGGAATCTCAGGACCTCACGGCGGCGCTTGAGCAGTTGGCGGACAACGCCCGATCGCCGAAGGGAATGACCTGTGTTTTACGCGCAGACCCAGAGGCGCAGGTAAGCGACCCGCTGGTCGCGATCAACTTGTACCGGTTTGCCCAGGAAGCCATCAATAACGCAGTAAAACACAGCCAGGCCCATCATCTCTGGATCGACCTGGCCTGCGTCAACGATAATCACCGCCTCTCGATCAGCGATGATGGCATCGGCTTCGATCCTGAATCAATTACGCAGGGCCAGGGGCTGGGCATGCATAGCCTGCGCTTCCGGGCAAGCCTGCTTGGGGGGAGCTTTGAAATAGAGAAAAATCCGCAAGGCGGCACGACGGTTGTCGTCATATACCCTACGGTTGCCGTCATACCCCCTGACCAAAGGAGAAAACAGATTGAGCGCCGACACAATTAGCGGGCACAGCAAGGCCCGCATACTGATGGTTGACGACCATCCCATCGTGCGCGAAGGCATGGCCCAATTTCTTAACCTTCAGAACAACCTCCACCTTTGCTGCATGGCGTCCAACGCCAAAGAGGCGTTAGCGGCCATGTTGACGTGTGAACATGCCTTGGCCATCGTCGACATTTCACTAAATGGAGATTCGGGCTTGGATCTGATCAAAATCCTCCGGCAGCAGTTTCCGAAACTCTCGATTCTGACCCTGAGCATGCATGATGAATCCCTGTTCGCGGAACGCGCCTTGCGGGCCGGCGCCAACGGCTACCTCATGAAGCAGGAAGGCACCCGGAATATCCTGCTGGCCGTACAACAGATATTGGCGGGAAATATCTACCTCAGCACCGCCATGCACAGCAGATTAACGCAGCGGCTGGTAACGGCTCAAAACATCGAACCCTCTCCTATCGCAGGCCTTAGCGAACGCGAGTTCGCTATCCTGCACTTGATCGGACTGGGCTTCGGCACTCGCCAGATTGCCGAAAAACTCAACCGCAGCGTCAAGACCATCGAGGCTCATCGCGCCAATCTCAAGGATAAGCTTCAATTGAAGAGCGGCGTGGATTTAGTGCGGTTCGCGGTTCAATTGCTGGAAGCGGGTTGAACCCAGATTTTCCATTAGCCCTCTACTGCGGCTGTTCAATAGGCTGAATCTGCGCGAGAAAAAGCAAAAATTGTTTGTCAACGTAGAGTGACTACGCCTTCCGCACAATTTTTGCTTTTTCTCTCACATCTTCAACCTCT